>NZ_JAMYUP010000013.1:0-157287 GCF_040323155.1 Mesorhizobium sp. M0060
GGCTGCGCCACGTCCTCACTGAACTACCTCAGCGCCCCGAGAACGCAGCCATCGACGACCTGCTGCCCTTCAACTTCCTCAAAACCGCTGCAGCCTGATCCGCTCGGACGCGTCCGTCTGAAAGCGATCAGCTGTTGCAAGGGCCGTCGACGTGCGGGGAAATGAGCGCTTACAGATCAGCGACGGCGTCGCGAAATCGGCGATCTCGCGAAGGAAATTGCGCGAGGGAAGTGATCCGCGCCCTTCCTGAGCGGGATCCTGGTACAATACCCCATGGCCGTCCGAATAGCGGTTGTTTTAGCGCTTCTTTTCGCCTTCGCCTACGGTTTCGCCCATCTCGTGAAACACTATGGCGGCGTTGGCGACCGGCCCTCTCCCTGTGAAAAATTGCCACATCCTGATTGTCCTGATCCAAGCGCGCCTCCTCAGGAAAAAACCAAGCCTTGAGCTGGCGCGTGTGTGTTGGGTTCGCGCAAACTGCCAGTGGAACAAGAATTGCTCCGCACCGTTCAAGGTAAGCAACCCGTCGCGGCAGCAATCAAGCACCGCAGCGGAAACTTGCTTGGAGGTTAAAATGCGAAAGCAACTTTCATCGGCTGCGGCAGGTATCCTTTTGCTAGTTGGTGTCAGCGCCGCCGCCGCTCAGGACGTCATCATTCAGCCTGAGCAGGATACTGTGATTCGAGAGTACGTGAAAAAGAAGCCGATGGCATCCTTGAGCCTTCCGGGCGTGGAGCTCAACATCGGCACGGCTCTGCCTGATACTGTTGAGCTTTACGAGGTGCCAGACGTTCAGTACCGCTACGTGATCGTTGACGGACGAACCGTCTTGGTCGATCCGGGTACGCGCAAGATTGTGAAGGTCTACGACTGACTCGAACTCTTCACGCGAAGCCCGCCGTGCCGGAAGGTCCGGCGGGCTTTCTTGCACTCAGGCGTGGGTGCAAACGGTTCATGACCCGGCTCTGCGGCATCGGGAGGCCTTTCGCTTCCGAGAACCAAAACCGGCGTCGATCGTTTCCTAATTAGGCGATCCCCGCTTTATGGAGAAAAACCATGGACTGGAACCGCGTTGAAGGAAACTGGAAGCAGGTCAAAGGCAAGGTTAAGGAACAGTGGGGCAAGCTCACTGATGACGATCTTGACCGAATTGCCGGCAAGCGCGACCAGCTCGAAGGCAAAATTCAGGAACGCTACGGCATCGAAAAGGACAAGGTCCGCTCCGATGTCGACGACTGGTACAGCCGCCAATCGTGGTAGCGCCCTAAGTGTGCTCGTCGCCATATTGGCGGCGGGCGTCGCTGAGTGTTCATTCACCGAAGGCGTCGCTGAGCCGCCACGTTGCTGCGGTTGCCGGCTTCCAATTCGGATGATTACTGCAATCGATAGTTCCGGCATCCCGGCAGGCGATGAGGTCGATAGTTTCGTCATCGCGCCGCCCTCAGGAGCTCGGTCCGAGGCGGTGTTGCGCGAGGTCGAAGCATTCCTGAAGGGCTGCTTCCCGGAATATGATTTTCTCGCAAACGGTGACGGCGTGCCGTTCCAAGACGACTACCAGGTTGTGCCGATCCGCTGCGTTTGTGGCGACGAGCCGGGTACGCATCGCCTTCTCGGTTATCCCGACCAGTCCGTGATGATGGGCATCGCCGCCGCCTTGAAAGGTTTCAGGCTCGGCCTACCGCCAGCGCTGAATTAGCGGCTTCCAACCGGCGGTTGGTAGACGCGTTGCCGCTGTTGCGCTTAGGGTCGCTTACGGTCTGCGCTCACTCGGCAAAGCCCACCCCCCTGCATCCCCCCGCCTGGTGCAAAGCGCTTGATCGGTCCCGCCGTTCTGGCAGTGCGGCGGGACTTTTTTGCGTCAAGCTGGAACACGGCGCGAGGGGACGATTCGGTACGCGCAGCAAGCCCCTCCCTCATACGATTGCTGCAAAGATCGGTAGTGTCTCCGATCCGGCCCGCGTCTCCTCCATCCAGAGACGCGAGCTTTGCGCTCACGGAACCGAATCGTTCAAATTTTATTGAATCGGGTTGGTTGCGTGGAGTTTGTATGGCCGAAGGGCTGGCCTTTATCCCGCCGATGGAACCTAAGCTCGTCGCCAAGCCGCCCGAGGGCGCCGGATGGACTCACGAAGTCAAGTTCGACGGCTACCGCTCACAGATCATCATCGACGCCGGCAACGTACGCATCTTCACCCGCCGCGGCCTTGACTGGACCTCGAAATACCGCGACCTCGCCGCGACTGCCAAAACGCTAGACGTCGAGAACGCAATCATCGACGGCGAAATCATCGTGCTCAATGACAAGGGCCTGTCGGACTTTGCCCAGCTGCGCAAGGCGATCACGCGGCGCCAGCATGACCTCTACTTCGTCGCCTTCGACCTGCTGCACCTCAACGGCCTTGATCTGCGAGAGATGGCGCTGGAAGAGCGTCGATATCTCCTCGCCGGCATCATCCCGCCCGATATCCGCACCCAGTTCAGCCAGGCGCTGCCGGGCGAGGCAAACGCCATATATCACCTCGTCGACCAAGCTGGTCTCGAGGGGATGTTGTCGAACCGGATTGACAGTAGATACATCAGCGGCCCGACCACCAACTGGCTGAAGGCCAAGTGCTACGCAATTGGCGAGTTCGAACTGCTCGGCATCGAGCGCGAGCAAGGCAAACCGGCATTCGCCCTGATGGCCGATCCCGGCACGCGAAAATATGTCGGCAGCGCTTTCGTCAGCGTCAATCGCGAGATGCGCGAGCGACTGTGGAAGCGGTGCAAGAGCATGCTGGCCCGCCGCCGAATGGCATGCCAAGCGGCCTGCAACGCAGTGGGTGAAGCCGGGAATCAAGGTCCGCATCAAGTACCTGAGAGGCGAGGAAGACCTGCGGCATGCATCGCTGCAGGATTTTTGGGAGGAGGAGTGAGCCATGTTGCGTCCATCGACTCGTAGTGCTTTGCTGTTCACCTCATTGGGGAGGGGAATCATATGCGCAACTGGGGCGGATGGCTCGCAGCGATTCTTTTTATCGTCCTACTAAACGTCGGCGCGAATATCATCGCCCAGAAAGTGTACCCGACACTGACTCGCGACGGCACGGGTCGCAGGATTGCATACCGAGTCGTTTTCGTCGGATCGTTGTTTGCTCTCTTGGCGGCTTGCGTGTTGGTGTTGCTCGCTTTCGAAGCTGCCGGATACCGGATGTGATCACTGCCGCGCTGCTACTCGCCGGCTATCTCACCATCTTGGCATATAAGCCTCTCGACGGTTTCAATGATCGCCTTGGCGAGGGCCTCGCCCTCATGGATAGTTCCGGGCCATAGAGCAGAAGGACGGCTTCCTCGCTCGGCAGCACGCCGGCCGGGCAGGTCTCTTCAATGGCCATGCGAACCAGCTTGAGCGCAGCCCAGGCGTTTCGGATATTCTCGTCCATCCCTCGCTCGCGCTGATCGGCGGAAGGGGCCCGATCTCGACGACCTTGGTTCCGTCGGGCGTGGAGCCATCCTTCGGTCCGAGCGTGAACAGCCAGACCTTGCCTGCGACCTCCGCCGCAAGCGAGGTCGGGCTTGCAGCGCCCTGGGCCTGCGCAAGCGTCGGGAAACTCTCCAGCCGCCAGTCATTGGCCGTGTGAAGCATCTGCGCGGCGAGGACGACTTGCGGCACGCGTCGTTGCAGGATTTCAGGGACGAAGGAACTACGGAATGAGCACCCGCGGTACGAACTTCTTGCACAAAAGGCTGAGCACGGCCTGCCTGAGAGCCATCTGCCTGCACAAAGGTAGCATTGTCTTAGCTCCAGATGAACGTGAGGAAGAAACCGCCAATAGCAATTGCCGAGATGACATTGGGCCACCATACGGCATCGTGGGCCGGTTTGGCTGGCTTGTACCTGTGCCCCGTGCGGGGCAGCAGGTCCGGATCATAGCGCACGTGGCGCTTGGGGTCGTATTTGATTGGCCGTTTCATCGCGGGCCTTGACCACCAGCAAGCTTAAGAGGAGGCGCTGTGCTGGCTGACCAAAAACTTGCGCCCAAGGCAACGGGATAGCATCATTCGAACGAACACTGTTCGTCATGACGAGGAGGGAAGTGAATGCGGTCGGCGGCGCTTTCAAAGCTCTTCCGCAACAGATAGGCGGGTCATTCAGAGGGCCGCATAGTCAGTGGCAGTGGTAGTCGCCTGTCTTGTGGTTCTTGTGGCAACCATTGCTGTCGGTGCCGCCGCTGTGTGCATAGGCGCTGGTCGCAAAAGCCAAGGTCAAAGCCGCCAATACGGCCAGAATTGCAGATTTCATTTTAGCCCTCCCTTAATTAATCTGCACCAAAGTATCTTTGCAGGAGAGGTCCAAGCAACTTGCCGGACGCGCGCTAGATCGGGGGCCGGCGCCAAGATCGAAGAGATCACGCCGAAGGTGAAGAGCTAGCCTGTCAGTTTAGTGAAGTCGTGGCGCCGCGCGCGAACATGTGCCAGCAAATTCGTTTCGTTTACGACCCCTGATTGAAAGAGATTCAGCGTGGTCAAGGCCAGAATCTGACCGTCTATCGGGGTGCTGTACCATTTGGCGTCCGCGGTTACCTGGTCGACAACCCGCTGGCAGATCGCCCGATCTTTAGGTCTAAGGAACTGACTTTTCAGTGCTCGTAGCATCTCGATGCCTTGAAACGGGGAGTCACCTGCCTCCCGCGCGATACCTATGCGTGGTCTCCGAGCATGGACCCTAAACGCATTCAGACAGAAAATTGCCATTCGTTTGAGTGGTACCGATGTCGCGTGGATAAGCGGCGGTCATCAAGGGTAATTCGCCTTCTTGCCGCCGTCTTGACTGCTTGGATTGAGATGTAGCTCCTTCGGAAGTGGTAGGCTCGAACATCGCATGTGCATCTCACGTGCGAACAGCTTACGTTGCTTTTCTTGGTTGGCGTCAGCCGATGCGGCGAGCGGTAACCCGAACGGGCCGAGTAAGAGACCAGACGCCACGCCGATGGCCATCCGCTCTCCTACCTTGTCGTCATAGCCGAGAGCCGCAAGGCGAATCTGCTTGCAGTCCGGCGAGTCCCATTTTGGATCTTGTTGAGAGAGCGTCGTGGCATAGTCGGCAGGTGTTGTTGTGCATCCGGCAAGCGCCACAACGGCCACGATGGCGGTGGTGAGATGGACCTTCATAGCTCAAGCTCCGCTATCTTTGCCGAACTTGAACGTCGCAGTCGTGCCGTCGCTAAATGTTCCCGTCCCCGCGCCGCCCATCAGGTCGGGATTTCTCAAAATGTGAATTGTGCCTTTTCGGCCATCCGTACAAGTGAATTCAACAGTGAGTTGCCTCGCCGTGGAAAACTGATCGTACTTGCCTGTGCAAAGCACTCCGGATTGATTGGTGACGACGAATTTTCCTTCGGAAAGAGAAGCCGTTGCCTGTCCGTAGAACTTTTCGCCATTTGATGTGCTGCCGGATGCAGGCACCGAAACGCTTCCACACCCCGTCAGCATCAGAGCCGCTGACAGCGCCGCAAATTTATTCTTCATGATTCCCCCCGTTCCCCTGCGCAGCAAATGTGCACGGGCAACGGAGGAAGTCTAGTTGCTGCTAGGGGACAAACGATCTATCTTGCACATGGCATCTCGGAGCGGACGTGCTGGTTTCGGCAAGATCAGCTTCGACGCTTCGAGGCCAGAGCGCGCCCTGAATTTGATAATAGGGGCGCGCTTTTTATTTGGCCAGTTTCACGCCCGTGCCATTGATGAACTCGATGCCGGCGGCCTCGAGTGCGGTACGGATGGCGGCCTTGGCGTCATCGGATATCGTCCCCCTGCGCTGCTTCTCGAAATCGACAATTGTGGACAGACCAAGCTTAGCCGCATCGGCTAACTTCGGTTGCGTCCAGTCAAGAAGGGCGCGGGCGGCACGGCATTGCAAGGGCGTCATGGTTATCAACATTTTCTGTTGACGCAGGTTTGCGTCAGGCGTATCAACATATTCGGTTGATAGCCGTAACGCAACGAGGAGAATCAGATGCGCGGGCAGACAGTTAACGACAGCAGCAGAATGAGACACGTGTACAGCGTGTCGAGGGTGAATGAACGTGGCATCCCAGTTGAATGGATCGGAAAGGCGGCCGACCTCGAGACGGCGACCGAAGCCGCTAACGCCATGGGTCCCGACTACGTTGCGGGGACTTGGAGTTACCGCGCGCATTGACCGCCTTGCGCGACCTACGACAAAGCCCCGCCCAGTGCGGGGTTCTTTCTACCGCCCACACGCCCGCCGAGGAGAACCGCATGAGCCGCACCGCTGCAAATGACAATACGCCCCTATATCTCTCCGAGGCAACGATCGCGCAGCGCGTGCTAGGGGCCAAATCCAAGGTGCAATGGGCAGCCGTTGCCGCAGTGTGGGAGCGCGAAGGCTTGCCCCGCGTCGATCCCATTACTGGCTATCGCTATTGGCCTGCCGTGCGCGCGTTTCTGGACAGACGACACGGTCTCCACCAATCTCACCTTCCGACATCCGTTGACGGCGTGGAGAACTGGTCGTGAGCGATTTTCCTGGCCTCAAGCGAAAGCGTAACAAGGACGGCACCGTCCGTGAATATTGGGAAGCCCGCGGGGACCTAGCAAGGCGCGGGTTCCGCCCCTCAAGCATTCGTCTTCACTATCCGGAAACCGCAGAAGGTCGGGAGCATCTGTCGGCCCGCTGCCACCTCCTTCAGGCTCAAATGCTCGAATGGGCGACGCACGAGAGTCACGGCGCCCCCAGCTTTGACGGCTCGTTGACGAGCCTGTCACGCCTTTTCCAGACGAACGAAGACTCTCCATACCGATCGATGAAATGGAACTGCCGGGAGAATGTCACCAAGTGCCTCGTCATCATCGAGAGCACAGTCGGCTCGCGCCATGTTGGAAAACTCCTCGGACCCGATTTCAAGCGCTGGCACAGGCAATGGGGCGAACCGAAAGAGCCGACAGAGAAAGAATCCAATCCCCCTCCCCGGCCGTGGCGCGCGAAACACTGCATGGATGCCGTGCGGCAGTTGATTAGCTACGGTGTGACGCTGGGTTATGACGACTGCTTCCGCGCAGACACCATCTTGTCGAAGATCCGTTTCTCGACGCCACCTGCCCGCAAATCGGTCATGACTGCCGAACATGTCGAAGCCATTCGCAAGACCGCCCATGCTGAGGGCTGGCCGTCGATCGCCCTAGCCACCGTTTTGCAGTTCGAACTGACCATGCGCCAGAAGGACGTGATCGGTGAGTGGGAGCCGGTTCAAGACGCTAAGGGCGGAATACTTCATCGCGATACACGATGGGCCAACGGAATGGTCTGGTCGGACATTGGCGCCGACATGGTCTTGCGCAAAACGCATACGAAAACAGGTTTTGCAGTCGAGCACGACCTCAAACTCCACCCGATGGTGTTGGAAGAAGTCGCTCGCGTGCCGCTAGAGAAGCGCGTCGGGCCGATGATCTTGGCTGAGACGACCGGCGAGCCCTACAAGCATCGCAAGTTCACTGAGCGTTGGCGCAAGATAGCGGACAAGGCTGGCTTGCCACGGCATGTATGGAATATGGACGCACGAGCCGGAGCCATCACTGAGGCTTACGATCTTGGCGCGACCGAAACCGACGTCATGAAATCGGCGGGCCACAAGAACCGGCAGACTAGTGCTCGGTACAACCGCGGCACCATCGAACAGACGAGCCGCGTTGCTCAGCTGCGTCTGGCGAAACGAAACAAGAATCCCTGATAGGGGACGCGCGGGGGACGTTTGAGGGACGTCTTCCGCAAGCCATTGAAAAGAAGAAGGAAACGAAAGGAGGGAAACACATCCGCATCCTGTTCCTCGACAAGAAGAACGCACTGATCGCCGACGAAGTGCAGCAGGTCGGCACCGTTGACCACACGCCGGTCTATCCGCGCGAGGTGGTCAGGCGCGCCTTGGAGCTCTCGGCGACGGCGATTATTCTAGCTCACAACCATCCATCGGGCGATCCGACGCCGTCGCGCGCCGACATCGAGATGACCAAGCTGATCATCGAGACGGCCAAACCGCTTGGCATTGCCGTTCACGATCACATCATCATCGGCAGGAAAGGCCATTCCAGCATGAAGGGCCTGCTGCTTATTTGATTATTTGAGGGTTGTTGTTACCGGCCTGGCCTGCCACGCGCATATTGATGCGACGCTCAACGCCGATCGCGCCGGTAAATGCGGGGACTCACGCTCAGCTGGCTGTGCGCAGCCGCCGGGATCGAACAAAGGCCTTTAGTCCGTCGGAATCGAGCGCGTAGCCGAAGGCATAACCCTGCAACATGTCGCAGCCCAGGCCTTTGAGTATCCGTGCGTGCTGCATCGTCTCGACACCTTCCGCCACGACCTCGATACCCAAGGACTTGCCGATGTCAATGATTGACGAGACAACCTGCCTTCTTTGCGGCGATTTGACGATTGGGGTGACCAGCTGCCGATCTATCTTTAGCCGGCGAGGCTGCAACTTGAGCAAACTGACTATCGAAGCGTAACCGGTGCCAAAATCATCTATTTCGATGTCAATCCCGAGTTCTTTTATCTGCTCGATATTCCAGGTGACAAGGTCGTCGTTTTCGTCCAGGAAAATTGACTCAACAAGCTCGAATGAAACTGTCCCTTTTTTGATATTTTGTTCTCGCAAGCTCTTGATGAGCTCCTCATCTTGAAGGCGTCGCGCCGAAACATTGACCGATACCCGCGGAATGTGGAGTCCAGCATCGGACCATTCTTTGAAGTCCAAAAGCGACTGCTTCAATATGGCTTGGTCGATGATCGATACCACATTCAGTTCTTCCGCAATTCTCAGGAAGACATCGGGCGCCAAAATACCCTTTTCTGGATGTCTCCACCTCGCCAGCGCCTCAACCCCAACGATTTCGAGCGTCTTTGCGTCAAATTGGGGCTGGTAGAAGGGGATGAACTCGTTGCGCTCAAGGCCGCCGAGAATTTCGTCGGCAATCCGCTTTGTATCGACGATTTCGCTTTGCATCGCGTCGGTGAAGAATTCGTATCGATTGCGCCCACGCCTCTTTGCTCGGTAAAGCGCGATATCGGCGTTTACCAGCAGGTGTTTGGCTTCGATATTTTTTCCGTTGTCGACTGCGATTCCCACGCTGACACCAAAACGGCATCGATGGCCCTGGTAGTAGACCGGTTCGCGCATCTGGCTGATGACGCGGTCAGCGAGCAGCGCCAGTTGCTTGGTATCGTCGCGCACCACGCACAGAACGATGAATTCGTCTCCTCCGATGCGGGCGACGAATCCCTCGTCGCCGACCTTCGATCTGAGGACTGTTGACGCGTGAACCAACATTGCGTCACCGGCGGCGTGGCCCAGCGTATCATTGATGTGCTTGAACCGATCCAGATCGATGTGAAGCAGTGCCGCATGCCCGCCTGAGCGCCTGGCGTTTGCCGCGTAATCTTCCAGTACCTGGTCGAGGTAACGCCGGTTGGGCAAGCCGGTCAACGAGTCATGAAGCGCGATGTGCTCTATGCGCGCTTTGGCCGACTCGAGTTCTGCATTTTTCGACTCGGACAGCTGTTTTGCGCGAAGCAGATCCTGGTTCAGCAGGACATCGGCTGTAACGTCCCATTCCGCGCCGATCATTTTTGGAGTGTTGTTTGCGACCCGGTAAACGATCGCCTTGGACCGGACATGACGGACCTCGCCATCCGGACGCACAATCCGGTACTCCGACAAATATGGTCGTCCGCTGGCCACCGCGCTGTCGAAATCTGCGTTGGCGGTAGCCAAATCATCTGGGTGGATTGCACCCGCCCAGTCTATGTAGCCCCGGTGCTCCCCGGTTGATTTGCCATATATCTCATTTACGCGATCATCCCACGTAAGGTCGTTGGTCGCGAGATCGTGTTCCCAAACCCCAATAGCCGAGGCTTCCAGAGCGAGTTCCAGGCGTCGTGACAATCGACGCAATTCCGCATAATTGCGCTGTCTTTCGCCGATCAGGCGACCTGTGACCAGGAAGGGGAACACAACCAAGGCCCCGGCCGTCGCCATGATCGCGCGCAACAACCATGCGTTACTTGGCGTCGAAGGCCAGCCATTTTTGGGAATGGCCGCGATCTGCCACGAACCGGACGGGAGCAAAACGTCGGCCGTCACCGGATCGCTTTTGCCGATCCGCTCATTGCCGTAGAATTGGTCTCCATTTTGGCCGAGAGCGTCCCTGCCGATCAGCGCTATGTCAATCCCGAGATCGTCGTCAAGCAGCCCGCTCGCCCGATAGAGACGCTGCACGTCGACAACGGCGGAAATGATGCCCCAGAACCTTTCCGTATTGCCCGCGCTCCGCACGAAAACCGGAAAGCGACCGATAAAGCCTTGTCCTCCCTGCTTCAGATCGACGGGACCGGCAAGCACCAGCTTGCGTTCGTCTCGCGCCCTTAGCGCAGCCGCACGCTGCCGCTCGTTCTTGCGGTAATCGAGGCCCATCGCCTGCTCGTTACCCTCCATCGGGTACATCAGGGAAACGACCAGATCGGGCGCGCCGGCAATATTGTTCAATTGCGAGTCCGCGCCAAACAGATTACTCGCCAGCGAAGCGAAGCGTTGCTGTCCCATATAGGGCTCAGTTACGACCGCAGCGACCAGTCCATGCACGAGTTGAAGGTTTCCGTTGATATTGCCTTCGAGCTTGGCGCGGATGAGGTTGACCTTGGTCAGCACGTCCGCACGGACGGCCTGGTCCGAGACGATCTTGTTCTGGTGCTCCGCGAACGCTGCGCTGATAAGGATGACGACAAACGCGATCGCCGCCGGAATATTTGCCGACGAAAAGACGGCCTCCTTAATGCCGCCGAACCTAGCGCGGAAAAAAGCCAATAGGCGATTCCTCAATTGCCATTTCAGGTTCTCGGGTCGATCCGATGAGGAATATTAGCGTTCAATGTTTAATTTGACCTTCACACTCCTGAAAAATTTCGCATTTCCGACGGCTGACGCCGGCTGTTATGTCGACATCGACACCACCGCCCGCGCGATGTTGAAGGCAGGCTGCATGAAGCGGACCAACATGAAACGAGATCAGCCTTGCTCGGAAGACCGTAGACACGAGCGCCATTGCACACCTCGATGCTCCGACCCGAGTACGTCAAGAGCATTGACCTTGGGCTAGTGGCCCTCAATCGACTTGTGAGACACAAGATATGGTATCTTGCCGACGCTCCGCTTCGTCGCGCCAATGGAATAGGCCATCGGTATCTTGGGAGAGTTCTCTGGCAGGCCGTACATATCCTTGCCGGCCCGCACTGCAAATGAAAAGTGCTGCCACGAAACCGTGTCATGCTCATTGAGAAAATCGAGCGTCAGACCAGCTGAAATCAGCGCGTTCACCACGTCACTGATCGGGTGGATCCACTCATAATAGCGAGGATGCTTCAAGATGCGGTCATCGCCGGTGTAGGTCAGTTCCTCGTTCCAGGCGAGCGGCCGAGCTATCGGCGTTCGCCAGTCGTGCTTCAACTCCAGAGCCGCGGCCTTTCGATTGCACTGAAACATCAATGGATGGCCCTCTGCCATGTAGAGCCGGCCGCCGGGTCGCAGGAGATCGGCAACCACCCGCGCCCAACGGCACACGTCGTCCAGCCAGTTTACCGAACCCCAGGTAACGTAAGCGATGTCAAAGGTCCGGCCCAGAGCTTCGACCGCCTCGAACAGTGGCGCTTCCACGAAACGCACGTCGGTGCCTGCCTTCGCAGCGAAATCCCGCGCCGCCGCGATCGCCGCGGGTGAAAAGTCGAGGCCGGTCACGCTGCCCGCACCAAGATTCTTCAAGCTGATTGTGTCAAGGCCGATGTGACACTGCAGGTGGACGATATCCTTGCCGGCAATATCGCCGACCTCGCGCGTTTCCAGCTCATAGAGATTGGATCCGCCTGCCAGCACATTCTCGATGTGGTAGCTGCCCGTTGTGTCGGTCGAGTGCAGTTCGGCCCGATCATCCCAATTAAGGCGGTTCGCACCCAGAAACGGTTCCAAATTCCCCCCACTCCCAGCCCGGACTGACGCATGGTAAACAAGTCGTTAAGATACCTTTGCAGCGAAAGTATCGCGCGTCAATCCGGACCGGTCGTCTCTCAAACACGCTTCGGCGGCAACCAAGACGAGCAAGAGCTTCCCGTTGCCAACTTATTTTGTCCCAAGCCTATAATTGTGCCGTTCGTGCTCGTCCTGCGCAGTCAGGTTGGCCTCAACCCTCGGGGCCTAAGAGCTGCGATCCATGACAAATGTTTCATCGGCTCGAGAAAAGAATGAGCTGCCCGCGCCGCTGTCCCGCTGCCCTGACCAGTGGCACGGCACCTTTGGATTTGATCGATCACCGTCAAGTGATCCAGCATGCTGGTCTCGAGTGGAACATAAAGCCTGGAATTCAGTTAGATAGCCGGATTTGACCGGAGTTCCGCCAGATACGGAGGTCCGGCCGGGTAAGGGCATTGGCG
This sequence comes from Mesorhizobium sp. M0060, assembly GCF_040323155.1. Taxonomy (NCBI): domain Bacteria; kingdom Pseudomonadati; phylum Pseudomonadota; class Alphaproteobacteria; order Hyphomicrobiales; family Phyllobacteriaceae; genus Mesorhizobium; species Mesorhizobium sp. M0060. The sequence goes on from NZ_JAMYUP010000013.1 coordinate 12,476, forward strand.
CGACGCGGAGTGGGCGGCTTCGGGCGCATTTCGCCGAACCTCAGGCACCTTGCCGAACTCGGGAGCCACAAACGCTCTCTCTATGGAGGATGCCATGAACCAGTGGACAAACGCTAGGCTCTGTGACGTAGCCAACCTGATCCTTGGGGCAATTCTGTTCTTTTCTCCTTGGATCTTCGCCTTTGCGGCAGGCCCACCGACGCAGAACGCCCTCGGCAGCGGAATCTTGATCGTCGTGCTTTCGGTTGCCGCCCTCGCGGCATTTGCCGTCTGGGAAGAGTGGGTGAACCTGGTCGTCGGACTGTGGGTACTCGTATCGCCCTGGGTGCTTGGATTCCAGGCGACCACTGCGATGACCGTGCATGTCGTAATCGGCATTCTGGTCGCCGTCCTGGCCGCAATCGAGCTGTGGATGATGTACCAGAACCCGCCGACGCAGTCCGCGGCTTAGCAGCCGAGCAAGTATCGGCTGTCTCGACCCGCACTTTGCGGGCGTTGTTGATAGGCGCTGCTGCTGGTGTCGCGGCAGCGGCGACCATGCTGAGTTGGTCTGATCGGGGCAAAAGGAGCGCATATGGTTGGTGACAATCCGCGTTCGACGGCTAGGATTGCGGGGCATCCCATTCATCCGATGCTGGTGCCATTTCCGATCGCCTGCTTCGTCGGCACCCTGCTGACGGATTTGGCCTACTGGCGGACAGCGGAGATGATGTGGGCGAATTTCTCCGCTTGGCTGGTTACCGTCGGCGTGATCATGGGCTGCCTTGCGGCGATCGCAGGCTTGATCGATTTCCTGGCCAATTCGCTGATAAGAGCGCAGCCCCCCGCCTGGCCGCACGTGCTCGGCAATCTGCTTGCGCTGGTGTTGTCCGTGATCAATATGCTCGTGCACACCCGCGATGCATGGACTTCCGTCGTTCCAACCGGCCTGATCCTCTCGGCGGTTGTCGTGCTCATCCTCATCTTCACTGGCTGGCTGGGCTGGTCCCTGGTGTACCGGCATCACGTCGGAGTGGCGGATTGACGCGCGTAGAAAGCTCCATCAGACAGGCCGGGCGCATCGCGGCGTCTATCCTCACCTGCACCGCGGCGATTACCCTTGCCGCGTGCAGCGGCAACGACCCAGATCCCGGCAGCCAAATAGGGCCGAACCCAAACCTGCCCGAGCCGATCCAATATTTCTTCCCGCCCATGCATCTCGCTTCCGTGGTCGGATGGAAGAACGGCGGAAAGCCGACCGTTGCGCAGGGGCTGCAGATCCAGGCTTTTGCCAACGGCTTGCAGCATCCGCGCTCGCTTTATGTGCTTCCCAATGGCGACGTCCTGGTGGTCGAGTCCAAGGCGCCGGGCGGCGAACCAATCAAACGGCCCAAGGATTTGGTGATGGGCTGGATCGAATCCTGGGTCACCTCGGGCGGCGACAGCGGCCCAAGCAATCGCATTACGCTGCTGCGTGACGCCGACGGCGATGGCAAGCCGGAGCTGACCAGCGTATTCCTCGACCACCTCAACTCGCCCTTCGGCGTGGCGCTGGTGGGGAGCGATCTTTACGTCGCCAACACCGATTCCATCGTCCGTTACCCCTACACCACCGGTGACACCAAGATCACCGCGCCCGGAACGCCGCTGACTGCCCTGCCCGGCGGCCCGATCGACCACCACTGGACGAAGAGCCTTGTGGCAAGCCCTGACGGCTCTCTGCTCTATGTCGGCATAGGCTCGAACAGCAACGTGGCCGAAAACGGCATCCAGGCGGAGAAAGACCGCGCCGCCATCTGGCAGGTGGACAGGGCTACCGGCCGGTCACGCATTTTCGCAAGCGGATTGCGCAACCCGAACGGCCTGACCTGGGAGCCTGAGACCGGCGCGCTCTGGGCAGTCATCAACGAGCGCGACGAGCTCGGCCCCAATCTCGTGCCGGATTACCTCACGTCGGTAAAGGACGGCGGCTTCTACGGGTGGCCATACAGCTATTACGGCCAGCATCTCGATCCGCGCGTCATGCCCCAGCGTCCGGACCTGGTCGCGAAAGCGATCGTGCCGGATTATGCGCTGAGTTCCCACGTCGCCCCTCTCGGACTGGCCTTCTATACGGCAACCAGCCTGCCCGAGACATATCGCGGCGGCGCCTTCGTTGGCGAGCATGGCAGCTGGAACCGCACGCGCTTCAATGGCTACAAGGTGGTGTTCGTACCATTCAGCGGCGGCCGTCCGAGCGGCGTCGCGCAGGACGTGGTGACCGATTTCCTGGACAAGGACAACAAGGCGCGCGGCCGGCCCGTCGGCCTGGCGGTCGACAAGTCCGGGGCCTTGCTCATCGCCGACGACGTTGGCAACACGGTGTGGCGGGTGACACAAGCTGGCCAATGACGCGTGGCATTCTCGTAACCGGCGTGATGGGCGGCATGATCGCGGCAACCCTGCTCGGCATATTCTTCGTGCCGTTGTTCTTCACCCTGGTGGCGAGACTTTCCGCGTGGCTCCCGCCTTGCGCGATGAGGGTTTGCCGGAAGTGCCGGGCGGCTGAGTTGAAATTAGAAGAAGGCCTGCCGCTGATCTGACCCGAAGGTCCGCCTGCACCGAGAAATTGTATTTTTTGCCGTTCCCACAGCCGGCTCTAGAATTTTCATCGCAAATCGAGCTATGATGCACTTGGTATTTCCCGGGACGGCTTTGCGCCCCCTGGATCGCCGGGAGGAAACGGGACATGGCCGTTGCGCTTGTACTCGTTCTGATAGTCGTGGGCTCGGTGTTGTTCCACTTCCTGAGCCCATGGTGGTGGACGCCGATTGCCTCGAACTGGGACTATATCGACAACACCATCATCATAACTTTCTGGATCACCGGCGTCGTCTTCGCCGCCGTGGTTCTTTTCATGGCCTATTGCGTCTTCCGCTTCCGTCATCGGGAAGGCAATCAGGCGGCATATGAACCGGAGAACAGGCGGCTCGAATCCTGGCTGACAGTCGTCACCGCGGTCGGTGTCACGGCTTTGCTCATTCCCGGCTTGTTCGTCTGGAGCCGGTTCGTCAACGTTCCAAGCGACGCAACCGAGGTCGAAGTCGTCGGCCAGCAATGGCAATGGAGTTTCCGCCTGCCCGGTAAGGACGGTAAGCTCGGCACATCCGACACCCGCGACGTCAACGCTGAAAATCCGCTCGGCGTCATCGCCACCGATCTCAACGGCCAGGACGATGTCGTGGTCGAAGCGGCCGATCTGCATCTGCCGGTCGGCAAGCCGGTCAAGATGCTGCTCCGCTCGATCGATGTGCTGCACGATTTCTACGTGCCGGAATTCCGCGCCAAGATGGACATGATCCCGGGCTCAGTCACCTATTTCTGGTTCACGCCGACCAAGACCGGAACCTTTCAGGTCCTGTGTGCCGAACTCTGCGGCCAGGGACATCCGATGATGCATGGCGTGGTCATGGTCGATACGCAGGAGGATTATCTGGCGTGGCTCGGCCAGCAGCAGACGTTTGCGCAACTGTCGGCGCCCCAGCAGACGGGCTCGGCAAGCCAGGCGCTGGGCCAGACAACGGCGTCAGGTTCGAAGATTGCGGCAAAGCTCGAAACCGTCGGGTCTCGCTGAAAAGGACACGGAGGTGTTCCTATGGTTGATATCACGCCTGCAGATGCCATCCCGCCAGCCGAAGTCGCGGAAATGGAACTCTACCACCCGCACAGCTGGTGGACGAAATACGTTTTCTCGCAGGACGCCAAGGTCATTGCCATCCAGTATTCGGCGACGGCGACAGCGATCGGCTTGGTGGCGCTGGTATTGTCCTGGCTGATGCGGCTGCAGCTCGGCTTCCCCGGCACGTTCGATTTCATCACCCCGGAAGCTTACTACCAGTTCATCACAATGCACGGCATGATCATGGTGATCTACCTGCTCACGGCACTCTTCCTGGGCGGCTTCGGCAACTACCTGATCCCGCTGATGGTTGGCGCTCGCGACATGGTCTTTCCCTATGTCAACATGCTGAGCTACTGGATCTACCTGCTTGCCGTGCTGGTCCTGGTGTCGAGCTTTTTTGCGCCCGGCGGACCGACAGGCGCCGGCTGGACGCTCTACCCGCCGCAGGCGATCATGACCGGTACGCCAGGCGGCCAGGACTGGGGCATCATCCTGATGCTCGTCTCGCTGATCCTGTTCATCATCGGCTTTACCATGGGCGGCTTGAACTACGTCGTGACGGTGCTGCAGGGCCGCACGCGCGGCATGACGCTGATGCGCCTTCCGCTCACTGTCTGGGGTATTTTCACCGCCACTGTCATGGCGCTGCTCGCCTTCCCGGCGCTGTTCGTCGCCTGCGTGATGATGCTGTTCGACCGCGCGCTCGGCACCAGCTTCTTCATGCCGGCTATCGTCGAGATGGGCGAACAATTGCAGCACGGTGGCGGCAGCCCGATCCTGTTCCAGCATCTGTTCTGGTTCTTCGGCCACCCCGAGGTCTATATCGTCGCGCTTCCGGCCTTCGGCATCGTATCCGACCTGATCAGCACCCATGCACGGAAGAACATCTTCGGCTACCGCATGATGGTCTGGGCCATCGTTGGCATCGGCGCGCTGAGCTTCGTGGTCTGGGCGCACCACATGTATGTCAGTGGCATGCATCCCTATTTCGGCTTTTTCTTCGCCACCACGACACTGATCATCGCAATTCCAACAGCCATCAAGGTCTACAACTGGGTGCTGACGCTGTGGCGCGGCGACATCCATCTCACCATACCAATGCTTTTCGCCCTGGCCTTCATCGTCACCTTCGTCAATGGCGGGTTGACCGGGTTGTTCCTCGGCAATGTCGTCGTCGACGTTCCGCTGTCGGACACGATGTTTGTCGTCGCCCATTTCCATATGGTCATGGGCGTCGCCCCGATTATCGTCATCTTCGGCGCGATCTATCACTGGTATCCGAAGGTCACCGGTCGGATGCTGAACGAAACACTGGGCCAGTTCCATTTCTGGGTCACTTTCCTTGGCGCCTACCTGATTTTCTTTCCGATGCACTATCTCGGCTTGATGGGCGTGCCGCGGCGCTACAACGAACTGACCGACATGACGGTGATGACGGAATCGGCGCACCACCTGAACTCGTTCATCAGCATCATGGCGTTCATCGTCGGCTTTGCTCAGATTGTGTTTCTGTTCAATCTGATCTGGAGCATCCGCCATGGCCGTGAGGCCGGCGGCAATCCTTGGCGGGCCACGACGCTCGAGTGGCAGACGCCCGAAACACCTCCGGCCCATGGCAATTTCGGCAAGGAACTGCCGATCGTCTATCGCTGGGCCTATGACTACAGCGTGCCGGGCGCCAAGGAGGACTTCATTCCGCAAAACGTTCCGGGCTCGTTCGCCCCCTCCAGGGAGCCGGCATGAGCGTAATTCTGGTCTTCCTGCTCGTGATCGCCGGTATTGCCGGCTGGTGGCTTTCCCACCAGCGGCTGATGACCAAGCCATGGCTCGAGCAAGGTATGGCCGGGGATTTTGTCGGTATGGAAGGATCGGCGCTGCCGACCGCCAAGATCGGGCTCGGCGTCTTCCTCGCCGTCGTCGGCTGCCTGTTCGCACTGTTCACCAGCGCCTATTTCATGCGCATGGCGCTGTCGGACTGGCAGCCGCTGCCCATCCCGCCCCTGCTCTGGCTTAATACCGGCGTACTGGTCTTGAGCAGCATTGCGATGCAGTGCGCTTCGCTCGCGGCGCGCAAGGGTCAAGTGGACATGGTCAGGCTCGGCCTTGCCACCGCTGGACTTACGGCGCTCGCCTTCCTGATTGGACAGCTTGTGGCATGGCGGGAACTGAGCGCAGATGGCTATTTTCTGGCCTCCAATCCGGCCAACAGCTTCTTCTACCTGCTAACAGGAATGCATGGCCTGCATATACTGGGAGGGCTGGTCGGCCTGGGCAGAACGACCGCCGGCGCCTGGAACGGAGCGCGGCCGCAACGGCTTCGCCTCAGCGTCGAGCTGTGCGCCATGTACTGGCATTTCCTGCTTTTCGTCTGGCTCGCCATCTTCGCTCTTCTGGCCGGCTGGGCTTCGACTTTAATCGACATTTGCCGAGGGTTGCTGACCTAGGAGGAACGGGCGGATGGCAGAGACGACACTGACCCACATCGGCCGAACGGAGCCGCGGCCGGCAGGCTGGCAAGGCATTGCCGACGACTGGTCCTCGGATCAGCGCGCGTTCAAAAACGTGTCCTGGGGCAAGGCCATGATGTGGATCTTCCTGCTCAGCGACACTTTCATCTTCGGCTGCTTCCTGCTCTCCTACATGACCGCGCGTATCTCCACACGCGTGCCGTGGCCCAATCCGAGCGAGGTCTTTGCCCTGCGCATCGGCGGCTCCGAGATTCCGTTGATCCTTATCGCCATCATGACCTTCGTGCTGATCTCGAGCAGCGGAACGATGGCCATGGCGGTGAATTTCGGCTACCGCCGCAACCGCCGCAAGACGGCAGTCCTGATGCTTCTGACCGCAGCACTCGGCGCGACCTTCGTCGGCATGCAAGCCTTCGAATGGACCAAGCTGATCACCGAAGGCGTGCGGCCTTGGGGCAATCCCTGGGGCGCTGCACAGTTCGGGTCATCCTTCTTCATGATTACCGGCTTCCACGGCACGCATGTGACGATCGGGGTCATCTTCCTGATCATCGTGGCGCGAAAGGTCTGGCGCGGGGATTACGATGTCGGACGGCCCGGCTTCTTCACCAGCCGGAGGGGCCGCTACGAGAACGTCGAAATCATGGGGCTCTACTGGCATTTCGTCGACCTGGTCTGGGTGTTCATTTTCGCATTTTTCTATCTTTGGTGAGAGGCAGAACATGGCTGAAGCAACCGCAAACGGCCTGCGACAACACACGCTCGACGGCGTCCATACGCATGATGCGACGACGACCGGCGTTACCCCCGCGGAGGTTCATCAGGAGCACCCGATCAAGCTCTATCTGGTGGTCTGGGCATGGCTGTTCATCCTCAGCACCTGCTCCTATCTGGTCGACTATTTCGGTCTCCACGGCTATCTCAGATGGTCGCTGATCCTGATCTTCATGATCCTCAAGGCAGGGTTGATCGTCGCCATCTTCATGCACATGGCCTGGGAACGGCTGGCGCTGACATATGCAATCATCCTGCCGCCGGTGCTGGTGCTGGTGTTCGTGACGATGATGGTCTTCGAAGCGGACTACACGCTTCTCACCCGAATGGCATTTTTCGGGGCTGGCCCCTGACATGCAATCCGGATCCAGGCGGTCCGGTCCTGGAGCCTTCGCCTTGAAACAATCTGCAGCTGGTCCATTTCTGTTGGTATCGGAAACGGCAGGCGATGCCGACGTTTCCACATGCGTCGCGAACACCAGCAAGGGGCGCCCAAGATGACCATCGCAAACAGACTGAAGGACTTCATCGATAGGAAAGGAATTTCCTACGATACCGTCGAGCATCACCGCACGGCGACAAGCAGACAATCCGCCATTGCGGCACATGTGCCTGGCAGCATAGTGGCCAAATCGGTGGTCGTTCACCACGACCGTGGCTATGCGCTGGCCGTGGTTCCAAGCACGCATAGGATCGAACTTGCGACATTGCAGGATGTCATGGACAAGCCTCTTGGACTGGCCTCCGAAGACGAGGTGATCTCGTTGTTCGGCGATTGCGACGTCGGGGCTGTCCCGCCGATCGGCGCTGCCTATGATGTGCCGGTGGTCGTCGATCAAAGTCTCGGCGACGCTCCCGAAATCTATTTCGAGGGCGGCGACCACAGGACGCTGGTTCATGTGAGCGGCAAGGATTTCCGCGACCTGACAAAAGACGCGCGCCAGGCCCGCTTCAGCCACCCGGCCTATTGAAAGCTCCGACCCACTCTGCCCGCACCGGCCCTCTCGCCGGTGCGGCAGAGCAGATTTTTTTCAGCTCACCGGTCTGGTGGCCGTCGGCGATTCCACAACCTTCCGATAGACATGCCAGGTGGCATGACCAAGGATTGGCAGCACGACTGCCAACCCGGCGAACACTGGCAGCGAGCCGATGATCAGGGCAACGGCGACAATAAGGCCCCACACCGCCATCACGATCGGGTTGGCCAGGACAACGCGCACCGAGGTGTGGATGGCTTCGTAGGCGCCGACATCGCGGTCGAGCAACAACGGGAAGGCGACGACCGTGGTGCACAACACAACCGCGGCGAACACGAAGCCGATGGCGTGACCCAGGATGATGAGCGTCCAGCCGCGTCCCGTGGCGAATATTTCACTGATGAAGCTGGAGAGCGATTGCGGTGGCGCCGGGCCGAACAGGGTCTGGTAAAATATCTGGGCCGTCAAAAGCCAGGCGATGAAGATCGCAAGCAGCATGATGCCGACCGCCGCGATAGCCGGCAGCGCCGGAGAACTCCTGACCTCAAAGGCGTGCCTCCACGAGGCGTCGAGCCCGGCTTCCCGTCGCCGGCTGATCTCATAGAGGCCGATCGCCGCGAACGGACCAATTAGTGCAAAGCCGGACACAAGCGGAAACAGCAATGGCAGCGTGTTGTTGCCTGATGTCCAGACAGCAAGCACGACCCCCGCAAGCGGGTAGATCAGGCAGAGAAAAACGATGTGCGATGGCTTGACCATGAAATCGTCGACGCCACGCCTGAGCGCATCGAAAAGATCGGAGACACCGATTTTTCGAACTCTGGTGTGTTCCAACGTCTCGCTGGCGCCTGCTATCACGTGAAAGCTTGCCATGACCATTCCTCCAGACCAGGTCCGGTAAGGTCGCGGTTTTACGGTGCTGCCGTTTTGCATGACTGGCCACGCGAAACCGCGACCTGCACCATCATCAATATACTCTCATGCGAGGGACTTGTCGCGCTTGTAAGAAGGCCTCGGCGGCCCGACTAGCTCTGGAGGCTTTTCTTCGATATGCTCTTCAAGTCGAAGGTGAAGGTCATGGATGGAAGGACAGTTCTCATACTCGGCCTTGGCGTCGTTGTTCTGCTGTTGCTGGGATTTTGTGCACTGCCAACCTGATGTTTGAGTCGGCCTTGACTTCTCCAATCGCCGAGCCGAAGTCTCGGACGGGCAGCAACTCTAGAACGCTGAATTAATCCAGATGCATCTAGGGCGCGTACTCATAAATTCGGTTCATGTCCGTTTCAGTCCGAAAGCAACGCAACTGCTGCGTAGCAGCGGAATGTCGCGAAGTGCCGGAACGGGATATTCCAACACCTAGACCACAGCCACGATTACGTGTGCCTGAATTTTGGCAGCAACCTCGCCGCTGCCATGTTTGTCTGCAATCGCAGATGCGGCATAGTCGGTTGCGGCCTCCAGTTCTCCTGCGCCTCTGGCCTCGATTTCGTTTCGAAGAAGAGTTCCCTGACAATAAGCAACGGCCGGAAGGCGCGGCGAGGATGCACGGCTTTGTTCGGCTCTCGTCTCGATCACCACACGGGAGAAGCCTGCGTCCTCCAGCTCGCTACGGATCAGTGCCGTATCGTGGTAGCCGTGCGGCGTGCGTGCCAGAAAGCGCGGCGGATCGTTCGGAAAAATCTTGGCGAGAGCATTCGTCACATCATCCGCAAATACATTCTCCTCGATGCGATCCCATACGTTGAATAAAAAGTGTCCTCCGGGCTTCAGGACTCGCTTTGCTTCGCGGTAGGCAGATGAGCGGTTGGGAAAGAACATCGCGCCGAACTGACAACAAACGAGATCGAAGGCCGCATTTTCAAACGGTAGCGCCAGAGCATCAGCTTGGCGCCATTTGATGCGACTGTCGTGAGCTTGTCGCGAAGCGGCGTAGTCGAGCATCGGCTGGTTGAGGTCGGTTACGATATAGCTTGCGTCAGGGGACAGTTTTGGCGCCAGTGCGCGGGTGACAACCCCGGTGCCCGCGGCGGTTTCCAAGACGGCCCTGGGCGAAACGGACGCTGCTCGCTGTGCAAGACCTGCGGCGAACGGCTCGAAAATCAACGGCACCATATAGCGATCGTAATTTTCCGGAATCGAGCCAGCAAACACCTTGTCCGTTTCCAACATTTGCTATCCCCCGCCGTCCGTTTTGATTGGCTCGCGAGCCTAGCATACAATTGTTGGTTTTGGGTCGCTTTCGACCGAGAGGCGTCCAACAGCATATGCAGCTATGTCGGGCCGTAGCTCCGCGAAAGCGGAAGTAAGATCAGGCTATTGGTGTCTATCATGATGGACGTGGCGGGTTGATGATGCGCCCGCGTGCATCCGCCGATGGCTGCGCGTTTATGAGTCCACGGCCTAAGGCGGGGAACAAGTCGTCAGTAGCCGGCTGACACGACCGCTCGCATTGCAATGGTGTCGGCAAGCAGCGCCGCAAAAATCGCGAAAAGATAAATAATCGAATAGGCAAACAGCGCCTTTGCTGGCTTCATTTCCTTGTCGGCGATGACGAGGACCTTCCAGGCATGCCAGATGAAACCCGCGCCCAATGCGGCCGAAACAATGCCGTAATATCCGCTCGCGAAGCCGAAGGCCCAAGGAAGCACGCCGATTGGCGCAAGAAGCAGCGAATAGGCGAAGATTTGTTTTCTGGTCGAGGCCTGGCCAGCCACATTCGGCATCATCGGGATGCCCGCCGCGGCATAATCGCCGACCTTGAAGAGGGCCAGCGCCCAGAAATGAGGCGGCGTCCAGAGGAAAATGATCAGAAACAGAATGACGCTATCAATGCCGATCGCGCCGGTTGCAGCCGCCCAACCGATCACCGGAGGAAGGGCGCCCGCAGCGCCGCCTATGACGATGTTTTGCGGCGTCGAACGTTTCAGCCACATCGTATAGATGACGACATAGAAAAAGATGGTGAACGCCAGCAGCGATGCGGCAAGCCATCCCACCAGCACGCCGAGCGTCATGACCGACAGTGCGGAAAGCACCAGGCCGAAGCCGAGAGCTTCGCCAGGCGTGACGCGACCTGACGGGATCGGCCGCTTTGACGTGCGAGACATCAAGGCATCTATGTCCGCGTCATACCACATGTTGAGCGCGCCGGCGGCCCCTGCTCCAACCGCAATTGCGCCGATGGCGATTACGGCGATAACCGGATTCATCACACCGGGCGCCATCATCAGGCCGACGAAGGCGGTAAAAACGGCGAGCGCCATGACCCGTGGTTTCAAAAGCGCAAAGAAGTCGCCGGCCGTCGCTTCCGAGAGGCGGACGCCGGTATCCTTGAGACGGCTTTCTCTAGTCGACATTCAGACGACCACCAATGGGAACGGTAGCCTAGCCGGCCAATGTTTTTTTTGCAACGAGCCGCCCTCCCCATCGACACTGCCGGTGGATTTCGGTCGAGGCCTGCCTCGACCTGTTTGCGATACCAAGATGCGGCGGAAGTACCGGGTTATTTGGAGAATTGCTTCAGATAAGCGATGACATTGGCGACGTCCTCGTCCTTTTTGAGGCCGGGAAATGCCATCTTCGTTCCTTTGACCATCGCCTTGGGATCGTGAAGGTAGGTCGCCAGCGTGGCTTCGTCCCATTTAACGCCGGATTTTCCAGCCTCGGTCATGGCCTTGGAATAGCTGAACCCCGGATGCGTGCCGGCCGTTCGGCCGATGACGCCGTTCAAGGACGGACCGATCTTGTTCTGGTCCTTGTCCGCGATGTGGCAGACCTTGCATTTGGCGAAGACCTTCTCACCCGCCGCGGCATCCTGTGCCCGCGAGGGATCGGCAATGACGGTCGCGACGGACATGACGGTAAAAAACACAATGGCACGCATGGCATTCCTCCCTGATCGCCAATTTGCCCTGGCTGACCTGCGCATGCCGACATTTAGTCCGCCAGCATGCGCTCTTGTACGGCAGAACGGATATCCACTGCCTATGGAGTTGCGGCACCTACATACCACAGAACCCGGCCGGCAGGTAGAGTTCGACAATGCAAAGGTTTAATGCGGACAATCTGCTCAAGGCAATTTGGTGTTGCAGGCGGCGGCGATCCGGCCGACCGCCTCTTCAAGGCCGGCAAGATCGAAATCGGCTTCACCGCGCCCTGAGAGCAGCCCGAACCGCCAGGACAGCAGCAGCCGGTTCGCGGCAACCAGTCGCCTGACGCCGTCGACGCCGTCGCGGACCAGCATCCTGCCGCGCGTGCCAACCGACCAGCTTTCGTTGACCTTGCTGGATTGGTCGACAGTCACCGACATGGTGATGGTTCGGCTGGCGGAGACGGCATCGTTCAGTTGCAGCCATTCGCTCCAGCGCGGTTCACCCGCGGTCCGGCAGGCGATCGTCAATACCGGGCTGTAGCTCAATGCGCCGCCTCCGGTGATGAGCTTGTTGGTGGCGTAAAGCGAGGCGGTGACAAGGCCATCGCTGCCACTGTCGAACCGCCAGTTGTCGAGAACCGTATCAGCCTGGGCGATGCCGCAGACCGACGCAAGCAGGAACGCCGTCGCAACCACGCTTCCGATACCGAGGAACTGTCTCAACGATGCCTCCAACAACCGCGGCGGTCCGCAACTTAGCGCAGATAATGATCAAAGCTTCCTGTCGCCACCCCGACCGCCAGATGCGTGAAATCCGTTGCGTCTGCGCCACAACGAAAAAGGCCGCCTCGAGAAGGCGGCCTTTCGGAATTCAGTAGGGACGTTATTCAGCGTCCTTGGCGGCCTTCTTCTTCGGTGCGGCCTTTTTCTTGGGCTCTTCAGCGTCGTCGTCGGCCTTCTTGGCGTCGGCCTTTTTCGCAGCGGCCTTCTTCGCCGGCTTCGCCTTGGTCGTCTCCGTATCCTCGTCGTCGGCCAGCAGCTCTTCCTTGCTGACCTTGACGTCGGTGACCGAGATCTGGCCGAGCAGATGGTCGACCACCTTCTCTTCGAACATCGGCGCGCGCAGCGTGTTCAGCGCTTCGGGGTTGCTGCGGTAGAACTCGAAGGCTTCCTGCTGCTGGTTGGCCGGATAGCGGCGCACCTGCTCGAGCAGGCCGCGCTGCAATTCCTCGTCCGACACGGTGACGCCGGCCTTCTCGCCGATTTCGGCGAGAACAAGGCCGAGGCGCACGCGGCGTTCGGCAAGCCGCATATACTCGGCACGCGCTTCTTCTTCCGTCGTCTCTTCATCGGCGAAGGTGCGGCCGGCGGCTTCGAGATCGCGGTTGACCTGGTTCCAGATGTTGTTGAACTCGGCCTCGACGAGCTTGGACGGCGCCTCGAACGAGTAGGCGGCGTCGAGCTGGTCGAGCAACTGGCGCTTGATCTTCTGACGCGTTATCGAGCCGAACTGGTTCTCGATCTGACCGCGCACCACCTCACGCAGGCGCTCCAGCGACTCCAGGCCGAGATTCTTGGCCATCTCGTCGTTGATCTCAAGCGCGCCGGGCTTCGACACTTCCTTGACGGTCACGTCGAAAGTGGCCTCCTTGCCGGCCAGATGCGCCGCCTGATAGTTTTCGGGGAAGGTGACCGTGACCTGCTTCTCATCGCCGGCCTTGCCGCCGATCAGCTGATCCTCGAAGCCGGGGATGAATTCCTTCGAGCCGAGCACCAGCGGCTGATCGGTACCGGCGCCGCCGTTGAAGGCTTCGCCGTCGATCTTGCCGACATAGTCGATCGTCACGCGGTCGCCCTCGGCGGCCTTGCCGGTCTTCGGCTCGTAGGTGCGAGCGGATTCGGCGACGCGCTTGACCTGCTCGTCGATCTCCTCATCCGGCACGTCGAACACCTGGCGCGTCACCTTGATGTCGGAGAAATCCTTGATTTCGATCGGCGGAATGACCTCGTAATTCAGGCGAAACTCGAAATCGGCGCCGCCGGCCAGGATCTTCTCGGCTTCCTTCTCGTCCTCGGTCATGATCACTTCGGGCTGCATGGCGGCCTTTTCGCCGCGCCCGGTGATGATCGAACGGGTCGAATCATTGAGGATCTCATTGACCACTTCGGCCATGAACGACTTGCCATAGACCTTGCGCAGGTGCTGCACCGGCACCTTGCCGGGGCGGAAGCCGTTGATGCGAACCTTGTTCCTGGCGTCCGAAAGCCGCGCCATCAGCTTGGCTTCCATGTCACCGGCCGGCACGGTGATTTTGATCTCGCGCTTGAGACCGGAGTTGAGCGTTTCGGTGACCTGCATCATAAAACCTTTGTTTCCACCAATGAGGCCGCCAAACGGCCCCTGCCGTTCGCAACCTGCCGGTATGATCTTGCCGGGAATGGCTTTTGGTGCGGGACTTGGCGATTTGTCCGCCAAACGCGGCTCAAATCCTCCAGCAATACGCTCCAAAATGTGAATAAGTCTTTGTTTTTCCTACTTCTTGTCACATTCTGCAGAAGCGGATCGTCGCGTTCCGTCACATTCGACACGCCTTTTGTCACAGGCGCGGCTGATTTTCAACCATCTTCGCGTTCCGGCCAATGATGCTGATGTGGGCTCTGACATTGACAGAATGATGGCTACATGAGATTGGCCGGGCGACGCGGATGTGGCGGAATTGGTAGACGCCCTGGATTTAGGTTCCAGTGCCGAAAGGCGTGGGGGTTCGAGTCCCTTCATCCGCACCAATATGACGGCCTACTCCTCGATGACCTGCTCGGTGAACCATTCGGCCAGCTTCGCAAGTTCCGGTCCCAGTACCCGGTCGGAACCGACAGGCGGCACAATGCTCCTGATGTCAGCCACGAACGACTGAAGCGCCGGAGGAGCGGCGCGCTCGGTGACATGCAGCGCTTGCGACGCGATCACCGCCAGCATCGCCATTGCTGCATCGAGGCAACGGCCGGCGCGTGCTTCCTTCGTCCATGCGAGGAAAACCGTCGTGGCGACATCGTCCTGCCCGGCGCCGGCCGATTCCGTTCCCGGGATGAACGTGCGCTGCGCCGAAAGCTTCGCCTGCTCCAGATAGCCGGTGATTGCCATCGGCACGTAGCCGACATTGCCGTGACCGTCACTGTCGGCCCAATGCCGCCCGGTCATCAAAAGATCCGGTAGCAGAGACACCCTGCCGTTCAGCAGCTTCGAGGCATGGCGGTCGCAGAGCAGGCAGATATCGGCCCAAATCGCCGCCAGATCGTCCAGGGCCGGCGTCGCCATGGCATTGTGATAGCCCCCGGTGCTGATGCAGCGGCCGAATGGGTGCGTCTCATCCGGCGGGACATAGACCGGATTGTCCGATATTGAGGCCAGCGACACCGTGGCCGCCCGTTCCGCACCGGACAACGCACGATGGGCATGCCCAAGAATGCGGGGAACGATGCGGTAGCTGACAGGCGCCTGATAATTGCGGCGCCCGTCTCCTGCGCCAACAAGGAACTCCCTCAATCCCCGCAGGGCCGCAGCTTCGTGTTCGTCGCCCCAAAGTGCATCGAGCGCCGGGTCATAATGTTCGAGCGGCGCGCGAAACGCCTCGATCGAAAGCGCAAAGACTTTTTCGGCCAGGCGCACGCGGCGGCGCGCCGCCAAAGCCGCGTCGGCCACGAGTGCGGCGGCGCAAGGCGACCCATTGATCAGCGATCCCCGCTCCTTAACTTCCAGGTCGAAGCGCGTCGAAAGCCCTGCAAACAGGGGATAGAGGGCGAGGATCTCGCCGGCCCCGCCCTGACCTAAGGACGGCACCACAGGCATGGGTCCGCCGTCCAGCATCGCGGCAACGGCGAGCGCCATGCGCGGTGTGGTCGCCGCGTTTCCCTCAAGGAAATTGGTCAGCCGAGCAAACACGATCGCCCTGACCACCCGATCAGGCAAGGGCTCGCCAAAGGACGTGGCGGCTGCGAATGCCTTGATGCGAGCGTGGCGATCACGCTCCCCAGGTTCGAGCCGCCTGCTTGCCAGTTCCCCCCATGGCCGTGGTGACCCCGTAGATGACCGGCACCGGGTCGGTTTCGATGAGACGCAGGAACGAGGCGCGGCACTCGGCAATGCGTTGCAAGGCCTCGCTGCTGATCTGCACCGTGTCTCTTTTCCAGGCGACCCGGAAAACAGTGTCGAGATTTATGTCTTCTCGCATCGTCAGGGTGATTGCCATGAGCCATGCTCTCCGCCAAAATCGATGTTCACGCATATCGGCGAGGTGATCGTCAGCCGGAACCCACGCCTGAGCCACGCTTTCTTGGGTGTGTTGACATTCAGGTCAGGCCGAGCCGGAGTCGAAGACGGGCGCGAAGCGACCAAACAGGTGGGTTCTGAGAACCGGAGCGGAGCGTACGTTTGGATACGTGAGCACCGGAAGCGCAGGAAGCCGCCGTTTGCAGGCCGGCATCATCTGAATATCAACGCACCCTAGTAAAGTGGCTCCTCGAACAGGATCTTGTCGCCATCCACCAGCGCCTTGATCTGCGCCGTGCCGTTGGCCGCGATCGCCACACGGATACCGAACGGCCGCACCCGCATGTCGTTCTGGATCGCCATCCCCTCGCCTTCCGGCAGATAGAAGCGCTCGATGCCGTAATCCGGCGAGATCGCCGTTGCTTCCGGGTTGAGATCCCAGCCTGCGGAGACGTGTCCGACGATGTCGACTTCATCGGCTGCCGCCGGTGCCGGCGCTTGCCCGAACCATGCCGCGGTCGGACCCCAATAGCCGTCGACGCCCTGCTTCAGCCTGACCACGATCGAGGTGTCGTCAGTCGTCCGTTTGTCGGCCGGGATGTTGCCGATCAGCTTCAACGGTATGCGCGAAATGTCGTAGCCGAGGCGAATATAGTCGCCGCGCAGGAGATCGCGCGGATCGATTGGCTCGACCTTGAGCAGAACTTGCTTGCCGTCGCGCAGGATGGCCGCGCGGCCGGCGATGATCCAGCTTAAAAAGCCGATCTGGACGAGCGCCAGAACCAGCGCCGAGATGATCAGTCTTTTGCCCGTCATCATGCCGCCGCTCCTGTCATGTCCGGGGTGTTCATGCGCTTTTCAATGCGGATGATGACGAAAGCAAGAACGCCGAGAAGCACCGCCGCCGCCAGGAAGAAGCCCGCCGTGTCGAGCATTGATTGCAGCATCACCACATAGATGATGGCGAGTTCGAAGGCGAAGCCTGCATAGGCAACCCAGCGCAGCCCCCGGCTCTCGCGGCCGCCGAGCACGATCGCGGCGACGATGCCGGCCAGCGCCACAGCCGAGGCAATGGCAAAGCCGCTGGTGTAGCTGCTTTCGTCCGCCAGCTCGAATTGGATCATCGCCAGGCCGGTGAGAAACCCGATCAGCGCGTGCAAGGGCAGCCGGCCGCCGAGTTGCAAGACCCTGTCGACGGGCTCGGCAGCAAAGATCCCGGCGGCAAAAAGCAGCGCCGACGCGACAACCAAGGGGATCGCGACCTGCAGCGTGTCGTGGTCCATCGCCAGGAGCACGAGATAGAAGAGGACCGACAGGATGATCAAATGGCGCGCCGCCTGGCTGCGCGTCCAGAACGAAACGGCAAACAGCACCAGCGCCATGACGACAAACAAATGCGGGAATTCCGTGCGCCTGAAATAATCGAAGCCTTTCAGGAACAGCCAGGCGTCGGCAATGCCGACCGATGCGACGGTCAGCGGGTTCGAGCGCAGCGCAACCGCCGCCAGCGCCGTGCCGCCGCCCCAGGTGATCAAGGCCGACGCCTCGTCGCCGGACAGGTGATACATCTGGCCGATCAGCGCGATCGATCCGCCGAACGCCGCTGCCGCGACGATCCATAGCGCTTCGCCGATTGCCGTATGGTCGCGCATCTTCAGCACCGCACCGCCGACATAGCCGGCAAGGATGACGGCAAAGAGTGCCCCGACCCGCACCAGCCGCGGCATGACTTCCCAGTTGGCGGCGACGAAGATCAGGATAGCCGCGCCGAACAACAGCGCCGCCATCATAGCCAGAATCGAGCCGAAGCTCAGCGACCCGCGTTCGTTGGCCTCGACGTCGCGCGTCAGCGCATCGGCTGTCGGCGCGTCGATCAGGCCCGCCTGCTGCCATCGCCCGATATCCGACCTGACCCGTGACGAATAGCTCGCCATGCCCCTCCCCCTTTGCTTGGCCCTTTTTTAGCTCGTCCGCCCAAGCGTTTGACCTGACGGCATTTTCCGGTTTGAGCGGAAAACTGGGCGCGCGTTAATGTTGCATTGCACAATTTGCATTGCTGCCATGCACCAATAGCGCTTTTAAATCGATATGACCCCACCTATTTTCACGGTGCACACAAAGACGGAATGATCCGAAAGAAAGACGAAACGAGATACCATGAACCTGATCCGCAACTATCGCAACTGGCGCCGCTACCGGGACACCGTTTCCGAGCTGAGCCGCCTGAGCACCCGTGAACTGACCGACCTCGGCATCAGCCGCAGCGACATTCATTACGTCGCCCGCAAGGCGGTCTAATCCTTCGGACCGCAAATGGTCCGAACCAGTTTTGAAAAGAGAACGACAATGAACCTGATCCGCAACTATTGTAACTGGCGCGTCTACCGCGAGACGGTTACCGAGCTGGGTCGCCTGTCGAACCGCCAGCTTCATGATCTCGGCATCGTCCGCGACGAGATCAAGATGGTCGCTCGCAGGGCGATCTAGCCACAGGAATTTCGCCAGGGTCGACCTCCTCCCCGACCCTGACGGATACGGTCAGCCTTCACCTCCTCCCGAGGGTTGACCACCAAAACGGCGCCCGCCGGACCTCCTCCCCCGGCGGGCGTTGTTCTCAAAAAGGGTTTCGCGCCCTTTCAAATGGCGAAATGATTTTCGTCAAAGCCGACCTCCTCCCCGGCGATGACGAATCCGGTCGATCTTCACCTCCTCCCGAGGATCGGCCAGCAAAACGACACCCGCCGGACCTCCTCCCCCGGCGGGTGTTGTTGTTTTGGGCAGTCTTTCCCAGCAGCCCACTTGCGGTGCCACGCCTGGCAATTGCAATCGCCGCGCCAAGGCCTTATTTCGGCGCTCATGAACAAGAATCCCATTCACGTCATCGGCGGCGGTCTCGCCGGCTCCGAAGCCGCTTGGCAGGCGGCCGAAGCCGGCGTTCCCGTTGTCCTGCATGAAATGCGTCCTATCCGCGGCACCGATGCGCACAAGACCGACGGGCTGGCCGAGCTCGTCTGTTCCAATTCCTTCCGCTCCGACGATGCGCAAGCCAATGCCGTCGGCCTGCTGCACGCCGAAATGCGGCTCGCCGGTTCGCTGATCATGAGCGCCGGCGACGCGCATCAGGTGCCGGCCGGCGGTGCGCTAGCCGTCGACCGCGACGGGTTTTCCGAAGCGGTGACCAGAAAGCTCGAAGCGCACCCGCTCATCACCATCCAGCGTGAGGAAGTGCCAGGCCTGCCGCCGGCAGATTGGGACCAGGCGATCGTTGCCACCGGCCCACTGACCGCGCCGTCGCTCGCCCAGTCGATCGCGGAAGTGACCGGCGCCGACGCGCTCGCCTTTTTCGACGCCATCGCTCCAATCGTCCATTTCGACACGATCGACATGGACATTTGCTGGTTCCAGTCGCGCTACGACAAGGTCGGCCCCGGCGGCACCGGCAAGGATTACATCAATTGCCCGATGGACAAGGAGCAGTACCTTGCTTTCGTACAGGCGCTAGTCGACGGCCAGAAGACCGAATTCAAGCAATGGGAAGGCACGCCCTATTTCGACGGCTGCCTGCCGATCGAGGTGATGGCCGAGCGTGGCGTCGAGACGCTGCGCTACGGACCGATGAAGCCGATGGGGCTGACCAATGCACACAATCCGTCTGTAAAGGCCTATGCCGTCGTCCAGCTTCGCCAGGACAATGCGCTGGGCACGCTCTACAATATGGTCGGCTTCCAGACCAAGCTGAAGCACGCTGAGCAGGTGCGCATATTCCGCACCATTCCCGGGCTGGAAAACGCCGAATTCGCCCGCCTCGGCGGCCTGCACCGCAACACCTACATCAATTCGCCGACGCTGCTCGACGCTTCGCTGCAGTTGAAGTCGCGGCCCGGCTTGCGTTTTGCCGGCCAGATCACCGGCTGCGAAGGCTATGTCGAGAGTGCCGCCATCGGCCTGCTTGCCGGGCGTTTTGCCGCCGCCGAAAGGCTTGGCAATACACCGTCGCTGCCGCCCTTGACCACCGCCTTCGGCGCATTGCTCAACCATATCACCGGTGGCCATATTGTCTCCGATGACGAGCCGGGAAAGCGCTCCTTCCAGCCGATGAACGTCAATTTCGGCCTGTTCCCGCCGGTGGACGCGCCAAAGATCGAGGGCAAGCGGCTGCGCGGCAAGGACAAGACGGTCGCCAAGCGGCACGCGGTGACATCGCGCGCGCTTGCCGACTGCCGCGAATGGCTGGGGTTGCCTTTTCGGGCGGAAGCTGCGGAATAACTGTCGGGTTGGTTACGCGGCAGCCTCTATGCGGCCGGCCAGCCTTGCGTGGCGCGCCGGAACAAAAGCCAATGCCGGCGCAAGGCTGAGAGCCGAGCCACATCCTTGAGAGGCGAGCGGCGGGCATTCTCTATTCTGTCGAGGTAGGCGCTCGACAGAGCCAGCGGCAGAAACGCCGGACGCAATGAAACCGGCAAAGCGGAAGCCCCCTGCTCGAAGGCGGAAAGATGCTCCCGTGCCAGAGCGATCATCGCGGCAACGACGCGTTCCGCGGCTGGCCCGCCATCACCGCTGACGAATTCTCGCGCCGACGACCCCGCCGCAGCCAAAATGTCGGCCGGGACAAAGCACTGTCCCCGCTTGCGATGCAGCGGCAGCAGAAGCAGCAGACCGGTCATCGCCTGCGCACAACCTGCCCTGCCGGCCAGTTCGGCAAAACGCGGTGCTTCGACCGGGTCGAGCACCATCGCCGCAAGCTGGATGAGCGCGGCGGCAGTCTCGCCGCAATAGCCTTCGAGATCGGTGCGCGATGGCATCGGGTCGTCATAGAGATCGAATATGCGCGCTTCGAGCATATTCTCGAAAGCCGCCTTCGGCAGGCGGTGAGCGGAAATCGTCGCCTTCAGCGCGTCCGCCACAGGATGGCCAACCCCCGCCCCATCCTCTTCGGCGGCGATGACATCCCGCCACCATTGCAGCCGGACTTCACCCGGCAGCGCTTCGCGGATGCGATCGCGGATGCCGGCGATTTCGGCGTTGAAGGCATAGAGCGAAAACAGCGCGTCCCGCTTGTCTTCGGGCGCATAGAGGGCGGTGAGATAGCGGTCGTGGTCGGCGGCACGCACCGCTTCCATGACGATATTGGTGTTTTCGGCCACGTCAGTCGACGGCGATGAGTGCTGCGGCCACGGCGCGGTCTTCCGCCAGCAGCACATTGTAGGTCCGCACGGCCGCCCCGGTCGACATCGGATCGGCGGAAATGCCTGCCTCCTTCAGCGCAGCACGCAGCGCGGCAGGCAATGGCCTCAGATCCTTGCCGCTGCCGACCAGCAGGATCTCGACCTTGTCGGCCTCGTTAAACAGCTTGGTGAAATCCGCTGCCGTCAGCGCCAGCGGATCGGCCGGTTCCCAGCCATAGATGCCCGAAGGCAGACACAGCAACGAGCCGCGATGCGACATGTCGGCAAAACGGAAGCCGCCATTGCCGTAAGCCTCGATCGGTGCGCGGCCGGGGAAATGCGCCTCGCGGATGACGATGACTTTGGCCACTAGTGGTCCGATTCTAACTGGCGCGGCAAGCCGTGCGGCGGGCCGTCAGGTGGCTATGGCTTTGCCGCCGCCCACCGGCTTTTCCTCGTCCGACGCTGTGGCCTGCGGCCGCAACTTGAACAGAATGAGCAGCGGCGCGGCAATAAAGATCGACGAATAGGTGCCGAACACGACGCCGAACAGCATCGCCATGGTGAACGAGCGGATCACCTCGCCGCCGAACAGCACTAGCGCCAGCAGCGCCAGGATCGTCGTCACCGAGGTCAGCGTCGTCCTCGACAGCGTCTCGTTGATGGCGTTGTTCAGCAGTTGCGGCAGCGGCATTCGCTTATATTTTCGCAGATCCTCCCGAACGCGGTCATAGACGACGATCGTATCGTTGAGCGAATAGCCAATGATGGTGAGGATCGCCGCCAGCGACGACTGGTTGAATTCCAGGCCGGTGATGACGAAGAAGCCGATCGTCATGACCACGTCGTGCACAGTCGCAACGATGGCGCCGACCGCGAACTGCCATTCGAAGCGGAACCAGACATAGATCAGGATGCCGAGCAGCGCGACAAGCATGGCGATGGTGCCTTGCTTGGCAAGCTCGCCTGAGACCGTCGGCCCCACCACTTCGACGCGGCGGAAATCGTACTGGTCTTGCAGTTCGCCGCGCACCTTGTCGATGACGGTCTGCTCGGCATTCTCGCCGCCCTCCTGCGTACCGACGCGGATCAGCACGTCGTTCGGCTCGCCGAACTGCTGAACCTGCACCTCACCGATATTGAGTTCCGTCAGCCTGCCGCGGATGTCGGCCAGATCGGCATTGCCGGTCTTGGACTGCACCTCGATCAGCGAGCCGCCCTTGAAATCGATGCCGTAATTGATGTCGATGGTCATGAACCCGACGACCGACAGGACTGAAAGCACGCTGGACAGCGTGAACGTCCAGCGGCGGATGCCCATAAACGGAATTTTCGTTCCGGGCGGAACGAAAGTCACAGGCGCCCGCGGCAACTCCTTCGGACGGGCCCGGCGAAGCCAGATCGACACCAGCAGGCGGGTGAAGGTGAAGGCGGTGAAGACCGTGGTCAGGATGCCGATGGCATAGGTGACGGCAAAGCCCTTCACCGGCCCGGTGCCGAGATAGAACAGCACCACGGTCGCGATCAGCGAGGTGACGTTGGAATCGACGATTGTGGCCAGCGCCTTGCTGAAACCGGTATCGATCGCCTGGATGACCGAGCGGCCGGCACGTCGCTCCTCGCGGATGCGTTCATAGATCAGCACGTTGGAATCGACCGCCATGCCGATGGTCAGTACGATACCGGCGATACCGGGCAAGGTCAGCGTCGCTCCAAGCAGCGACAGCAGCCCGACGATCATCGCCACATGCACCGCCAGCGCGATGTTGGCGAGGAAGCCGAAGAAGCCGTAGGCGACGAACATGAACGCCACAACCAGGATCGAACCGATGATGCCGGCGACTTTGCCGGCATGAATGGAATCCTGTCCGAGGCCAGGGCCCACCGTGCGCTCCTCGATCACCGTCAGCGTCGCCGGCAAGGCGCCGGCGCGCAGCAGCACGGCGAGGTCGTTGGCGCTCTCAGCGGTGAAATTCCCCGATATCTGGCCGGTGCCGCCGGGGATCGGTTCGCGGATCTGCGGTGCCGAAATCACCTGATTGTCGAGGATGATGGCAAACAGCTTGCCGACGTTCTGTGATGTCGCCTGGCCGAACCGCTGCGCCCCTTTCGAATCGAAGCGAAACGAAACAACCGGCTCGTTGTTCTGGGAGTTGAACGTCGCCTGGGCATCGACGAGGTTTTCACCCGAAACGATGACGCGGTTCTCGATCAGATACGGAACCGGCGGGTCGTCCTGCGAATACAGCACCGAGGATCCCGGCGGCGGACGGCCGTTCAGCGCGTCCTGCACCGGCATCGATTGGTCGACCATCTGGAAGGTCAGCTTGGCGGTCTGGCCAAGAATTTCCTTCAGCCGTTGCGGGTCTTGGAGACCCGGCACCTGCACCAGGATGCGGTCGTCACCTTGCCGCTGGACGATCGGCTCGGTCGTGCCGAGTTCATTGACGCGGCGGCCGACGACCTCGATCGACTGCGTCAGCGCTGCCGAAGTACGATATTTGATGCCCGCATCGGTGACGGTGAACTTGAGCAGGCCGGGCTCGGAATCATCCAGCGTCATCTCCTGGATCGAGCCGCCGCTGAACAAGCCGGCCGCCACCGGATCGGTCAACGTCTTCAACGCCTTCTTGGCAGCGTCGATCTGTGCGGGATCGGTGATGCGGACCTGCACCGTGCGGCCCGTTCCGGCAAGGCCGGTATAGCCGATCTTGGCATCGCGCAGCAGCGTCCTGATTTCGTCGCGCGTCGTCTCCAGCCGATCTTTGATCAGATCGTTCGGATCCATCCTGAGCAGGATATGCGAGCCTCCCTGCAGGTCGAGGCCGAGCGTCATCTGCCGCTTCGGCACCCAGTCGGGAAGCTTGGCCAGCGTGCTGGCAGAAAAAAGGTTGGGCGCAGCGAGGACCACTGTGGCGGCCACGGCCAGCCAGATCAGGATCATCTTGAAGCGCGAAAAGTAAAGCATATGGCGTCGTCCGTCAGGGCGTACTGGCGGATCGTTCCGCCGACAATTCGGTTATTTCTTGGCGTTCTGGTTCGCCACCGGCTCGCCCTTGACGCGCACGTCGGCAAGCGTCGAGCGCAGCGCCGTCACCTTGGTGCCGCCAAGGTCGATCTCGAGCTCGTTGTCGTCGATCACCTTGGTTACCTTGCCGACCAAACCGCCGCCGGTGACAACGGTGTCGCCGCGGCGAACCGCCGCCAGCATCTCGCCGCGCTTCTTCAGCTGCGTGCGCTGCGGCCGGATGATCAGAAAATACATGATCACGAAAATCAGAGCAAACGGCACGATCTGGATAAACATTGCGGACGAGTCCCCGCCGATGCCTTGGGCGTATGCCGGTGTCACGAACATCGAGGTACTCCTGAACTTTGAAAAACAGCCGCAAGGCGGCCCCGCCAAATTTGGCCGGAATATAGTCGGTAAAGTTGCCAATGCAACTGCGCGGCCGGGCAAATCGGCTGCTTTTCCGGCCTGGCGAGCCGTGTTAGAGGGTGATCCCGAAAAGCGACGCTCGGTTTTCGCAAAAGATCATGCCCGAACAAATGCTTGGCACGAGTTTCGAAACCGCTGAAATCAGGTAGGTTGCCCTGCCGCACCGTCCTGAACGCGAACAAAAAAGATAAGAGATGACCGACAGCACCATCGCTATCCTGAACCAGAAGCTCGACCGCCTGATCGAGGCGGTCGCCCGCCTCGCCTCGCCGCCGGTGCCTCAAACCGACCTAGGCGAGGCCGATTGCTTCGTCTGGCAGGCCGATCCTGGCTATCTGGAACCGGTGCGCAAGGTCAACCGCGTCGATATCGGCCTGATCCGCGGCGTCGACCGAGTCCGCGACATACTGGTCGACAACACCGAGCGCTTCGCCTCAGGCTACGCCGCCAACAACGTGCTGTTGTGGGGCGCGCGCGGCATGGGCAAATCGTCGCTGGTCAAGGCAGTGCACGCCTCGGTCAACGCCTCGGCGAAGCTAGACCTTCCGCTCAAGCTGATCGAGATCCATCGCGAAGACATCGACACGCTGCCGAAGCTGATGGGCCTGCTGAAGGCAGCACCCTTCCGCTTCATCCTGTTTTGCGACGACCTGTCATTCGACCATGACGACACGTCCTACAAATCGCTGAAGGCAGCACTTGAAGGCGGCGTCGAGGGCCGCCCGGCCAATGTCATCTTCTATGCCACCTCGAACCGGCGACATCTGTTGCCGCGCGACATGATCGACAATGAGCGCTCGACCGCGATCAACCCGTCGGAAGCGGTCGAGGAAAAGGTTTCGCTGTCGGACCGCTTCGGCCTGTGGCTTGGCTTCCACAAATGTTCGCAGGACGAATATCTCGACATGATCGACGGCTATGTCCGCCATCACGATCTCGCCATCGATCCCGAGACGCTGCGCGCCGAGGCGCTGGAATGGGCGACAACGCGCGGCAGCCGTTCGGGCCGCGTCGCCTGGCAATTCACCCAGGATCTGGCAGGCCGGCTCGGCAAGTCGCTCAAGGACTAGACCATGATCCCGAACCGAAGGTCAGCGTAGCAAAAAAGGAGCCCGGTTTCGGACTAGATCATGGTCCAGAAAAGCAACAGAAGAAGCCCGCACCTTGCGGAGCGGACTTCTTCGGCGGGCTGAAGGTCAGGCGGCCCGCAAGTCGCTTTTTCTCTATTCGAGATAGCCTGACGGATCGACCGGCGCCGAGTTCTTGCGCACTTCGAAATGCAGTTTCGGCGAGTCGGTGGTGCCGCTCATGCCGGACAGGGCGATTTCCTGGCCGCGCTTGACCTTTTGGCCGCGCTGCACCTCGATCGAGCTGGCATGGCCGTAGACGGTGACCAGACCGTTTTCGTGACGCACCAGCACCGTGTTGCCGAATTCCTTGAGGCCATCGCCGGCATAGATGACGACGCCATTTTCGGCTGCCTTGACCGGCGTTCCCTCAGGCACGGCGATGTCGACGCCGTCCTTGCCGCCGCCGAAGCTTGAAATCACGCGGCCGCGCACCGGCCAGCGCATCTTGCCGATGCCGGTTGCATCCGGCGCCACCGCATCGTCGTCCTCGGCCTGCTGGATGACTTTCGCATCCTTCTTTGGCGGCGTGTAGGAGGCGAGCGTCTGCGTCGGCGTTGTCTTGGCCGGTGGCTGAGTGGTGGCCGTCGTCACCGGATCGACCTTTGCCGGCTTCGCGCCGGCGACAACAGCGGTTCCGCCGGCCGGCACTTTCAGGGTCTGGCCGATCTTGAGCAGCCCGTCCTGCATGCCGTTCGCCTGTTTCAGCGCAACGACGCCGACGCCGGTCTTTCTGGCGATGGCGGACAGCGTATCGCCTTGCTGTACCGTGTAAGTGCCGCCGGCACCGGCCGGCTTGGCCATCGCCGAGGCTGTTTTGAGCGCAGTCTTTCCATCCTTCGGCTGGCTTGCGGCGGCCGAGGCATCCACCTGCGCGGCAGACTTGCCTTCCCTGAGCTTCGGCTGCTGCGGCAGCACGGCCACCTTCTCCGGCGCGTCGGCCGGCTGGTCGTGCCTGGTGCCGTTCGTGGGCTTGGCGTCGGCGACTTTCGGCGCGGCGCCGTTGCTCGAGTAAGCATAGGCCGGGATGACGAGCTTCTGGCCGGTCTTCAGCCCTTTGGTCGCGCTCAGCCCGTTGACTTTCATGATGGCATCGGCCGGCACGCCGTAGCGCCGCGACAGGCCGGAAATGGTCTCGCCATCCTTGACGACGATCTCGGTTGCATGCGGTGCGCCGGCGGCCGTCGCCATGCGCGGCGCGTCGGGCTCGGCGTTCTTGAACGGCCTTGCCGCCGGAGCAACGGTGCCGGTTGCCGTCCTGTCGACACGAGGAGCGGCAGGCGTCAGGGCCGGCGCGGCAGCGGTACGCACCGGGCGGGCGGCAGGGGCCAGGGCGGGAGCCGGCGGCGGCAGTTGCTGTGCCGTAACCGGTTCGAGGCTTGAGCGGCTGACCGACTGGGTGTGGCTGCCGTCGATCGGGGCGGCCGCAACATCGCCCGGATAGGGCTGGGCAGCATCCTGCTTGTCGATGATGGCGCGCTGGTTGTTGGTCGAGGCGGTGAACACGTCGTCGACGCTGTTGAACCGCGCCACCTGGGAACTACACCCCGTCGCAGCGCCTGCGATCATGAGGACGGCGCAGCCACGCGCCAGATTGCGTCCGTTTGCCTTCAAAACACTGAATTGCATCGCACTAACCCGCACAGACCCGGTACAACTGAGTGTGATTAAAGCGCGTTAATGTTACCGGTCGGTTAAACCTGTAGAATCCGACGCAAATTTTCTTAAAATTTTTAAGTCAGATGACCGCGGCGACGCCGTGCAAGATCGGCTGCAGGCGCACCAGGCCGATATCCTCGCGTTCGAAGCGGCTGCCGACCTTGGTCAGCTTGGCCAGCACTTGCTCGCCCTCGTCGGGTCCGATCGGCGCGATGACGATGCCGCCGCTCGACAATTGGTCGAGCAGGAAACGCGGCAGGCTGTCGAAGGCCGCCCAGGCGACGATGCGGTCGAACGGCGCTTCGTTGGCCAGCCCGTTGGAACCGTCCGCCTGGCGCACGATGACATTGCCGATGGCGAGTGCCTCGAGGCGCTGCCGGGCCTGTTCGGCCAGCGTCTTGTAACGGTCGATGGTGACGATCCGAGCGGCAAGCCGCGACATCACCGCCGCCGTATAGCCGGACCCGGTGCCGATCTCGAGCACGCGGTTTCCCGGCTCGATGGCAAGTGCTGCGATCACCGCCGCCTGCAGGTCGGCGCCTTCGATGGCCTCGCCGCATTCGATCGGCAGCATGCGGTCCGACCAGGCGATCGAATGGAAGTGGGCCGACAGGAAGCCGCGCCGCGGAGTCGCCTCAAAGGCGGCGATCAGCACCTTCGGCACCGTGCCCCTGCCGCGCAGGCGAAGCAGAAAGGCGGCAAAACCTTCGCGGTCGTCGACCGCCGGAGCGTGGTTCAAGTTCATGCGAGCGCCTTGGCCAGTTGATCGCGGATTTCATGCGCGGTGAGATCGAGCTGCAGCGGCGTCACCGACACCAGCCGATTGCGCATGGCATAGAGGTCGGTGCCTTGCTTGCCTTCTACTGGCTCGCGGCCGAAGCGCAGCCAATAGTAAGGCAGGCCGCGGCCGTCGCGGCGCTCGTCGACCCACAGGCTGTGGACGAGCTTGCCCTGCGAGGTAACGACCGTGCCGGCGATCTCTTCGGGCGGGCAATTCGGAAAGTTGACGTTGAGCAGCACGCCGTCCGGCAACGGCATGGCGACAAGTTTTTCGAGCAGCGCCGGCGCCAGCGCTTCGGTGGTCTCGTAGGGAACGACGCGATCCTCGCCGACATAGGAATAGGCCTGGCTGATGGCGATCGAGCGCACGCCGAGCAGCGCGCCTTCCATGGCGCCGGCGACCGTGCCCGAATAGGTGACGTCGTCGGCGATGTTGGCGCCGGAATTGACGCCGGACAGGATCAGGTCGGGGGCTGCCGGCAGGATCTTCTTCACGCCCATGATGACGCAGTCGGTCGGCGTACCGCGCACGGCAAAGTGCTTTTCGCCGATTTTTCTTAGGCGCAGCGGCTCCGAGATCGACAGCGAATGCGCATAGCCGGACTGGTCCTGTTCCGGCGCCACCACCCAGACGTCGTCCGACAGCGTGCGGGCGATGCGTTCGAGCGATGCAAGACCCTCGGCATGGATGCCGTCGTCGTTGGTCAGGAGGATGCGCATTATTTCGATTCGATCTTTTCCAGGCCGCCCATGTAAGGCCGAAGCGCTTCAGGAATGGTTACACTGCCATCCTCATTCTGGTAATTTTCGATGACGGCAATAAGAGCGCGGCCGACGGCCGTGCCGGAGCCGTTCAGCGTGTGGACGAAGCGATTGCCCTTGCCGTCCTTGTCCTTGTAGCGGGCGTCCATGCGCCGCGCCTGGAAATCGCCGCATACCGAGCACGAAGAGATCTCGCGATAGGCGTTCTGGCCGGGCAGCCAAACTTCGATGTCGTAGGTCTTGCGTGCGCCGAAGCCCATGTCGCCGGTGCACAGCGTTATGGTGCGGAACGGCAGGCCGAGCCGCTTCAACACCTCCTCGGCGCATTCGGTCATCCGCTCGTGCTCGGCAAGCGACGATTCCTGGTCGGTGATCGACACCAGCTCGACCTTGTAGAACTGGTGCTGACGCAGCATGCCGCGCGTGTCGCGGCCGGCCGAGCCCGCTTCCGAACGGAAGCACGGCGTCAGCGCGGTATAGCGCAGCGGCAGTTTTTCGTGCGGCGTGATTTCCTCGCGCACGAGATTTGTCAGCGGCACTTCGGCCGTTGGGATGAGCCAAAGGCGTTGTATAGATGCCGAGACGAACGTCTCTTCCGGCTGCCCCACCAGAGCATCCACAATTCGTTGTCGCGCAGAGCGACCGTCGACATCTGGTGAGCCCGCGTCTTGTGCTGAAGCAAGCGCTCGTACAACCTTTTCAATCGAAGTCAGATTTCTTGCTGTAGCAAACAAATCGTCCTCAAATTTCGGCAATTGTCCGGTGCCGAACATTGCCTCGTCGCGCACCATCAGCGGCGGGACGATCTCCTCGTAGCCGTGCTCGGTCGTGTGCAGATCGAGCATAAACTGGCCGAGCGCGCGCTCCATCCGCGCCAGCTGGTTCTTGAGCACCGTGAAGCGCGAACCCGAAAGCCTTGCGGCACGCTCGAAATCCATCATGCCGAGCGCTTCGCCGATCTCGAAATGCTCCTTTACCCAATTCGGGCGGGTCGGCACCTTGCAGACGACGCGCTTGACGACATTGTCGTGCTCGTCCTTGCCGATCGGCACGTCATCGAACGGCACATTGGGCAGCACCGCCAACACGTCGTTCAGCGCCTTGTCGAGCTCGCGCTCGCGCGCCTCGCCATTCTGGATGAAGGCCTTGATCTCGCCGACCTCGGCCTTCAGCCTTTCGGCAAGGGCTGCATCGCCCGAACGCATGGCATTGCCGATCTCCTTCGATGCGGCATTGC
Organism: Mesorhizobium sp. M0060; assembly: GCF_040323155.1. Taxonomy (NCBI): domain Bacteria; kingdom Pseudomonadati; phylum Pseudomonadota; class Alphaproteobacteria; order Hyphomicrobiales; family Phyllobacteriaceae; genus Mesorhizobium; species Mesorhizobium sp. M0060. The sequence goes on from NZ_JAMYUP010000013.1 coordinate 42,642, forward strand.
GGCGTTCCTGCCTGGTCTGCAACTCGGTCAGATGCTCGCGTCGCGCCTCATCCGCGGCGATCAGGTCGTCGACCGTGGACTGCGCCTCCTCGGCCGACCACGAGCGCTTCTGGAGCGCCTCGACAAGGGCCTTCGGGTTGTCGCGAATCCATTTGATGTCAAGCATGGTCTGTTCGTCCTCGGCACGGCGGTTTCGGGGCAACGACATGCCCAAAACAAAGACCAGAGGGCGTAAACCGCATCATTGACCGATGCAAGATGTCAAGCCGAGTTCCTTCGCGCCCCGCTCAGGCCGGCAACACCGGAACTTTCAAACCCTGAAACAAAAAACCCGCCTCAGTAGGCGGGTCGTCGGCGCGAATCAGCACCATACCCAGATTAGTAGCATAGCTGCCGGCACAAAGCAAGAACAAAGATGCCAACCGCCCAACCGCAGCTACGTCGAAGACGCGTCCGCCGGCTTTTCGGCCACCTCTTCCCTGGCGTCCTGCTTTTCGCGGGCCACACGGTCGCGCTCCTTGCTGCGCTCGATCAGCCGGGCCGACCAGATCGAGACCTCGTAGAGAAGGATCGTCGGAATGGCGAGGCCGATCTGGCTCATCGGGTCGGGCGGCGTCAGCACCGCCGCCACCACGAAGGCGATGACGATCGCCCATTTGCGCTTCTCGGCCAAGCCCTGGGACGACAGCATGCCGACACGCGTCATCAGGCTGGTCACCACCGGCAACTGGAACACCAGGCCGAAGGAGAAGATCAGCGTCATGATCAAGCTGAGATATTCGGACACTTTCGGCAGCAGCGAAATCTGCACCTGGTCGTTGGTGCCGGTCTGCTGCATGGCGAGGAAGAACCACATCACCATCGGCGTGAAGAAGAAATAGACCAGCGACGCGCCCATCAGGAACAGGATCGGCGAGGCGATCAGGAACGGCAGGAAGGCATTGCGCTCGTTCTTGTAGAGGCCGGGCGCGATGAATTTGTAGATCTGCGTGGCGATCAGCGGAAAGGCGATGACCATGCCGCCGAACATGGCGAGCTTGACCTGGGTAAAGAAGAATTCCTGCGGCGCCGTATAGATCAGCTCGACCTTGTGCGGATCGAGCCCGGCCCATTGGGTGGCCCATCTGAACGGGATCACCAGCAGGTTGAACAGCTTCTTGGCGAAGAAGAAGCACACAAGAAAAGCGACGAAGAAACCGCCGATCGACCACATCAGCCGCCGGCGCAACTCGATCAGGTGCTCCATCAGCGGAGCCGACGATTTTTCGATTTCGTCCTGTTCCTTATCCGAAGTGCTCACTTTGCGGCTCCCGCCGTTTTCCTGGCGGCCGGCTTCTTCGTTGCTGCCGATTGAGCTTTCGGCTCAGCTTTCGTGGCGGCCTTTGGCGCAGCGGTCTTTGCCGGCTTGGCCGGCACGGCAGCCGCTGCCTTCGCAGACGCCGGCTTCTTCTTTGCCGCCGATGCTTTTTGCGGCACGGCCGCTGCAGTCGTTTGCGCCTGCACTGCCGGTGCCACGACGGACTCGTCCGTCATCGCCGGAAAGATCGGCGTGGCCGGCGTCGGCTCCGGCGGACTGACGCCCGGCGTCGTCGTTGCGCCGTTCTTCAGCGGCTCGGCTGCCTGCTCTGTCGAAGTGGCGGGATCGACGACCGGCTTGGGTTTCATCACGGCATCGACGCCGGAACGGACGTCAGCGGCCGCCTGCTCGAATGGATTGAGCTGTTTCCTGATCTCGGCCGCCGGATTGAGGCTTCTCAGCGAATCGACCGACTTCTTGACGTCGTCGAGCTCGGCTTCCTTCAGTGCGTCGTTGAACTGCCGCTGGAAATCGGACGCCATGGCGCGCAGCTTCGCCGTTGTGCGGCCGAAGGTGCGCAGCATGTTGGGCAAATCCTTGGGCCCGACGACCACGATCATGACGATCGCGATCACCAGCATCTCGGTCCAGCCGACTTCGAACATGGCTATACGTTCCGACTCAAGTTTTGGCCGACTAAAGTTTTGGGCTCAGCCTTTGCTGGCCTTTTCCTTCGGTACCGAAACGGTTTCGTCGGAACGGTGTTCGACGGTGCGCTTGTCCTCAGCAGTGTCGTCGTCGGCCATGCCCTTCTTGAAGCTCTTGATGCCCTTGGCCATGTCGCCCATCAACTCGGGGATCTTGCCGCGGCCGAAGACCAGCAGCACGATCACCAGAACGATCATCCAGTGCCAAATCGAAAATGAACCCATAGCAAATCTCTCTCGAACGGTTTCCCAGACGCTGATCTATGCGCTTTCGGGTTCGGATTCAAACAGAACTGCGACAGAGTTCATGAATGAGTGGCAGATGTCACGCACTTTCGGCACAGCAGCCCGCTACCAATCGGCGCAGTTCCGCCCTGCCTATGGCTTTAAGATGGCGCTCGGGTCAATCTTCCGTGACGCGCGGGGTCAAAAGGCCGAGTTCCTCGAGGTCGATGTCGGTCAGCGGATCCTCGTCGTCGGTGAGCGCATCGGGGTCGGCCGGCGGCAGCGGCACCGAGAAATTCGACGGCATGCGGCCGGACAGCAGCCCGGCACCCTTCAATTCCTCCATGCCGGGGAGATCGCGGATCTCCTCCAGCGCGAAATGGTCGAGGAAAATGTCGGTCGTGCCGTAGGTGACGGGACGGCCGGGCGTGCGGCGCCGGCCGCGCATCCTCACCCATTCCGTCTCCATCAGCGTGTCGAGCGTCCCCTTTGATGTCTCGACGCCGCGGATGTCCTCGATCTCGGCGCGCGTCACCGGCTGGTGGTAGGCGATGATCGCCAGCACTTCGAGGGCGGCGCGGGAAAGCTTCCGCTGCTGCACCGTGTCGCGGCTCATCAGGAAGGCGAGGTCGCCGGCGGTGCGGAAGGCCCAGGCATCACCGACGCGCACCAGGTTGACGCCGCGCCGCGCATAGATCTGCTGCAGTTCGGCCATTGCCGCGGCAATGTTGATGCCGTCAGGCAGCCGCGCCGCGAGCTGTTTTTCGCTGACTGGCTCGGCGCTGGCGAATACGATCGCTTCGGCCATCCGCACGGCCTCCGCCATATGCAGCCGCTCGCCGGGATTCTGCGACAAATTCTGCCCCTGGTTTTGTGCCGGGTTTTCGGCGACCATGCCTTGCTCGGCGTCGTCGTCGACCTTGAACGGAATGACCGAAGCGTTGGCGCGTTCGCTCATGGTGTCACCTCGACTATCTTGATGGCTTGGGCGCGGCCGCGCAGATAAAGCGGCGCGAACACCTGGTCCTGCCGCATCTCCATCTTGCCTTCGCGCACCAGTTCCAGCGTTGCGGCGAACGAGCTGGCAACTGCGGTGCGCCGCTCTTCCGGGCCGGCCAGATATTCGACCAGGAAACTGTCGAGCGCCGTCCAGTCGCGCAACGACCCGATCAGCCTGATCAGCACGTCGCGCGCATCCTTGAGCGACCACACGCCGCGCCTGGCGATCGTCACATTGGTGACCGCCTGCTTCTGGCGCTGCTGGGCATAGGCGGTCAACAGGTCATAGAGCGAGGCCGAATAGGCATTGCGCTTCTCGACGATAACCATCTCCGGCATGCCGCGCGCAAACACGTCGCGTCCGAGCCGGTTGCGGTTGACCAACCGTGCAGCTGCGTCGCGCATCGCCTCCAGCCGCTTCAGCCGGAACTGCAGCACCGCCGCCAGTTCCTCGCCGCTTTCACCTTCGTCGCCGGGCTGCTTGGGGATCAGAAGCTTCGATTTGAGGAAGGCCAGCCATGCCGCCATCACCAGGTAGTCGGCGGCAAGCTCCAGCCTCAGTGCCCTCACCTTCTCGACGAAGACCAGATATTGCTCGGCCAGCGCCAGGATCGAGATGCGCGACAGGTCGACCTTCTGATTGCGGGCAAGATGCAGCAGAAGATCGAGCGGACCTTCGAAACCGGCCACATCGACGACCAGGGCGGGATCGCCGGTCAGCCGAGAATCGTCGTTCTCGGCCCACAGGCGGTCCATCGGTGCGGCCTTGCCGGCCTTCAGGTCCAATGTCTCCGCCACTTCGCTTCCTTTGATGCTAGGCCACCGCGTCGAAATAACTGGCAAATTCGGCCCGAATCTCGGTCTCGTCCGCTACGTCACGGTTCCTGATATAGGTCAGCGCCCGCTCCGCGCGCTCAAACGACTTGCCTTCAAGCCCGGTCGTGCGCGACGCAATGCCGGCCATCTCCTCGAACACGCCGTTGCAGTGAAGGACCAGATCGCAGCCCGCCGCAAGGATCGCGGCCGCCTTTGACGGGAAATCCCCAGAAAGTGCCTTCATCGAGGTGTCGTCGCTCATCAACAGACCGTCGAAGCCGATTTCGCCGCGGATGATCTTTTCGATGACCTTGCCGGATGTGGTGGCCGGGTTCTTCGGATCGATCGCGCTGTAGACGACATGCGCCGTCATCGCCATCGGCAAATGGTTGAGCTCCCTGAACGGGGCAAAATCATGCCGCTGCAGGTCGCCGATCGAGGCGTCGACGGTCGGCAGTTCGAAATGCGTGTCGGCGAAGGCCCTTCCATGGCCGGGAATATGCTTCATCACCGGCAGCACGCCGCCCGCCATCAGGCCTTCCGCCGCGGCGCGGCCCAATTCGATGACGGCGCGCGGCTCCTTGCCATAGGCGCGCGCGCCGATCACGTCGCTGGCGCCTTCGATCGGGACGTCGAGCACTGGCAGGCAATCCGCCGTGATGCCGTAGCGCAGCAGGTCGAATGCATGCAGCCGCGCCATCAGCCAGGCGGCACGGGTGCCGGCGTCATGATCGTCGCGCCACAAGGCACCGAGTTCGCCGGCAGCCGGATAGTTCGGCGCCAGCGGCGGCCGCAGGCGCTGCACCCGACCGCCCTCCTGGTCGATGAATACCGGCGCGTCCGCACGCCCGACGCAGTCGCGCATAGCGGCGACCAGATCGCGGATCTGCTCGGTCTCGCCGATATTGCGCGCAAACAGGATGAAGCCCCACGGGCATTCATTGCGATAGAAACGGATCTCGTCGCGGGTCAGTGATTTCCCGGCGCAGCCCAGGATCATGGATTTTGATTCGGTCATGCGGAACAGTTTAGAGCTTCGCGTGGACAAAGGGAATCGCCCGCAATTGTCTCCAGGAATTTCCGTTCACGCAAAAAAAGCCGGCGCGGGCGCCGGCCTTTTCGAGGGGCTTTGAGCCGCTAGTGAGACACGAAGCAATTACCGCCGGCAGCCTTGTAGCCGGTGCACAGTTTGATGGCCTCGTTGCGAGACTGCGCCGGAACGCGGACACGGTAGAAGGTGCCCTTGCCGGCAATTTCGGCCTTGACGATGTTAGCGGTGCGGCCGGAAAGCACGCTGCCGTAGCGGCGCTGCAGATCCTGGTAAGTCGCCTGGGCGCTTTCGACTGTCGGCTGCGAAGCGATCTGTATCGACCACGAACCACCGCCGGCCGCGGCCGGATCGATGGAAGCAACCTGATCGGGCTTGACCTCGCCGACCACATCGACCGGCTGGTCGGACGGACGCTGCGGCGCCACGGGGACCGTGGCCGGGGTGTTGGCGGACTGCTTGCTGGCTGACGGCTGGGCCTTGGCTTCAGCCTTTGTGTCGGGCTGGGGCGCCGGCTGCAGCTTGGTGGTTTCGGCCTGGTCGCCACTCGCCTGGTCGCCACTCTTCGGATCACTTGTCATTTGGTCGATCAGGGGCACGGCGCCGGTCTGCGCCGCGTCGTCGGCCTGGGTCGACGGAGCTACGTGCTGCGGCGCCGGATCGGCCGGCTCGGCAGCAGCCATCTGCGGGGCGGCAGGCGCCGGATCCTCGCGCGCCACCAGCGACCCGTCAGGTTTCACCACCATCGTCCGTACCTTGCGTGGCGCAACGGCGACGATCTCGGGGTTAGCACCCTTGTCGGCCTCCTGCAGAACCTGCGCAATGCGATCCTCGGACTTGGGCGCCGGTGCGGCGGCAGTTACGGTATCGCCAGACGGGTTGGTGCCAGACGCGTTGGTGTCAGACGCCCGGGTGCCGGGCGCGTCGATACTATCAGCGGCATCAGCGGCATCGGGGTCATTGGGCGAAAGATCGACGACGCGGCTCTCCGGCTCGTTGGCCTTCAGATCCACAGGCTCTTCGGTGTTGGTGACCAGCTTCTGCTGAACGGGCTCGGCGGGCTTGGTGCCCTTGACTACAGCGTCATAGACCTTGTTGTCCTGGTTCGGCACGACGGTGCCGCCTGGATTTTCCGGTTTGACCTTGATCGGCGTATTATCGGCCTTGACGATAACCGGCGCGTCGCTGCCGCCCTTGCCGCCGAAGGTCAGTGCAAAAGCGCCAAGGCCGCCGGCGATCGCCACCGCGCCAACTACCGCTCCTATCAGCAGCCCGCGCCTGCGCGGCTGCTTTTCGGCCTCCCGCTCGGCGAGACCCGGAACCGACATCGCCTCGTCCAGCTCGGGATCGTAGTCGAGCTCGTCAAAGGTGAAGTCGTTGGCTTGCGAAACCGGCTGGCCACCGGGCAATGTGCCCAGATCGAAATCGTCCGCTGCATCGGCATAGGAAGCGGCTGCCGCGCTGACAGGAGCTTCCACAGGCTTGGCGCCATAGGCGCGCGTCTCGCCAGGATCTTGCTTATAGCCAGACCCGAAGCCGGCATCGTATTCATCATCATAGCCAGCACTGCGCACCGGGGCAGGCGCTATGTCCGTGGCATTCATTTCGGTGAGAAGGCTGGCAAAGTCGGCGTCAAGATCGTCGTAGGCGGGCGCCATTGGCTCGTCATCGTCGAAGTTGAGCTCCGGAATGTCGAGATCGTCCGCCAGCGCCACGACGCGCTCGGGCACGTCGACCGTCTCGACATCGGGCATCTCGTCATAGGCGGAAGGCTGTTGATGCGAGGTTGGTGCAGCTTCTGTGTAGGCCGGCCGATCTTCATAGGATGGCCCATCTTCATAGGACGGCCCATCTTCATAGGACGGCCCATCTTCATAGAACGGCTTGTCTTCACGGGATGCCCGGCCTTCATAGGACGGCCTCTCTTCGACCGGCGCGGCCCGATAGGACGGCGTTGCAGCTGGCTGCTGCGGTGCCGGACGCGCCGAAGCCACCGGCTGGTTTGCAAAAGCGGGCTGAGGCTGTGCGACCGGCGTCACGCGGCTCCACGAGCGGGCCGGCTCGGCCGGTGTGGCGCGTGCCGTCAGCCAGTTCAGCGCATCTAGCGGATCTTCTTCGGAAGCAGCTGCCGCACTCTTGTCGGCCGAGTCATGATCCAGGCCGATATTCCTGGCGAAGTCGGCATCGAGCGCATCGTTGTCTAAATCATCCGTAGGTCCGGCGGCGGCGTCAACACCGAAATCCTCGCCTTCAAGCTCATCGAGGAGAACAGCACCAAGATCGGCGTCATCGGCGGCACTGGACTGCTGCGGCTCAGCGGGCTTGTGCTCATCGAGTTCCCAATCCAGCTCGCCGACAGGATGCACCGGTTCGTTGGTGACTTCTTCAGCCGCCGCGATTGGCTGTTCAGCAGCCACTGCTGGCTGCTGAATTGCAGGCGCCATGGGCTGCTGAGCAGCTGTCACAGGCTTCTGGGTCATCGGAGGTTCGTTGGCCGCTTGTGCCGGCCGTGTGCTCATCGCACCCAGCAGCGCGTTCAGCTCGTCTTCCAGACTGCGTTCCTCAGCAACTGGGGCCGTCGGGACGACAGCGGCGGCCGGCGCCACTGGTTCGGCCGCAACGACCTGCGCCACGGACTCTTCGACGTCCTCGGCAAGCGCATCGTCGAAGCTCAGATCGAAATCGTCGTCGAACGCCGCTTCAGCGGCCGTGCCGGAAAGCTCAACGGCCTCTGGTTCTTCGATCGACAGCTCTTCGATAAATTCTGGTTCTTCGATTTCGGCAGGCTCGTTCGGGCGAACGTCGAAGTCCATGTCGACATCGGCCACGGCATCATCGACATGGCCGGCAAAATTCTCATCGTCCGAAACCGCCTCAACCGGCGATGCGACGTTTGCCGCCGGCTCATGCTCGTCGAACATCAACTCGTCTTCGAGCGAGCTTGCAACGGCATCGTCGAACTCGTCATTGAACGCAGGCTCGGCGGCTTGCGCTGCGGTTTCAACGGCGACGGCCTGCTCCATCGGCTCATGCTCTTCGAGCATCAGCTCGTCTTCGAGCGAGCTTGCCACGGCGTTGTCGAACTCATTGTCGAAGGCGGGCTCGTCGACCCGCGCGTACGCCTCGGCTGCGGCCCTGGGTTCGGCATCGCTCGTCGCCCCGATCTTGCCCGTCACATCGTCGTCGAGCCGAAAATCCTGGTCGAGAGAGGCGGCAAGTTCGTCGCCCGTCGACAAGTCGTCCTCGAACGGCGACACGTCTTCGAGCGAGCCGGCGACGGCATTATCGAACTCGTCGTCGAACTCCGGCTCGACAGCGGGAGCGAACGCCCCGGTGCGGGCGGAGGCAATTTCCTCGGCAGCAACAGGAGCGGCCGCAACAGGAGCAGCATTGTCCGCCGCACTGTCCTCGAACGCGAAATCCTGCTCGAATGAGGCGGCAAGCGCGTCATCCATCTCGTCGGCGGCCGTTTCGGGTGCCGGTTCGCGAAGCTCGGCAGGCGCAGCATTGTCATTGGCGTCGGTGCCGAACTCGCCCATCAACTCCTTCTCGAGATCGATGTCGAAATCGCCCTCACCCGCCGACGGCTCGGCGGCAGCGGTTTTCGACTGGGCCGGGGTTTGCGGTTTGACCGGCTGGCGCGGGTCGAACCCCATGATCCTGGTCAGTTCCGCGAACGGATCATCGTTGGCGATGTCGTTGTGGTCGGCTGCTCTCAGCTGGGTTCTGTCTGCCATTATTGTTCCCGAACTCGCACTCATTCGGACGCCATGGACGTCGCGTAGGGTTGGCCCTTACCAGCGCAATGTGGGCAAAAGGTGACAGGTTTTTTAGTCAAACCTAACGCATTTCGGTGGGCGCATTGGCTCCGATCAGCGTCAGGCCGGACGTCAAAACGTCCGAAACAGCCTGCACCAGCCCTAGTCTGGCATGCGTCAATTGTCGGTCGTTAACCTTAACAAAACGTAAGTCGGGATTATCGGTGCCCCGGTTCCAGTGTCCGTGGAAGCTGGAAGCTAGTTCGTAGAGGTAAAATGCCAGCCGGTGGGGCTCGAGCGCGAGCGCCGCGGCTTCGATCAGTCGCGGATATTCGGCAAGCTTTCTGATCAGGCCGATCTCTCCCTCGTCGGTCAGCAAAGCCACTTCGGCGGCCAGCTGGTTGCGGTCGAAATTGGCCTCGCCCAACTGCTCGCTCGCCTGCCGGAACACCGAATGGCAGCGTGCCGAGGCATACTGCACGTAAAACACCGGATTGTCCTTCGACTGCTCGGTCACCTTGGCGAAGTCGAAGTCGAGCGGCGCGTCGTTCTTGCGGTAGAGCATCATGAAGCGGATCGGGTCGCGGCCGACCTCCTCGACCACTTCGCGCAAGGTCACGAACTCGCCCGACCGCTTCGACATGCGCACCGGCTCGCCGGCGCGAAAAAGCCTCACCAGCTGGCAAAGCAGCACGGTAAGCTTGACCTCGTCGCCGGCAATTGCCCGGGCAAGCGCCTCCAGCCGCTTCACGTAGCCGCCATGATCGGCGCCAAGCACATAGATCAGTTCGACAAAGCCGCGATCGACTTTGTCCTTGAGGTAAGCGACGTCGGCGGCGAAATAGGTGAAGGTGCCGTCCGACTTGACCAGCGCCCGGTCCATGTCGTCGCCGACCGCGGTCGAGCGGAACAGCGTCTGCTCGCGGTCCTCCCAGTCGTCCGGCTTCTCGCCCTTGGGCGGCGGCAGCTTCCCCTTGTAGATGTGGCCCTTCAGCGTCAGGTCGCTGATCGCCGAGCGTATCTTGCGGGCGTTGTTCGCATGCAGCGTACGCTCGGAGAAGAAGACGTCGTGATGCACGTTGAGCAGCGCCAGATCCTCGCGGATCATCGCCATCATCGCATCGATCGTCCTGTCCTTGACGATGGCAAGCGCCTCCTCGTCCGGCATCTGCAGCAGGGCACGGCCGAATTCGCCGGCCAGCGCCTGGCCGACCGGGACGAGATAGTCGCCTGGATAAAGCCCGGCCGGAATGTCGCCGATTTCCTCGCCGAGCGCCTCGCGGTAGCGCAGCATGACTGAGCGGCCGAGCACGTCGATCTGCGAACCGGCATCGTTGATGACATATTCCTTGGTGACGTCGTAACCGGCGAAGGCCATCAGATTGGCGAGCGCGTCACCGACCACAGCACCCCGGCAATGGCCGACATGCATCGGCCCGGTCGGGTTGGCCGAGACATATTCGACATTGGTTTTCTTGCCGCTGCCGACCGTCGAGCGGCCGTAATTGCGGCCTTCGCCGAGCAGCGCCGTCAAATGCGCCTGCCAGAAGTCGCCCTTGAGCCTGAGATTGACGAAGCCCGGGCCGGCGATCTCGGCGGCCGCGATATCCTTGTCGGCGCGCAGCGCCTCGGCCAGCCTTTCGGCCAGCGCGCGCGGATTCTGGCCGGTCGGCTTGGCCAACACCATCGCAGCGTTGGTCGCCAGGTCGCCATGGCTGGCATCGCGCGGCGGCTCGACGGCGATGCGCGACAGGTCCGGCGGCACGCCATTCTTGTCTTTCAAATCAAGCGCTTCGACGGCCTTTATGATTCGCGCGTTGAAATCGGCGAAGATGTTCATTGCTATGGCTCTGACGGTTTTGCAGGGATCCGGCTCGTTGGCCGGCAAAATCGAGCCCGCCCTAGCTCAAATCCGGCGTATGGTCAAACAAACGCCTGTGCTCCTTGAGCGCATAAGTGTCCGTCATGCCGGCCAGGAAATCGGCGACGCTGCGTGCCTTGACGCGGTCCTCCGCCCGGTCGAGCCCTTCGCGCCAGCCATCCGGCATGGCGCGCGGATCGGCGAAATAGGCGTCGAACAGGTCCCTGACGATCTGGTCGGCCTCGGTGCGCACCCGCATGACCTCGGCATGCCGGTAGAGATGCTTGTAGAGAAAGGCCTTCAGTTCCTTTTCCGATACGGCCGTCTCGGCGGAGAAGGTCACCATTGTCTCGCCTGCCGCCCTCACCGCTTCGGCGCTGTCAGGCTTGATGCGCGCCAGATTGGCCGTCGTCGAGACGATTACGTCCTCGACCATGATGGTGATCTGCCGGCGCATCAGCTCGTGGCCGGTGCGTACGTCATCGAGCGCCGGATAGCGCTCACGCACGCCCTTGAGGATCGACCCTGGCAGCGAGACATCCTCTAGCATATCCAGCGTCAGCAGCCCTGCCCTCAGGCCATCGTCGATGTCGTGGGTGTTGTAGGCGATGTCGTCGGCAATCGCCGCGCACTGCGCCTCGATACCGGCGAAGCGGTCGAGCTCGAGATCGTGCAGTTCGGAATAATCGCGGATCGCCTGCGGCACTGGCCCCTTCAGCCCCTTGCCCTTGGCATCGGTCAGCGGGCCATTGTGCTTGACCAGGCCTTCCAGCGTTTCCCAGGTGAGGTTCAGGCCGTCAAATTCGGCATAGCGCCGCTCCAGCCGCGTCACCACGCGCAGCGACTGCGCATTGTGGTCGAAGCCGCCCCAGGCGGCCATCTTCTCATTCAGCGCGTCCTCGCCAGTATGGCCAAAGGGCGTATGGCCGAAATCGTGCACCAGCGCCACCGCCTCGGCCAGATCCTCGTCGCCGCGCAGCGCCCGCGCCAGGGCGCGTGCAATCTGCGCCACCTCGATCGAATGCGTCAGCCTTGTGCGGTAATGGTCGCCTTCATGCGCAACGAACACTTGCGTCTTGTGCTTCAGCCGGCGGAACGCCGTCGAATGGATGATGCGGTCGCGGTCGCGCTGGAACGGCGTGCGCGTCGGGCTTTCCACCTCGTCGAACAGCCGCCCGCGCGACTTCGCCGGGTCGCTGGCATAGGCCGCGCGCGGCCGATAGCCAAATCCGATGTCGCCCAACTCGTTGGTCATAGCGTATGCCGCAGTTGACTTGCCCCGTCGCGCTTCATACCTATCATACGAAACCGAAAGCAAGGTGACGCCCATGGGCGCTGATGCCAAGACCGCTATGAAAGTCGAGATGACCGACGCCGCCGCCAGGCGCATCGCCAAGATTGTGGCGAACGAGGCCGGCAAGACGGCGTTGCGCGTTTCGGTCGAGGGCGGCGGCTGTTCCGGCTTTTCCTACAAGTTCGACCTGGTCGACAAGCGCAATGATGACGATGTCGCCATCGAGAAGGACGGCGCCACCGTGCTGATCGACGACCTGTCGCTGGTCTATATGGGCGGCTCGGTGATTGATTTCGTCGACGATCTGATGGGCCAGTCGTTCCAGATCAGAAACCCAAATGCGGTCGCCTCCTGCGGCTGCGGCACCAGCTTCAGTATATGAACGTATGAAACCGCTTCTCGAGGGCCGTGAGGATCCTGTGACGGTCCTTGTCGCTCGCGAGATAGAAGCAATTTCCGACGCCGATATTGTTGCTTGGGCCAGCCGCCATGCGCCGTCGCCGAGCTATGCCGACGACATCGACTACGTGCAGCTCGTGCGATGCAACCCGAGGAACATTACAAGCCTTGGAAAAGCCCCGCGATCAATTGAAGTCGCTCGTTGTGCGGCGATTTCCTGATTTCGACGACAGGTCCGCAGAAGCGAGCGACATCGCGCGCAAGGTTTTCCTGCGGCGTATCAGCACTTATCTGCAAGGAGAGTTGGACCCGTTTGATATCTGCCGGATGGTCTTCCCCATTGAGCAGAAATACGACTTCCCGGTTTGGCTTGGCGGCGTCTTTGATGCCTGTGATTGGATGCACGAGAGTACGACGCGCGAGCAGTCAACGCATTTGCGGGAGGCGATAGAGCAGATACTCGCCGAAAATGCCGAGTGCCAACCTTTCGGGAGTAAGTGAATGCGCCGCGTTGGCGCGGTCCGTCAGGTCGCGCTTTCCGCCGGGCGCGACCTCGATGCAACGCTGGCGTTCTGGCGCGACGTGCTCGGCATGAGCCTGCATGTGCGTTTCGATCCGCCGGGCATCGCCTTCATCATGGCAGGTGACGTGCGCCTGCTTTTCACTGACGGCCTGCCGGCCGGCACCGTCTATCTCGACATATCGGGCCTCGAAGAGTTCCACGCTTCGGCAAGAGCCGCCGGTGTCCCCTTCACCGCGCCGCCGGCGCTCGTCCATCGCGACACCGAAGGCCTGTTCGGCCAGGCAGGGGAAAGCGAATGGATGGCCTTCCTAAAGGACCCGGCAGGCAATACGATCGGCCTTGTCGAACGTCACCCGCCGGATCGCTAGTCTCCGGACCACCAGCCTATCGAGGCCGTCATGAAAATCGTCACCTGGAACATCAATGGCGTTCGCGCCCGCATCGGCAATTTGACCCATTGGCTGACGGAAAGCGCGCCCGACATCGCCTGCCTGCAGGAGATCAAGACGGTCGACGAGCAGTTTCCCCGCGCCGAGATCGAGGCGCTCGGCTACAATGTCGAGACTTATGGCCAAAAAGGCTTCAACGGCGTCGCCATCCTGTCGAAGCTGCGCTTCGACGAGGTCAACCGTGGCCTGTCGGGCGACGATGCCGACGAGCAGGCGCGTTTCATCGAGGGCGTGTTCTCGACCGATAAGGGCGCCTTGCGCGTTGCCTCGCTCTATCTGCCGAACGGCAACCCGATCGACGACGAGAAGAAGTTCTCCTACAAGCTTTCCTGGATGGCACGGCTGGAGCGCTGGGCCGAGGAGCGGCTTGCGCTGGAAGAGCCGCTGGTTCTGGCCGGCGACTACAATGTCATCCCCGAGCCGGTCGACGCGAAATATCCGGAAAACTGGCTAAGCGACGCGCTGTTCCAGCCCGAGACGCGACGTGCGTTCCGCCGGCTGAAGAATCTCGGCTTCACCGAAGCCGTGCGCGCGGTTACGGATGCGCCGGACACGTTTACGTTCTGGGACTATCAGGCCGGCGCCTGGCAGAAGAACAACGGCATCCGCATCGACCACCTGCTGTTGTCACCCGAAGCCGCCAATTGGTTTTCCTCGGCTTCGATCGAAAAGCAAGTGCGCGCCTGGGAAAAACCTTCCGACCACGTGCCGGTGGCGGTGGATCTCGACCTGCAGCCGGCCTGATCCGTCGGTGCCGGCACCGAACCCTCATATCGCCACAAATCGCGCGTCTGATGGGACGTCATCATGGCGGCAGGGGTTCCCATGACCATTCGAACGGCTCTTTGTCCGATTGCTCTGGCGTTTGCCATGGCAGCAACAGTGCAGGCTTTTGCCGATGAGGAATGCCTTGCCAACGGCAAATCGTTCCAGATCGGCCAAATGGCCTGCCTGACGCTTGCCGGACAAAGCCATCTCGCCCGCTGCGAGATGGTGCTCAACAACACATCCTGGACAAAGCAGCGGGACGGCTGCCCGGAGAACACGCTGGCCCCGCATCTGCAGGGCACGCCGATCTCAACACCAGCGCCCGGCGGCGTGCCGGCGGAACCGACCGAGAATTGATTTAAATCGACAATCCCGCCGGCCTACTAGTCGCCGCCACCCTTGGTGAGGATGTCGTCGGCCAGCGAGATCGCGGTACGGCGGTCGGCTTCGCCGGCGGCGGCAAACGCTTCTTCCTGCATGCCGCGGATCCATGGCTGGTCGGCGGGTGAGGCCCGTTCGAGCGCCGCGGTCATCATCGCCAGCCCCCGCACGATCTTGCCGCTTTGGAAAAGCAGGTTGCCGAGCGTCGCCTGTGCCCCCGCATGGCCCTTTTCGGCCGCCAGCTGGAACCAGCGGCCGGCCTGCTTGACGCTTGCCTTGACGCCGCCCTCGCCCTTGAGGAACATCTGGCCCATCTCGAATTGGGCGTTCGGGTTGCGGTAGTTGGCGGCGGCACGCATGTAATATTCCTGGGCCGCCACCTCGTTCTCCTCGACGGGGCTGCCGGGAATGCCCTTCCTCAGATAGTCGCCAAGCGCCACCAGCGCGTCCGAAACATAGCTTTCCTCGGGCGAACCGGGCTCGACGTCCTGGTCGACGATCTCGCTGAAGAACTTGAATGCCGCGTAGTCGTCTCGCGCCACGCCATCGCCTTCGGCATACATGCGCGCAAGCTTCCAGGTGGCACCGATCTGGCCGTTCTCGGCGGCATATTTATAGGCTTCCGCGGCCTGCTCCTTATGGCCGTTCTTGTAGGCGGAAAAGCCGAACTGGAATACCGCCCACGGGCTCGACTGCGGCTTCACGCCGGTCTTGTCGTCGAATACCTTGTCGTCGAAGGCCATGGCCTGGCCGACGGCGCCCAAGGTCGCGCCAAAAGTGGCGAGCGCAACCAGTGCCGAAAGGACAGACGACCTCAACAACTCAGATGTCCGCATAGCAGTGTGTTTCTTTGGCACCGCCGGGATGGGTGACCGCGCCATCGCGGGCAGATCCGACCGTCTGTGCGTATTTCCAGATCGCGCCCGACTGATAGTCGGTCGTGCGCGCCTTCCATGCCTTTGCCCTCGCCGCCAGTTCGGCCTTGGACAACGCAACCTCGATCGTGCCATTCACCGCGTCGATCGAAATCAAGTCGCCGTCCTTCAGCAGCCCGATCGGGCCGCCCACGGCCGCTTCCGGCCCGACATGGCCGATGCAGAAACCGCGCGTCGCGCCCGAAAAACGCCCGTCGGTGATGAGCGCCACCTTGCCGCCCATGCCTTGGCCATAAAGAGCCGCCGTCGTCGACAGCATTTCGCGCATGCCTGGGCCGCCGCGCGGGCCCTCATAGCGGATGACGAGAACCTCGCCTTCCCTATAGTTGCGGTGCGTAACAGCCTCGAAACATTCCTCTTCCGAATCGAAGCAGCGTGCCGGACCCGAGAATTTGAGCTCCGCCATACCGGCGACCTTCACGATCGCGCCTTCGGGGGCAAGGTTACCCTTCAAGCCCACGACCCCGCCGGTCTGGGTGATCGGCCTATTGGCGGGACGGACCACATCCTGGCTGTCATTCCAGGAAACATGTTCCATATTTTCGGCCAAAGTGCGGCCGGTCACCGTCAGGCAATCGCCATGAAGATAGCCGTGGTCGAGCAGCGTCTTCATCAGCAACGGAATGCCGCCGGCCTCGAACATGTCCTTGGCGACGTATTTGCCGCCCGGCTTGAGGTCGGCGATGTAGGGCGTCTTCTCAAATATCTTGGCCACGTCGAAAAGGTCGAACTTTATCCCGGCCTCGTGCGCGATCGCCGGCAAATGCAGCGCCGCGTTGGTCGAGCCGCCAGTGGCCGAGACCACGGTCGCGGCATTTTCCAACGCTTTCATAGTAACGATATCGCGCGGGCGGATGTTCCTTGCGATCAGCTCCATGATCTTTTCGCCGGAAGCGAAATTGAAGCGGTCGCGCATCTCGTAAGGTGCCGGCGCGCCGCAGGAATAGGGCAGCGCCAGGCCAATCGCCTCGGCCACGGTGGCCATGGTGTTGGCGGTGAACTGGGCACCGCAGGAGCCGGCCGACGGACAGGCGACTTGTTCGATTTCAAGGAGCTCAGCGTCGCTGATCGTGCCGACCGAATGCTGACCGACGGCCTCGAACACGTCCTGCACGGTGATCTGCCGGCCACGGTAGCTGCCGGGCAGGATCGAGCCGCCGTAGATGAAGATCGATGGCACGTTGAGGCGCACCATGGCCATCATCATGCCGGGCAGCGACTTGTCGCAGCCGGCCAGTCCGACCAGCGCATCGTAGCAATGGCCGCGCATCGTAAGCTCGACCGAATCGGCGATGACCTCGCGCGATACCAGCGACGACTTCATCCCCTGATGGCCCATGGCGATGCCGTCGGTGACGGTGATGGTGCAGAATTCGCGCGGCGTGCCACTGGCGGCGGCCACGCCCTTCTTGACCACTTGCGCCTGGCGCATCAGCGAGATGTTGCAGGGTGCGGCCTCATTCCAACAACTTGCGACGCCGACCAGCGGCTGCGCGATCTCGGCCGCCGACAGCCCCATCGCATAGAGGTAGGAGCGGTGTGGCGCCCGCTCAGGACCAACGGTCACGTGGCGGCTTGGCAGCTTGGCCTTGGAGATCGCTCTGGCGTCCATACTCGTCCTTGCCGCGGGCGGTGCGGCCTGCCTCTTCGCCTAGCCTGTTGGCGCGTGTCCCGAGACAAGTTCGAGGTGCGCCGGGTTTATGGCGGGAAATGGGCAATGTTCCCGGGCGGCTCGGCGACGCGAGGGTTGTTCAGAAACTTGTTGCCAAAACGTCACAATTACAGGAATGAGCATTATGCGGAGCAGTTGTTGCGCCGGCCGGGCGCCGGACGGAGCGCCAAGCAAAACGGCCGGGCAATGCCCGGCCGTTTTGTCGTTTAAAAATTTGTAGTTAGAACTTGATCTTGACGGAAGCCGAACCGGCGAGAAGCAGGTCGTTGCCGTAGGTATAGGTGATGGCATTTGCCACGTCGCCGACACCACTGAAACTCGATGACCCGCTCGTCAGCACACCGATCGAGCCGCCGAGCCTGACCTCGACCTTGTCGTTCGGCGAATAGGAGACGCCGCTGGCCACGGCCCAGGTATCCGACTGATAGCCGGAGGTCGTCGAGGTGCCGCGATCCCAGGTCAGCGAAACCACGCCTGACAATTGGTCGGTGAACTTGTGGCCGATACCGCCCGTGACCGTCCAGCCGTCGCGATAAAGCAGGTCGAAGGAAACGGGCGAGGGAGCACCGGTCACCGGACTGCGTACGCCATTGATGGCAATGACGCCAAGCTTGCTCCACTCCTGCCAGCGGATGGAACCAAAGGCCAGCCAGCCAGGAGCTATACCGCTCTGCAGCTTGAATTCCAGAGCTTGAGGTATCTCAGCCGCCGCGGAGACAGGGTACACCCCGGTAGAGCCAGGAATCAGATCCGCCGGAAAGGCGCCCCTGAAGCCGGTCGTGTCGACGGTTCCCGACAGCCCGTCATATTTGTAGCTCGAAGAGTACATCAGGCTGGCGCGCAGGGCGATTTCGGGGATTTCATAGGCGGCACCCGCACGCCAACCCCATGCTTCGTCGGAAAGTTTGAATTTTCCGAGGCCGGTATTGCCGAAGGCCAGCAATGTCTGGCGGGACAGAAACGCGTCGACCTGCTGATAGGAGACACCGCCGATGAACCGCACGGCACCCTTGCCGACGTTTAGCTTGTACGAGCAGGTGAGGCCGAAATCGTCTGTGTCGACGGAGTATTTGACCGCTGTCGGCGAATAGGCGTTGTTCACGCCGAAATTTGCATCCGCGCCATACGGTCTCGTATAGGTGGCAAGGCAGTCCACGGGCTCAAAGATATTGGCCTTGATGCCGATATGCGGCACTGCGTAATCACCGCCGACGTCGATTTTGGACGTCGACAGCCCCGAGCCGTCCAGACGCTGCACATTTTTAAGGGTGCGTTGAGGCGAAACATAGGTGACGCCAGCATCGAACGAATATGGCGCCGCATCAAACAGCTGGTCGATATTGACACCGCCCCGGTCAAAGCCTCCGGATTGCGCCGTCCCAACCAAAGCCAGCGAAAAGGCCCCTGCCCCCAGCAGCGCTTTCAGACGCGAATAACACATGAATCTCCTCCCCGAATATCGTTGCATCAAGCTAGAACCAATTCAGGTTAACCGCGCAACAACGAATTCGCCGTGCGTACATGTACACCTTGGCCGAACGCATTTCCGACAAGGTGTCGGCCTTCCCGACAAGGCGGGAAAATGGCCGGCTCAATACAAATCAATGAGAAAAATCGGGAAAATCGCCTAAAACACCGCAAAACAGAGCGGTTTGCGGGCCCAGTCAGCCATTGTTACATTATGGCAACAATGGGGCAAAAACATTCAGTTTGCCTCAAGATTTACGCTGCGGAATGCCTGTTTTCGTGGCAGGAAGCCTGTCTGGAAAGCAGATTCGTGACCGGCAAATCTGTTCGGTCAGCCGGCCCAAATCTGTTCGGTCAACTGGCATCGCGCACCCGCGTCAATGCCACCGAAAGCTTCTCTTGCGCCTCGCGATATTCGGCGAGTTTTTCGCGCTCGGCCTCCACCACCTCTTCCGGCGCGTTGGCGACGAATTTCTCGTTGGACAGCTTCTTGTAAAGCCGCGCAATTTCCTCGGTCACCTTGGCAAGTTCCTTCTGCAGGCGCGCTGCCTCGGCGGTAAGGTCGATCAGGCTGCCGAGCGGCAGGCAGATGGTCGCCTCGTTGACGACGATCTGGGCGGATCCCCTGGGTGGCACCTCGGCGAGCGAGATGTCGCCGACCCGCGCCAGACGCTTGATAGCGGAGCTCTGACGCTCGAACCTTTCGCGTGTCGTTTCGTTGGCGCCAATCACCACAAGCGGCGCGATAGCCGCCGGCGGCACGTTCATTTCTGAACGCACCGAGCGGATGCCGGAGACGAGATCGACCAGCCAGTTGATATCGGCGGCGGCCTCCTCGTCCTCGAAGTCGGGCGACGGCCATGCCGCATGACAAAGCAGCGACGGCCGCTGCCCGCCCTCGCCGGCGGTTTCGGCCCAAAGTTCCTCGGTCATGAACGGCATCATCGGATGCAGCAGCTTGTAGATCTCATCGAGCACGAAGGCGACGCAGGCCCTGCTCTCGGCCTTGGCGGCCTCGTCGATGCCCATGAACACCGGCTTCAGCAGTTCCAGGTACCAGTCGCAGAACTGGTTCCAGACGAACCGGTAGGCGGCACCCGCCGCCTCATTGAAGCGGTATGAGGTGATGCCGTCCGTCATATCCCGCGCGGCCCGCGTCAGCTCGGTCAGGATCCAGCGGTTGACCGCCAGCTTGGCGTCCTGCAGCCAGAAATCGTCGTTGCGCGCCACTTCGTTCATCTCGGCGAAGCGCGTCGCGTTCCACAGCTTGGTGCCGAAATTGCGATAACCGGCAATGCGGGCCGGATCGAGCTTAACGTCGCGCCCTTGAGCTGCCATCACCGTCAAGGTGAAGCGCAGCGCATCGGCGCCATATTCGTCGATGAGCTCGAGCGGGTCGATGACGTTGCCTTTCGACTTCGACATCTTCTGCCCGGTCTTGTCGCGAACCAGCGCGTGGACATAGACCGTATGGAACGGCTCCTGGTCCATGAAATGCAGGCCCATCATCATCATTCGGGCGACCCAGAAGAAGATGATGTCGAAACCGGTCACCAGCACGTCGGTCGGGTAATAGGTCTTCAGCTCCGGCGTCTGGTCCGGCCAGCCAAGCGTCGAGAACGGCCACAGCGCCGACGAGAACCATGTGTCGAGCACGTCCTCGTCGCGGGTCAGGATCTCGCCAGGCTTGAAATTCTCGAGCTTGTCCTCGACCCAGGCCTTCCATGGCCCTTCCAGCGCCAAATAATATTCGACGGCGGCACCGAGTGCTTCTTCCTCGGTCTTTTCGACAAAGACATGCCCGTCCGGCCCGTACCAGGCCGGGATCTGGTGGCCCCACCAGAGCTGGCGCGAAATGCACCAGGGCTGGATGTTCTCCATCCAGTCGAAATAGGTCTTTTCCCAGTTTTTCGGCACGAAATTAGTACGGCTTTCGCGCACCGAGGCGATCGCCGGCTTGGCCAGTTCCGCCGCATTGACATACCATTGGTCGGTCAAAAACGGCTCGATCGGCACGCCGCCGCGGTCGCCATGCGGCACCGCGTGGCGATGCGGCTCGACCTTTTCGAGAAAGCCGCCCGCCTCCATCAGCTCGACGATCTTCTTGCGCGCATCGAAACGGTCCAGGCCGTCGAGGCTGTCCCAGACGGCCTGGCGCTCCGGCGTCACCTCCAGCCCGGCGAGAAAATCCTCATTGTCCTTGAGGCTCACCGCCGCATTGACAGTGAGGATGTTGACCGCCGGCAGCCTGTGGCGCTTGCCGACCTCGAAGTCGTTGAAGTCATGCGCCGGCGTGATCTTGACCGCACCGCTGCCTTTTTCGGGATCGGAATACTCGTCCGCCACCACCGGGATCCTGCGGCCGACGATCGGCAGGATGAGGTTCTTGCCGACAAGATGCCGGAAACGCTCGTCGTCGGGATGGACGGCGACCGCCGTATCGCCCAGCATCGTCTCCGGGCGGGTCGTCGCAACGGTGATGAAGGTCTTCGGATTCTCCGGATCGAACGTCTTGCCTTCGACCGGATAGCGGAAGTGCCAGAGGTTGCCGTTTACCTCCTGCTGCTCGACCTCGAGATCCGAGATGGCGGTCAACAGTTTCGGGTCCCAGTTCACAAGGCGCTTGTCCTTGTAGATCAGCCCTTCCTTGTAGAGCGTGACAAACACTTCGAGCACGGCCTTGGACAGGCCTTCGTCCATGGTGAAGCGCTCCCGGCTCCAGTCGGCCGAGGCTCCGAGCCGCTTTAGCTGGTTGAGGATCGCGCCGCCGGACTCGGCCTTCCACTCCCACACCTTGTCGATGAACTGCTCGCGCGTCAGGTCGCGGCGGTGGATCTGCTTTTCCATCAGCTGGCGCTCGACCACCATCTGCGTGGCGATGCCGGCATGGTCCATGCCCGGCTGCCACAAGACGTTCTTGCCGCGCATGCGCTCGAAGCGCACCAGAATGTCCTGCAGCGTGTTGTTGAGCGCATGGCCCATATGCAGCGAGCCGGTGACGTTCGGCGGCGGGATGACGATGGTGAAGGCTTCAGCCCCCTCTTCGGCGCCGGCACCGGCCCGAAACGCGTCGGCCTCTTCCCAGATCCTGGCAATCTTCGGCTCGACGGCTTTTGCGTCGTAGGTCTTTTCGAGCATGGGAAAACGGTCCGCGCTGTCCGGAATTTGTGGTCCGGTGTAAATCGGAAGGTGGTTGCCAAGTCAACCGCAAGGGCGGCGGGTTTGTTCCACTCTACGCACCACACGAGTTTGTCCGTTTCGCGGGAGACACCGTGTCCGGATTCGACACGGCTTCCCCAAGCCGGGCAGTCGGCCCAGTCCGAACAGCGACATGGCTACGCGGTGGCGATAAGCTTGAAACGGATGAGCTTGAAATGGTCAACCAGGCCGCGCTGAAACGCCTTAGCGCTCGCGAGAGCTCCGGATAGTCCTTGATAACTTCTGCGGCTCGGAGTCGATAGTGCTACTGCGCGCCGCGCGCGACGCGCTCGATTTCCTCGCGCACCAGCCGCTCGACGAGCGTCGGCAAATTGTTGTCCAGCCAGTCCTGCAGCATGGGCCTCAGCATCTCCTCGGCCATCTCGTCGAAGGTCTTCTTGCTGCGGCTGGCAAACGCGTCTGAAAGCTCACCGAAAGCGGCGGCAACCTGCCGGCCCGTATGCTCCGAAAGGATCGCCGGACGTGCGGGCGGCGCCTCGCTTGCCGCCGAACGCGCCAATCCGCTTTGCGAAGGCTCCGGCACAGGTTCGGGGGTCGCCTCATCCTCGAAAATCTCGGCTTTCGGCTCGGCGTCCGGTGTCCGGGGTGCAGCGGTCTGGTCCGGCTTAGCCATCGCGTCGCCGACTGCGGCGATCTCGCGCCGCCAATCGGCAATGATGGTGTCGGTCGTCTCGGCAATCTTGGCCGTCGCAGGCCGATCCGGCTTTGCGGGCGGTTCGGCGGTGGCGTTCACCTCAGCCCGCGTGACCGGTGCTTTCGCCGGACCGGGACGCACCGGCGTTTCCGTGCGCGCAGTGACGGGCGCGACCGATGGCTGCGCCGGCACCTCGGCCCGCGTGGCCGGCTTGGCGATCTCCAGTCCGCCACGCAGTTCGGAGCGAAACGCATCCCCCTCCGGTGCCCGCCCGGCTGCCGGCGCCGGTTGCAGATCCTGGCGCAGCTCGTCCGCGTCGCCCGGCTGCTTGCGGCCGGTATCGCTGTCTTCGATGATCCTTCTGATGGAAGCCAGTATCTCTTCCATGGAAGGTTCGCGCTGTACGCTGCTTGCCGTCGCCATCGTCACATCCGCCGCCCTTGTGACTCGTTCCCAGATTTCCTGTCCGGCAAATGCCGGATTCGAATCATGGCGACAGCGTAACCGACGGAACGCCTTGCGAGAATCCCCAATCTGGCGACATCTCGGATTTCAACAGATTAGGGTCGGGAGTTGAAGCCCGCGCGTTGTTCGAGCGCGGGCTAAAAACACGGCTTGGCGATCAGCGGCCGTCCGGCGTGCGCAGGCCGATCCACTTGTCCTTGACGGCATTGTAATGCTCTTCGGGCCTGTATTTCGTCACGTTGAGCGCAAGGCGGTCTGCCGACAAATGCCCAACCGCCGAAAGGATGGCATAGCTTGCCACCACGACGTCGCGTTCGGCGCTGGCAAGATTGATCTTGGCGGTGATGACGGTTGCCTGCGCGTTGAGAACGTCGAGCGTGGTGCGCTGGCCGACATTGCGCTCCTCGATGACGCCGTTCAAGGCAAGCTGCGCGGCAGCGACCACCTGCCGGTTGGCCGTGACGCTTTGCTGCGCGGCGGTATATTGCGTCCATGCCGATGTCACGGCCTGGCGCACCTGGTCGCGACTGACATCGACCTCGATCCGCGCCTGGCTGAGCGATTCCTTCGACTGGCGAACCAATGCCGAGGTCCGGCCGCCGGAATAGATCGGCACGGTCAGCGTCGCGCCGATGCTTGCCGAATTGGTTGTGCCATCCTGCGTCGAGCCGAGCGAGCCGGGCGCGGTGTAGCGTAAGGCGCTCGAAACACCGGCCGACGCGGAGAGCTGAGGCAGCAGCGCGCCTTCGGCCGATTTCACCGAAAACCCCGCCGCGTCGACCAGGTGCTCGGTGGCAAGGATGGCCGGATGCTCGGCCGATGCAATGGCGATCGCTGCATCGAGGCTCCTCGGCAACAGCTTCGACAACGGCGAAGCCGCCCTGAGCTTGCCCGGCTCGTCGCCAACGATCTGGCGATACGTCGCGGCACTTGCCAGCGCTGTCGCGCGGGCGGCGCTCAACTGCGCCACTGCGGAGGCGCGCGAGGCATCGGCTTGCGCGACGTCGGTGCGCGTACCTTCGCCGACCTCGAAGCGCGAGCGCGCCGCACGCGCCTGCTCGGTCAGGAATTGCAGGTTCTGTTCGGTCAGAACCGCGATCTGGCGGTCGCGGATCACGTCCATATACGCACTTGCCGCGTTGAAAAGAGTGTTCTCTTCGGCGTTACGCAGGCTTTCGACAGACGCGCGGACCCGCGATTCGGCGGCCGCGACGTTGTTCCTGGTCTGAAAGCCGTCGAACAGCGTCTGGTCGATCTCGACGCCGAAATTGCCGGTGGTCAACGAGATGTTTTGGTGCAACCGGTTGCTATGGCTGGCGGAATAATCGATGCTCGCCGAACCGGTGATGGTCGGGCGCCAGCCGGACTTGGCGATCGCTACGCCCTCGTCGGTGACGCGGACGCCGGCGCGCGAAGAATTAAGCGAGGAATTGTTTTGATAGGCCTTTGAAAGTGCCCCGAGAATGGTTTCGGCCGAGGCGGCCAGTGGAGAAAGCGCGGTCGCCGAAACGAGGACAGCGGTAAAAAGCAACTTGCGTACAGACGGCACGTTATATTCCCTCATTCGTTTCGCACGGGAACTACGCCACGCTGGCTTCTCCTTCTGATCAGCCGGCGCCGCGTTTTTTATCGTTCCCCCGCTGAAAGCCCCCAGAAACGCCCGGTTATGCAGATCAGCAACGATTGTTCAAACGCAAGCGATCATGACAGCGCCTTCGCTGCAAGGCAAAATCACTCAGAATTCGAAGACGCGAATGCGTTCAAATCCAGGTAGTGGCTTAATTGCCGCATTAAATGCGCCTCTTCCGGTTACAACCCCTCCAGTCTTAAAAAAAAGCCGGGCTACGCCCGAATTGCCTTGCCCTTCGACGGCGACGAGTCGGCCGCCTTCGGCAAGCTGGTCGAACAGCGCCGCCGGCACCTCCCCGACGCTGCCGCCGATCAAGATGGCGTCGTAAGGCGCCTTGGCAGCATGGCCTTGCGGCAGCGATCCCTGGACCACGGTGACATTGCCGCAGCCTAGCGCCGCGAGCGTCGACGTGGCGGTCTCGGCCAGCGCCGCATCGCTTTCCAGCGCGACCACGGACCTCGCCAGCCGCGACAGGATCGCCGCCGCATAGCCGGTGCCGCAGCCGACATCGAGTGCCGAATCGCTTGGGCCGATATCGGCCAGCTGCATCAGCTTGGCCAGTGGCGACGGTTCCATGAGATAGCGCGGACCATCCGCCGTGTCGGCAATACGGATGTCCTCGTCGATATAGGCGAGATCGCGCTGGCCGGCGCCGACAAAGGCCTCGCGCGGCACGACAAGCATCGCCTCGAGCAGCGGCGCACTGGTCACGTCGGTGGTGCGGATCTGGCCGTCGACCATCTTCACCCGGCGTTCGGCAAAATCAGCGCTCATGTTCCAACCATCCGCTTGCCGCGCAAAGGCCGCGGCTGTTTCGACCGGAACTGAAGCCCCCAGGCGCTGATGCGCGGGAGCTCGGGCATTGGAGGCCTCGCCCGGAATCGAACCGGGGTGCAAGGATTTGCAGTCCTCTGCGTAACCACTCCGCCACGAGGCCTCATTGCTCCCGGCGTTCCACCCGGCTCCAATAGGTTGCGGCGAAAATGCCGTCAAGCGGCCACGGTGCATTCCCAACGGTTCCTCCGACATCCAGGCTCTGCTTATCAACGCAATACCACGCTAGCAATAACATATTAGCTTATCGTTAAGCATGATTCTCGGCGACAGGAACCCGAAACCGGCGACGACGTTGGGCAAGCAGGAGGCTCCCCATGCGTCGATTAGCTACGGAAAACCGCATATCGCGCGGATTGTCGCAGTCCAGATCTGCAGAGCTTGTGCGCTACGCCATCGACCGTCTCGGCATCGAAAGCGCAAACAGCCTGCCACCGCGCGACCGTGCGCGGCTGGCGTCGGCTACCGCCGTTCTCAAGGAGCTTTGCGAACGCCTGGAAAGCTGCTTCGACCAACCTCGGTAATGTAGAGGCTAATGCATAGCGGAACACGCCGTCCTCCGGCATTTTGCCGTCTGCCGGCCTCTCAGGGGGGAACCTCAGTCCGGCCGCCGCCGTCGCTCCCACCAGACGACGAAGCGGCGCCGGTGACGACGCACCAATGCGAATTCATAGGAGAGCACCAGCAATCCGATCGGCACCATCCAGAAACCCAGGATTGGCAGGAAGCCGAGAATGCCGCCGATGATCAGCACAACGCCGATCGCAATCCTGAGGCCGCGCGAGCGCGGCATGGTGAACTGGCGGCCGAAGACCGAGATTTTCCGGGCCGGTGGCTGTTCGTCGCTCATTGCCGTCATGTGAAATGTCGATCCGTTTGCATCAGTAGCACCATCAACCGGAGAAAGCCGCAACGGCCTTTTCTGTTCCGTAACAGGCGAGAGACAGCTCATATGAGGGCGCCTGCCAGCCATTGCCAGAAAGCCCTGCGCCAAAAAGCACCGAAAAAATGCGAAATGCTTCTTTGCAAAGCCGAAACGGGTTTGCTATAGGCTGCCCCACTCACGCAAGAGCCTCTGTTCCCCGGTAGCTCAGTGGTAGAGCAACCGGCTGTTAACCGGTTGGTCGCTGGTTCGAATCCGGCCCGGGGAGCCAACAATTCCAAATACTTAGCTTTTTGCGGTTTTTGCCGAAGCTCTCGCGGGGCAACATTTGGGGCAACACTTTGTAAATGGTGTGCCGCGCATTTCTTGATTTCGGCTGACGTACTGGGCGATATTCGCGCGCGGCCGACAAGGGGACAGCTCGTTTGACATTCAAATATGACGTGGCCTTCTCCTTCCATTCGGTGGACGAGAATTTGGTAGTGGCGCTCAACGATCTGCTCCAGGATCGATTTAAGACCTTTCTCTACTCGGAGCAGCAGAAAGTGCTGGGCGGCACCGACGGCGAGCAGACGTTCAACGCCGTCTTCGGAGAGCAAGCGCGCATCGTTGCCGTTTTTTACCGTGATGCTTGGGGCAAGACGCCATTCACACGTATCGAGGAGACGGCCATTCGAAATCGCGCTTTTGCAGAGGGCTTCGATTTCACAGTTTTCATACCAACAGAGAAGCCGGCATCAACACCGAAATGGCTTCCAAGGCCTCGTCTTTATCTCGGGTTGGAACGCTTCGGCCTGGACGGTGCGGCAGCAGTGATCGAGACTCGGATCCAAGAAGCTGGCGGGGAACCGTCTCAAGAGACAATCGAAGACAGAGGCAAAAGGTTTCAACGCGCGTCAGAGCTGCGCTCAATGAAGGACCAGTTTCGAAAGTCGGACACTGGGGTCAAGGCTGCAACAGCTGCTTTCGCGGCTTTCGTCGACGCCATGAAAAAGGGAGTTGAAGCAACAGGAATCAACGCCTCGTTTGGCGATTTGCGTGGAGAGCGCGATTTCCATCTCCTGCGGCTGCCTGGCGTCGTGGCAACGATCCAATGGCGATTACATTATGCGAACGATCTTGAGGGGTCTGAACTGGTCGTTGAATTCCACAACGGAATGCCAAAGCTGAGCGGGATGTACAATGCACCGTCAATGCGGCCGGTTCGACGGCTTGCAGCATCCAAATATGATTTTGGCCTCATACGACCTGATTTCAGTGGCTACGTAGATCGAGACCATGAAGGCTCTGGCTTTGACCCTGAGGCGCTTGTGGAAACGATCCTGAAAAGAGCGATGGACTTAGGGGAGGCAAATCCGCGGCCTTGAGAGGTACGCTGCTGTGAGGCGCTAGGCCAAACGCACCCTATTGCGGGCGACATTTGCATGAGGAGAGCCATTTTGGAGGGGCATGATCAATGGCGATCGAGGAAAGTCTTAGCGCATTTCGCCGAGATACAGATCTCGTATGTCGAACTTTAGGTTGCATTCTCGGAGTTCGAGAGCGCGCAAGCGCAGAAAATGCAGTTCTGGACAAGCTGCAGAAAAATGGCTCGTTCTGGACCGACTATGAGCATCTGGCTCTCACGACAGTAATTATAGGCCTGGGTCGAATTTTCGATTCGCAAAAGAATGCGCATTGCGTTCAGCGTCTCCAAGATGAGATCAAATCAGACCTGAAGCATTTTGGAAAAAGTGCGCTTACTGCTCGAAAAAGAGCACTGACCTCGAATGCCGACGACTGGCTCAGTAAGTATATCGAAGGCGTCCATGAATTCGACGCAAACGACCTCAAGGCGGTATCAAATGAAATTGGTCGGGCGGAAGCTCTGTGGAAAAAATGCAAGCCAATGAGGGACCGGGTTTTTGCACACGACCAAGCGCAGACCCGCGATGCTCGCACCAAGATTTTCACAGCGATAACATATGATGACATCATCGCCGTCTCACAGGTGCTGACAAATTTGGCCAATGCCCTCTTTGAAGCGGAGCAAAACGGGCGGCAGCCGCAGTTTGGGCATGACATTGAGATGGCTGCAATGCACCACGGCCGCGACGTGGCAAACACGCTTATTGACCAACTCGGCTAGTATAGTATCCCCGGAACCCTCGCCGCAAAGGCTTCCGTCGACTTTTTGAGATGGGCAAACTCTTCGGCGACTATTTTCGAAACAAATGACTTTGGGATGAGACCACTCAAACAGAATGATTCTGGCGTATCAAAATCGGCGCTAGAGCTAATGACTCGCATATCGGTTCTCTTTCGGGATTTGGAACGGAACATTGGCCAGGGCCAGGTACTGGCGTTCGGAGATCGTCTTCAACGCGCGCTGGAAGCGACTGACCGAGCTTTCAAGCAAGCTTGTTGGGGTTGGTGTCTGTGGCCCCACAGATTTCACGCCTTAGTTGAAGCGGCAAAACCATCTGAGGGAAACTGCGTGCTACTGACGTGTTGGTCATGGGGGGACAACGAGGCAGAAGTACACAGAAATTTTGCGCGCGCTCTTGTTAACCTTCGTTCAGCTCTCGAAGGGGTTGCAGGCGACTTCAAAACATAAGTTGGTCGAAAAGCCTGCCGTAGTGGATAGCAATTCTGGATGCTCTTGTCCTGCGCTTAGGAATATGGTCCTCATGATGCCGGTGCGGCGATCAACTCAACGGAGATCGCACAATGGCCAGAACCAAACCCTCCAAACAGCTCTCGCAGGCTGAAATCGAACGCTTCATGTCGGCGGCGGAAGATCTGCACACAAGCATTGTTCGGCCGCTGATATCGCCTACCTGCGACCACTATCGAGCGCTTCGAGCGGTCCATGAAGCCCTGTTGAAATCGGTGAAGGACATCACCGGCAAGGATGCAGCATTCATCCGATGGCACGGGACCGGGCCAGCGAACTAGCGAGTGGGGAAGCGCCGCGACGGACCTAATATTAGTACCTCCTTGACGATCCCCTCCCCGACGCCAGAATCCAGATATGGCGCGGGAAATAGGCATTGGGGAGGTGGTGGCCATAACAGCTACCGTGCGGAGACGGGTCACAGCGGACCGTATCAGCGTCTCAATCCCCTCCTACAACTTCCCGCATTCGATCGTGGACAGCAAATCCAAGGTCAAGCGAGGCCAGCAGATCGAGCTTATGGGCGAGGTCACGCGCATTGACGAGAAAGGCGGCAAGGTGACAATCGACATGGGACCGCTGGTTACGGTCGATATCGACAAGGTCAGGCTTGTGGAAAAATACCGGCCGCAGAAACGCAAGAAACCGCTTCGCGACATGGTGGACTAGGGTAACGGCCGTGGGAGCTTGCGCGCGACGCACCCACGCGACGGCGAAGCGCGGCGACAACAACGTGAAGTAGCCGGCCTCTGCAGTCGGGAAAGACGTGGTTACTGGCTGTCCGCCGATCGATCACCACAACGCGAACCATCGGCTGCGGTATCGTCGTTGTGTTCGCAGTTGCCGGCAAATGAAGGTGCTGAGGCAGCCAAAGCAGCGAGCATAATAGCAAAAACAAGAAATTTCTTCATAGTTCCCTCCCATTTAATAAACGCATGTCACACTTGCGCCTTGTGGAAGCACCCGTCAAGCACGCCCTGCGGGGGCGAACGGCTTGGGCGCGGATCGTTACTGCGCGAACGTCGGCGGCTTTGGAGCGGCAATATGGGTTACGTTTGGGAAATAGTAAAAGGCGTTGGCGCGCTAGTAGGACTTGCGACCGGACTATTCGTCGTTTGGGACAGGTTTTTTAGAAACGCACCGACGGCTGTCGTGGTCATAAGATCGCTCAGTCCTCACGGCAAAACTTCAGTGCCATTTCTCAAGGTACACAATCCTTCCGAAAGGCCGATACTGTTGTCTTGGGAGAACGGGACCCCAATCGGGCGCCTAGGCATTATGCGGGGCCATGAGGTCAGGGATATTGTTGTCGCTTTGGTTGCCGGCCGTACGACCATCGTCTTGGACAGCGGGGAGATTCGGGAGTTGCCACTCCACCGGCCTGTCGACTGGGAGAGCATCGACCCGGAAAACTATGTGGATTGCGAGCTGTTTTGGCGTTTCGCGCAACCGAAAATTTGGAAGCGCGACAGACGATTGGTTGTCCGGCTTCCGATGAAATCGCTGAGAGCTCTCGACCCAGACGGATTCCGAGCACCCGATAAAGAGTAGGAACCCGCACTACGGACCTCGGGCCGTTGGTCCCGGTTCAAGTCCGGGCGGGGCTACCATTCCTAGCCGTAGGAATGGCCGGCGCTGGGGACATCATTTGCCGCCCGTTCCTAGAAGGAAGTCCGTGCTGCCATTCGTCAACGGCTTGACTGCCTCATAGACAATCCCAGCATCTTTAAGAGCATTCTCGATTGTCGTCGCTGCCCTCGGGTCCTGAGCGCGAAGAACAAGGTCCGAAGTGCTGGTTTGCATCTGAGATGCCCCTACATTCCAGCCACTATCCTTGAATGCGCCCTTAAGTTGGTCAACGCGAGGGTCGGGCTTATCCGGGTGACCGCCTATAATATCGACCGAAGAAGGATCAGCTTGAATCTTGGATCTGATAAGGGAAAGCTGGTTCTCTGAAAGCTGCTTTTCCACCTTTTCGAGTCGGTCGCTCAATGCCTTTTGGTAGCCGTCAATTTGGCCATCTTTCAAAAGAACTAACGCTTTCCCGTCTGCAACCTCTTGATCGCGCCACATTAAGCCGACCTTGAAGCCGCCGCTCAAGCCGATCGCCAACAAAATGAAAAAGGCCAATGGCGCGCCCTTCAGCACGCCCCATTCCTTCGTGATGTGGTCGAGCATTTATTCCCCCGTGATAGTGCACGACTCATATCAGAGCGCTCCTGTCGTGTCGCCGGGTTGAGGAAGTCGAACACCGCGGGAGATCACTCCGCCAACTTGCGAAAGATCGCCGCCACCGGCGCCGCGTCGAGATTGTCGAACCACGTCCAGAAGCCATCGGCGTCTCCCTCGGTCATGGCGGCTGTCATGCGCTTCGCGCGAGCCCGTAGCATCGCCACCTTTTCCGGAGCGCTGGAGCCCCATTCGGCAACGAGCAGGCCGCCGGCCGGCGTGGCTGCAAAATGCTTTACCTCGCTGGGCGCGGCCGGGGTGACATAAAGCCCCCTTCCCGCCGCTATCTCGTCATAGACGGCAAGGCGCGCCGGGATCGGAACCTCACGGTCAAAGTGCTCCATGAACACGCGCTGATCGCGAACCCTGCCGATCGTGCGCACCATTTCGCCGACATCGCGCTGGACGTTGACAAGATGCGCCTTGAAGCCGCCCGACCGGTCCCAATCATGGACAAGCTTGCGGCCGGCTTCCGAGCTGCAAAGTTCGGTGCGCGACTGGTCCGCCGCCAGGGGCCGGGTTGCCGGAATCGAATCCGGGTCAACCTCGTATTGCTCGGCCTCGAGCAGGGCCAGATATTCCTTGTTCAGGCCCTCGTCTTCGTAACGGGCGAAGTCACTTTTCATGATCCGCTCTATTTCTGCCTTGCGAGCGGGGTTGACAGTCAAGGAGGCAAAACCCGCCTGCCCACCACCGCCCGCAAGGCCTTCCGTCGCAGACCCTGCGGCCGCGCCAGAATTCTCGGAAACTACAAGTTCGTTGCTCATCGGCCGACCCTCGCCGGGTACATATTGACCAGCAGCCGCGTTGCGAGTTCCGGATTCGCCGTGGGCTGGGTCATTGCGTGGCCGTCTGCCTTGCGTTCGACAACGTAGCCATGGCCATTCCAGGCAACGCGGTACTGATCGTCCTCAAACAGCTTGTCGAAGCGCACCGGAATGGACGTGATGCGGGGCCTTGCCAGCACCGCGCCCTTGCTATCGGCAGAGGCGACAATCGCTTCCGCAATCCAGCTTTCATCGAAGGCGATGACCGTCACGCGGTCCAGCTTCCGAAGAGCGTTCCGACTGCCTGCCTGCGCCTTGCGCCATGCCGAAGGGCTCTTGAGGTCGTCGGCGACAAAATCCGCAGGGACGCGGACAAGATATTCGCTCCACACCTGGCCGGCATGTTGGAGGGTCATGCGGGCCGGATCGATTTCCGGAACAGCACGGTCGGAAGATTCGGGAATGTCGAGTGCAGCGGTCTTTGCCATTAAAATGATCCTTTCAGGGCGCGGGAAATGTCGGGGTTGGCGATTGCCTGTTCTTCGGCCCGCCAAGGCTTGTCATAGGGGCTGCGAGCCTCGGGGAACGTGATCTGCCCAAAGCGCCGGCCAAGGCCGACCAGGGGCTTGATTGCCGCCGCAAAGCGCAAGCTCATGCGGAACTCCAATTCATAAACGTCAAGCAGCACGGCAGGACGGACGCCAAGGGCGCGCAACAGCCGCGTGCCATCGGCGCTGCGGGCGCGAACTTCCTTCAAGGCGTCGCACAGGTCGCGGGCTGCCTTCTCGGCACGGTCCACGGCTTCCAGGCGGTTTTCCTCCACGACAGTCAGCGTCTTGCGCAGATTGGCGAGACGCTGCTGCTCTGCCTCGGCTGCCTCGACACGTTGGCGCCGTACTGCCTCGCCTTCGGCTGCATCAAGGGCGGAAAGCTCCCTTTCCACCTCTGACAGCGGCCCTGTGTCGAATTCCTGATCGTCCAGCAAGGCAATGCCCTGCATCTGCCGAAGCTCTGTAAGGCGCGTCTCTGCCTCTACGCGGCGGGTCGAAATATCAGCCATTGCGGTATGGACCTTTCGTTGCCTTTCCAATCATTCTTCGGGACTTCATGTTCGCATGCCCCAAGTTCACCACCGGCTGGCGGTTGGTGTGGGAGCCGGCATCGGCGCGGTTCAGCGATGGAACGTGCATGACGGCGCCGAGCGCGGCGTTGCACAGATCGTCCGAAGCGCCGGACATGTGGTCGATGTTGTCGCGGCCGGTGCGCGTGGTGCGCCGCTCAAGCTGGGAAATCTGGCCGACAAGCCGGACGTTATCGAGAAGCGACATCGTGCCGCCCATTAGCTGCGGCAGGGAATCGATGTAGATTTCCGAGCGGCTTCTTTCGGAGGCGACATAGCGGACACCCTCTTTGCGGAAGGCGTCGGAAACCCATGCACCGGCATACCGATCGCCGGTCACGCTAGTGATCTTGTACGTGTTCAACACGCGGCAGAACTCACCCACGACATCGGCCGGGGCAAAGGGCGGCTTCACCTCGCGAAGGCAGTCCAGAACGCCCCGATCATTCTCCCGGTGCGCAATGCCAAGCGTCATCGAGTCGTGAGCACCGCCAGACGGGTCACAGAAGGCGACGTAGCGATATTGGCGCAGGTAAGGACGTTCCTGCACCCCGATATCAACGCAGCGCTCCACCACGGCCCTATCGACGAATGTGGACAGGTCGCCACGGAACTTCGCATCCCATTCGGCTGCCGCTGATTCCGGGTCGTCACGGTGCGCCTGGTCGATGATGTCGGTGTCGATTGTCGGGTTGAACACCTTGGTCCCGGCCTGCACGACAAGAACCTGTGCATCGTCCTTGCCGAAGCATTCCCGGTGCTTGGTGTAGAGCAAGCCACGCTGGGCATATGGCGAGGAAATGCCGATCAGCATCCCGCCAGTGGTTGCCAAGGCAGGCAGCACGGCGCGGTAGGTCTCGACATCCGGCAGTGACGTGCTTTCGTCACGCCAGAAGCCCACCTCGTCAAAGATGCAGGCAATCAGGGTGCGACCGCGTACCGTCCGGTAATTGTTGGTGTGGACGCTGATGGCGATGTTGCCGGCAAGCTTGATCTCGTCGTTGGTCACGCTCTCGACAAGCTGGGAAAGGATGGGGCTCGCTTCGAAGAATGCCCGGACGTAGTTGAACACCGTCTGGGCTTGGATACGGGAAGCGGCAAGGACAAGGATGGTCCCGACCTCGCCCGGTGCAAGCTTGGTGCCATGGTCCTGAAAGGCTGCGATGAAGTCAGCCAGGGCAGCAGCAACACGCGACTTGCCTGAGCGGCGGCCGATGATGCACCAGAGTTCGCGAACGCGCTTGTGGGGCGGTTCCCTGCCACCAGCAACGGCATCGAAGGCCAGACGCTCGGAAGCTGATAGCTCCAGGCCATAGGCAGCGCGGAGGATGGCAATCCACACGTCCCACGTTGTCGATGGTCCGAGCGCTGCACCAAGCAGGTTCGGATCACGCAAGGCGCTATCAATGGTGATATTGGCGAGGCTCACTTGGCGGCCCCGTAGGCGTTGGCCGCATAGTCACGCAAGTTCGGGGTGATGTCCTTCAATGCCCGACGTTCAAGCCCCAGATCAGCAAGGAGGCGGCGCTGTGCATTGGTCAGGGCCATGAACTCGTTGATGTCGATCGGCTCGCCTGTGATGTAGCTGGCGGCAGCATCCTTGAGCATGGCGCCGAGACAGGCCACGTTGTCGATCAACTCCAGCTTCATGACGCTGAGATTGGCCTTGCCCCCGAGATCGGCAGCCAGGCTGTCCCTGAGCTCGAACACGACACGCGCGGCAGTCGTGCGCCGGTCCAGATCGGCTAGCGTCTTAAGGCGAACCTTTCCGCCTGCTTTCGGCGCGGACTCGGCTTCCATCTCTGATGCTTCTGGCTGCACTTTTCCGCCTGTCATGTTGCCCTGGCGTTGCCCCGACAAATCACCCCAGCCAACGTATTAAGGACAAACCCACGCTTTGCAAGGCTTTGATGCTCAAAGAACAACCGGTTTCAGGCCGGTTTGCTCTAATGTGCGCTGATTTATTGCCCTGACGTGCCCGGGAGAAAACATGCCGCCAATGGTGGGTCTGGTCAGGCATGAGGGAACGATCCGATCCGCCATGAGTTGGTGAATCATGATGGACACCATGGAACTCCACGGACGCGAGATGGCCAATGCCAGGGAGCGCATCAATCGGACCGAGCTCGCGCTTGAACGCACAGAAGAAATGCTGGCCGAGAATATCGCGCTGTGCAGCAGGATGCGCGCGCAACGGTGTCTGGTCGAGGCCGCATACCGCTTGGTGGAGATCGATCCCCCCAGCAATGAAGGTGTCGCCGGCGGTCATGAAGCGCCACCGACATCGAGAACGCCACCGATTTCTTCATAAAGCCGATAGGCGCGTCCATAGTTCGTGTCGTTGTTGTCGAGACTGGCATTCTCACCGACAAGGCCGGCAAGCCATTCGTGCCACTGGCGGAGATTGGTCTTGGCGCCGGCTTTGAACCCACGTTCAACCATCGCCAACATGGCGCCGACGCTTGTGGAACTCGCCCGTTCCTTGCCCCTTTTCCAGGGCTCTTGCGTAGGTGACGCCGTTTCTATGGGATGTATTAAAACCGTTTCACGGGATCTATTATAGGTTTCACCTAATATATTTACACCAGTATCCTCTTGATAATCAACGGATTTCTCAAAATCCTTGTTACCTATCGGGCCGTTTTCGGCAACAGGTTTGCTACCTATCGACTCGGAATAGGTAACGGGCTTGCTACCTATTCCTGCCTTGAGATAAGTGGCATCGAACTCGGTATAGACCACGCGATACACCCGCAGCCTGCCATTGAGTGGGTGCGGTGCCGCTGTGATGTATCCCTTGGTCGCCAACGTGCTGAGAGAGCGCGACAGGCTCTTGATGTGGCACCCGACCAGAGCAGCGAGGCGGGGATGGCTGGCATAGCAGCCGATCCCATTCGCCCCGAGCCGATCGTGAGCAGCAAGCGCCATGAGCACCCGCAGATCTTCGCCCGTCAGCGTCTTGTCGCCGATCACCCTTGCTGGCGTCGGCGAATAGATGGGCTTGCGAGCAGTCATCAACTGGCCTCGCACCTGAAGGCCGTGGCGAGTCTCTGATGCTCACGGCGATGATGCAGGCGGCAAAGCCAATCGACGGCAAGCGGCTTGTCATAGTCGGGATGGTGCGCCTCGGCATCGAGGGCGCCGCATTCCTTGCAGGGCTCCTGAATGATGAGACCACGTTTCACCGCGGATCGGAGCGCTTGTTGAGCCCAGACAGCCTTCGGGTGCGCGTTCTTCCATTTCGTCGCTGG
The DNA here is from genome assembly GCF_040323155.1 of Mesorhizobium sp. M0060. Taxonomy (NCBI): domain Bacteria; kingdom Pseudomonadati; phylum Pseudomonadota; class Alphaproteobacteria; order Hyphomicrobiales; family Phyllobacteriaceae; genus Mesorhizobium; species Mesorhizobium sp. M0060. The sequence goes on from NZ_JAMYUP010000013.1 coordinate 78,929, forward strand.
AGAGGTCATGGCTGGCCTCCCAGACCGGCAAGCTCCACGACCACGCGGGCTGTCGGCGCAGGCAAATGCCAGCGGCGGGCGACAGTCGCAATCGCAAAATCCGTTGCCGAGAAACTGAAGGTGGAGTAGAAAGCCAATGTTGCTGCTTTAGAAATCCCGCCGTTCCCGATGCCACTCGGGGCGGCGGTTTCCATTTCAGGGTTTCGCACGGGCCGCCTCCCTTGCCTTGGAGGCGACGCGGCACGCTTCCACCGCTTCGGTGACAGACAGACCGAACCTTTGACGCAACATCGGAATTACCGGTTGCGATAGCCTGTCACGGGAATTTTGGGCTAGCCAGTTGCCGGCCAGGTCGATGGCGGCGGAGTGCTCGTGATCGAGGCCGGTCATGCTGCCACCTCGTCCCGCTGATCAACGCGGGTTTTAACCCAAGCGTCGATTTCCGATTCAACAAATGCGCGGCGGCGCGGCGAGAGAAAGACCGGCTTGGGAAAGCGTCCTTCCTTGATCAGCCTATCAATGTAGTTGCGGCTGTAGTTGATGCCCTTAGTGGGCAGTTCGTGTAGGGGGATGAGCGGCATGGCTCTAGCGCCTCCTTGTGGTTTCTAGTGACCACTCGAAGGTGCGACTGAGGCATTCGCCAAAACAGCTAGGTTTTCAAGAACGGGCTATGTCGGAGCTATCTGCTTCGCCAGCATGCCGATCATCTTTGATGCGCGATCTTCGGGCGACCCCGACATCTTGTCGGAAAGGATATCAAGCGTGGCGAGGTAACCGGCCTTCAATTCTGTCGGGGCGTCGGTCGAGCCAATAAACTCGTCTCGCCACCCCGCGACCGAACGCCAAGTCCCCCGCGCTCCTGCCAATTCGATCTGAACCCGGCTAGGAATTTTCCTCCAGACATATTGAGCTGCTTTCTTCCGGTCGCGATAGTCATCCGCAACCTGCATCAGATAGGCCATTACCGCCCCGTAGCGCGCACGAACGACCGCGACCCGATCCGACACGCCAGGTCTTCCGGCAGAGCCGTTCAGCAACCACGAAGGCGTCGTGCCTTTCTCAACGCTAGAAATTGCCTCCATAACCCTTATCAGGCCAAAATCTAAATGGGCCATGCCGGGGAGCGCGCTCATGAAGTCGACAACGGCCGAGACCGATTGAAATGCAGCCATTCTAATCTGCCAGTCCTCGGCGCCATCAACCGTCGCAAGATCATAGTCGCGCTTGAGCAATTCCAATCTGGCGCCGAGAGTGGCAGTCGCTTCGATAAGTGCCATCGTCAGACTCTCGCCGGCATCGCCAGAATGTTCGAAGCCTTCTCGCGGCCTGTCAGGGCGGCAAGGGCGCCCTCCCAGCGCGTCAGGGCATCGCGCTTGACCTTCAGCCGGTCGGACTGGTTGTAGGTCCTGACGAGCGCCGTAGGCACATGCCCGATAACGGCCTCGGCCACCTCGTCCATCACGTCGAGCTCGGACAACCGGGTCCTAACCGTTCGGCGGATGTCGTGGTTGACCCATGCCGGCAGTTTGGCCTCGGAGTCATCCTCCTGAAGGGTGGCCAACATCGCCGCATCAATCCGCAGCTTGACCTTGTGCCCGATGGTCACCGGCCCCTCCCCGTCCAGTGAGCAGAGCCAGTTGCATTTTTTGAAGCGCGGCAGATTGCCGATGATCGCGACCGCCTCGTCAGTGAGCGGAACGATATGATCACGGCCGGACTTGAAGCGCGCCGCCGGCACCGTAAGCGTCTTGCGTTCAAGGTCGATCTCTGACCATGACGCCTGGGCGATATCGTTGAGCCGCTGGCCGGTGAGCAGCAGCAGCCGGTACACGCTGGCCTCAACAGAGCCCAAGCCCTTCGTCGTGCCCCCGGTGGCCGTCCACAGCGCCCTTATTTCGGCGTCGGTCAGCACCCGATCGCGCGGAACCTTCTCGCCGATCGTCGTGCGGACTTTCTTCGCACGGAAAGGCGATGCGTCAATCACCTCGTCGTCAACGCACCACGAAAAGAACGTCCCGATCTTTTGGGCCATATTCAGCGCTTGCCGCTGCTTGCCGCGCTCGTTGATCTTCTCCAGCACCGCCATAACGTCGGCACTGCGAATGTCCCCTACCGCCTTCCCCTGCCACGCTGGCAGACATTCGCGGTTGAAGTCCCGCTCATCCTCGTCGGCCTTGCGGATGCCGTCACGGCGCCGTGCCTTGATGAACCGGTCAAGGATCGTCTCGAAAGACTTGTCGCGCTTGTCTGCCGCTGCCCGGGTCGCTGCCTCCCGCTCCTCGTCGGCCTGCACCTTGGGGTCGACGCCCTTGGCTATGAGCCCGTGCCACTCCCGCGCCTTGATGCGCGCCGCTTCAAGCGTGAGGGCGCCATATTCTCCAAGAGCCCGCCGGGTCGGGTTCGAACTGCCGGGAAAGCGCGAGACGAATATGAACGTCTTCTGGCCTTTGTCGGTCACCCTGATCCCCATGCCGGGAACAATGCCGTCCATGATCTCGTAACGCTGGCCAGCGGCAGCCGGCTTGAGGTTCTTCAATCGGTTCTCGGTCAGGTTCTCGCGGGGCATATCGTCCTCGGGGCAACATTGGGGCAACAGGTTCTCTGTACTGCCTATGTTGCCCTAGTGTGCGCTATTGTGCAATAGGGAAAGCCACAATCCTTGCATTTCAAGGGATATAGGCCAACGGACCAACCGGTAGTGCGCGCTAGGTGGCACTGCTTAGAGCGGCTGTTAACCGGTTGGTCGCTGGTTCGAATCCGGCCCGGGGAGCCAATGCCTATTTTACGCCGTGGCGCGATGTTACACCCAGCGTGCGGAACGTGAGCGACGGCCGTTAAGTCGTGCTCGGCAACCGCCTGCGCCCCTCTGCCTCCCTCAGGCGTGTTCAGGCGTAGCGGAATCGCGAACTCGAAGTTCTCGGTTTCATCGATCCCGGGGAGCCGCGAGCCGAAATCGGCAACGGACATTCCGCTTTTTCGTTTTGCCGGACGACGTTCCAGTCGCAAGGCCTCCCACCCTGGAAAGCCCTCCACCATAGGTCGGATAGCGGCGCGGTAATGCTCCCAACTGCAGGCCGCCCAAGCCCATCAAGCTCGTCACCGGAAAACCGCCGTTCGCCAATCAGCGGGGGCTGAAACATCGCGCATGACAACTATGTCTGGTTCGGCAGGGTCGCGCCGCAGCCATTCGTGCGGCCCAAGGTTAAGCGGTCGATGGCAGCGAACTGGAGTTGCTGCCGCATCCGCGCAGAAGCGATGGAGATCGGAAATGACGGTGCTGGCAGTGGGAGCAGTCGGCAATCTCGCAGGACTTGTCGTCCCGGCGCTTGTTGGTCGTGGTGCCAAGGTCCGCGGCCTCGTCCGAACGCCGGAGCAGGTCCATGAGGCGAAACTTCGAGGCGCGGCGGAGGTCGCTGTGGACGATCTCGCAGATCCGGAAGCCTGAAGCGCGGCGCTGCAAGGGGTGGACGCCGTCTTCCACGTGGGACCGGCGTTCGCGCCAAACGAGGTCGAACTTGGCAAGAACATGGTCCAGGCAGCGGTCCGCGCCGGCGTGCGTAAATTCGTGTTCTCGGCGGTCATCCATCCCGTTCTGAGCGGACTGCCCAATCATGCCGCGAAGGCTCCGGTCGAAGAAGCCGTAATCAACTCGGACCTCGAGTACACAATCCTTCACCCGACCGTCGTGTTTCAGAACTACGCCGCCTCTTGGGCTAAGATCGTCCAGACCGGGATTGTCGCCGAACCATAGTCGCCCGACACCCGCTTCACTCGGGTGGACTATCGGGATGTCGCTGAGGTCGCGGCGATAGCGCTTACTGAGGACCGGCTCGCCTATGGCACCTTCGAGCTGTGCGCGTCAGGAAACCTCAACCGCCATGACGTGGCGGCATTGATGAGCGACGTTCTGGGGACGGAAATCAAGGTCGGAACGATCGATCCAAGCGCGGTCGGCGACCTCCCCCGGGATATGCAGACTATGTTCGAGCACTACGACCACCACGGGCTGCTGGGAAGCCCCGTGGCACTGCGCGCGATTCTTGGTCGGGAGCCCCGGTCCATTCGCGCCTATTTCGAGGAACTCGCCGCAGCGGGCGGCACAGAAGCTGGCTGAGGTATGCCGATGTTCGCGTGAATGCCGAGGCGTTGGCTGTCGGCAAAACTGGCGAGGCGGCGGATTGAGCCGGCTGTGTAGCGTGCCAACATAGCAAAAAGTGCACTGTCACCGTAATTCTAGTAATTCTAGCACCGGAGCTCCGCTACCAGCCTCCGCTACCAGCCCAAATGCTTAGCTCGGAAAGCTCGGCGATGTCGCCATAGATCATCGAACCTTTGACGAGAAAACACTTGTCTCCGAGGACTTCGTAGAGTGAGCTTGATGCGGTGCAAACCGGCAGGTTCTTCGAATTGGCGTACGTCCCGAGTGTCGCGGTTTCGACCTTACGGTCCTTGGCTTCGGCATAGCCGATGCTGATCGCGAGGATAGCGATAGCAATGAGAGTCGTCTTGCACATATTTAGCCCCATAGGAGGGGGACTCCTCAACAACCGGCGCTCGATGGCGCAATGGTTAAGCCGCGCCATGCATCAAAGTAGCACCGGCCCATGATGGGCTTCATCCATCGATTGGATGATGAGGGCTCATCTATATTAGCTAACACTTGACGACGCCGACCGCGAATTACGGTGACAGTGCACTTTTTGCGGCGTTGGCACGCTACGCAGCAGGCCTTCGCCGGGGCCGATCTCGCCGGCGCCAATCCAGCCGCCCGCCTCGCGGGTCATCAAGTCGAAATCCTCGCAGCCGAAGCTCGGCATGAACTCGGTCGAAACGTAATGACGGACATTCTCGGCGGTATTCAACAATTTTGGCGGACTGGGTCGCGCCACGGCGTAGCGCAAAAACCAGCAAACGGCGCGCCGATGCGGCACTCGTTGACAAGCCTGCCGTGATATGAACAGGATTATACAAGTTCACTGAACAGGTACCCATATGAAGCGGCGCTCGGTTCAACTGTCTCCCGGCACGGGCAAGCCCGAACAGATCGCCACCGTTCTCGAACATGAAATCCGCTCCGGTGTTCTCGGATTCGGCGACCGGCTGCAAAGCGAGAACGAGCTCGTCCAGCGTTTCTCCGTCAGCCGCAACACCGTCCGCAAAGGCCTCGAGGAACTGTCCAGCCGCGGGCTGATCACCACCAAGGTCGGCATCGGCTCTTTCGTCACCTTCGATGGCAAGCCCGTTGATGACTCCATCGGTTGGTCGCGGGCGCTCGCCAACGCCGGCGCCAATGCCGAGACGCGGACGCTGCGGCTCGAGGTGATCGAGGACCCCGACCTTGCCGCACTACTTGGCATAGAAAACCCGTTGTTCATCGCTGTCGACCGGGTGCGCACCAATGCCAGCGACGGCCACGCCATCTCCATCGAGCGCAGCCGCCTGCCATTGTCGCCCGAACTGGAGGACGTGCCGTTGCGCGGCCTGCGCGAAGGCTCGCTGCACCAGACGCTGCGCGGCGCCGGCCTCATTCCCGACCACGGCGAGGAATGGGTCGGCATCGAAATGCTCAACGCCGAGGACGCCGCAATCCTCGGCTGCCCGCAAGGCGCGCCGTTCCTGCGGGGTCGCCGGTTGACCCGCGCCGCCGATGACCGGCCGATCGAATATGTGACCAGCCTGCTAAACCCGGCGCATTTTGCGCTGCATATGAGGTTCTGAGTGATGCCGGACGACACCGGGAACATGACCGATCAGGCGGTGGGGGCGCTTGTCGGCGGGGCACTGGGAGATGCGCTGGGCATGCCGACGCAGCTTTTGTCGCCGGCCCGGATTGCCGAACTCTACGGCCATGTAGAGGGCTTCATTGCTCCTTTCGCCGATCATCCCGTGTCGAAGGGGCTCCCCGCTGGAACGATCACCGACGACACCGAACAGGCGCTTCTGCTTGGCCGTATCCTGGTCGAATCCGGCAACCGCTTCGATCATGCGCGGTGGGTCAACGCGCTGCTCGACTGGGAGCGCGACGTCAAGGCGCGCGGCAGCTACGATCTGCTGGGACCATCGACCAAACGCGCCATCGACGCCATCAACAATGGCGTACCGGCCGAGGAAGCGGGGCGCGGCGGCGACACAAATGGTGCGGCCATGCGCATTGCGCCGGTCGGCATCATGATGTCACCGGAGCCGCTGGACGCGCTGGTCGCCAAAGTTGCCGAGACCTGCCGGGCGACCCACAACACCTCGATTGCCATTGCGGCCGCAGCCGCCGTTGCGGCGGCCGTCAGCCGCGGCGTCGCCGGCGGCGACTGGCGCGCCGCTTCCGACAGCGCCATCGCCGCGGCGAGGAGCGGAGCAACGCTCGGCCATTGGGTGACCGGCGGTGACATTGCCGCGCGCATTGGGTGGGCGCAGGAGCTCGTGCGCGGCAAGGCGACGAAGGACGCGATCCGGCTGATCACCGATCTGGTCGGCACCGGCGTCGCCAGTCAGGAGTCCGTTCCGGCTGCATTCGCGGTGCTGGAAGTCGCCGGCGGTGATCCCTGGCAAGCGGCGGTCATCAGCGCCAATCTCGGTGGCGACACCGACACGATCGGCGCCATCGCGGCCGGCATGGCCGGCGCCTGCACCGGCTTTTCCCGATTGCCTCAGAACCGCATTGCAGACCTCAAGGGCATCGACATAGCGGCGGTTGGCGCGCTCGCCGCCGACCTTGTTTCGGCCCGTATATCCAGGCGCCGTGCGGACAAGACCGGTACAGGCAAGGATGCGGCGGCATGAGCGGGCGTCTCGTCCATGTCGGCAGCGCGGTGGTCGACTATGTCTATTGCATCGACGCCTTGCCGGCGCCGGGCACGGAGAAGACGGCGTCGAGCTACACGCAAGTCGCCGGCGGCGGCTTCAACATGATGGTCGCGGCCAGCCGCACCGGCATGAAGGTGGTGTTCGGCGGCCAGCTCGGCAGCGGACCCAATGGCGACTTCCTGCGCATGGCCTTAGCCACTGAGGGGATCGAGACGCTGACGCCGCCATCACCCGTCATGGACAGTGGCAATTGCGTCGCCATGATCAGCAGCGATGCCGAGCGCACCTTCGTCTCATGGCCTGGTGCGGAGAGTTTGCTCGGCCTTGACATGATGGCGCCCGTCTCGGTCGCACCGGGCGACTGGGTGTTCACCTCCGGCTATACGCTTAGCTATCCGGGAAGCCGAGACGCGCTTGTCGACTGGATCGAGGCACTTCCGGCCGACACACCGCTTGTCCTCGACCCGACACCTGTCGTCGTCGACATTCCCCGCCCTATCCTGTCGCGGATACTCGCCCGCACCACCTGGTTGAGCTGCAACACGACGGAAGCGGCCGCGCTTGCCGGTCCGGGCGGCGTCGAGACACTCGCGTCACGGCTTCTTAGCGACCACTCCCCGAAGGCCATCGGCGTCGTCATTCGCGCCGGAGCGAAAGGCTGCCATATGCGGCTGGCCGATGGCTCGGCGCAAACGATTGCCGGCTTCGAGGTCGACGCCATCGACACCAATGGCGCCGGCGACACCCATATCGGCGCTTTCGTCAGTGCGCTGGCGCGCGGCGCGCCGCCTTTTGAGGCAGCGCACTACGCCAATGCGGCGGCGGCCATTTCCGTCACCCGCCACGGTGGTTCATCAGCGCCGACCGACCACGAGATCCAGACATTCCTGAGCCATGCCGGCGGTCCGCCGATCGGCCTCCATGGCCGGAAGCAAGAGGCCAAACGCCCGACAGCCTGACAAAGCCCGGGAAGCGGGCAAACACAGAGAGGAACGAACATGCGCATGCCCGACTTGACTGCCCTGCTGACGGCGACTGCCGTCTTCACCTCCGCACTCGCATTTGCCGCCAAGGCCGACGAGGTGCACGTACTCAACTGGAAGGGCTACGGCGCCGACGAGCCGTGGGCCATCGAAGCCTTCGAGAAGGCGACCGGCAACAAGGTCGTCAACGACTTCTTCAATTCCGAACAGGAGATGCTGACCAAGCTCAGGACCAATCCCGGCCTTTACGACGTTGTCATGATCAACGCCGCCTTCAACGACCAGGCGATGGCGGAAAAGCTGATCCAGCCGATCGACACGTCCAAGCTGCCGAACTTTGCCGACATCAGCAAGGACAAGGCCGGATCGCCGATGCTCGTCCATGACGGCAAGGTCTATGGCGTGCCGTGGGTCTGGGGGCTGACGGCGCTCGCCATCAACGAAAAATCCTTCGACAAGCCGCCGACGAGCATCGCCGAAATGTGGGATCCCGCGCACAAGGGCCGCGTCACCATCCGTGATGATGCCGTCGAGGCGGTTCAGTTCGGCGCCATTGCCACCGGCCAGAACATCAACGACATCAAGGATATGGAGGCGGTCAAGGCGAAGCTCACCTCGCTGATGCCGCAGATCAAGACGTTCTGGAGCTCGGAGAACGACTGGAACCAGATGGCTGCCTCTAACCAGATCGACATCGGCACCTATTGGAGCGGCTCGGCCGACCGCGCCAAGACCCATTTCAAGCTGCCGGTCTCGCTCGTGATCCCGCAGGAGGGCGCTGTCGCCTGGCTCGACGCCTTCTCCATTCCGGTCGGTTCCAAGAATGTCGCCGGCGCCGAGGCCTTCATCAACTACATGATCGACCCGAAGTTCTATGTCGAATGGGTCACCAAGGTCGGAGCCCCGGTATCCGCCAACACCAAGGCTGTAGAAGCACTTCCCGGGGATGCGTTCAACCGCAAGGTGATGGGTGACCCGGCAGTCGCCAAGCGCATTCAGTTCCAGGCACCGATCACAGACGCCCAGCGCGAAGCCTATCTGTCGCTCTGGCAGCAGCTCAAGGTCGACGTGAAGTAACAGCAGAAGCCGGGATCAGCCGACCATCCATGTCGGCTGATCCTTCCCTATCCTGGGAGGAGGATGTCATGGCAGCACAGGTTGCAGCCGCGTCGCGCAGCGGATTGAGATCGGCCTTGCCGCTGCTGGCGCCTGCCTATCTCTGGCTGACGGTTGCGATCTTCCTGCCGCTCTCAGCCATGGTCTTCTTCTCCTTCATGACCGACCTGCCGCTGTCGGGAAAGCCGTGGGCGTTCACGCTCGAAAACTATGCCGCCTTCTTTTCACAAAGCCTTTATCTGACATTGCTTGTGGCCTCGCTGCGCCTCGGCCTCGAGGTGACGCTGTGGTGCATCGTCATCGGTTATCCCGCCGCTTATGTGCTGGCCAAGGTGCTGAAAGGCCGCAGCCGAGAGGCGATTTTCCTTCTCGTCATCCTGCCGTTCTGGTCGAACGGGCTGGTGCGCATCTTCTCCTGGGCGATGGTGCTGCGTGAAGGAGGCATTCTCGACACCGCGCTCAACGCCGTGCTGCCGTTCAAGATCAACATCGACCTGATGTATTCCTATCCGGCCGTCATCATCGGGCTGGTGCACTCCTACGTGCCTTACATGGTGCTGACCTGCTACCTAACCCTGCAGGCCATCGATGACTCGCTGATAGAGGCCGGGCGCTCGCTCGGCGCCTCGCGGCTGCAGGTGCTGAATCGGGTCATCATTCCGCTGTCGATGCCGGGGCTGGTGGCGGGCGCAGCGCTCATCTTCGTCCCGGTCGTTGGTTCGTTCATGGAACCGCGCGTCCTCGGCGGCCGCACCGGCACCTTTTACGGCACTGTCATCGAGGACCAGTTCGTCGCCGTGTTCAACTGGCCGCTGGGTGCTGCGCTCTCCTTTATCCTGTTGGCCGTCGTGCTGGTCATCCTGGCGGTTGCCTCGCCGGTGCTGCGGAGGGCTACCTGATGGCGACGACACGTGTTCTCGAATGGCTCGGCCGCCTCTACATCTGGCTATTGCTCGCCTTCCTCTATGTGCCCATCATCATCATGGCGCTGATGTCTTTCAACGTTTCGCCCTTCTACCAGCTGCCATTCGAATGGACGACGGAATGGTATGCCTCGCTGTGGCAGAACGACCAGCTTATCTCAGCCACTTGGAATAGCGTCGAAATCGCAGTTATCACTACCGTCATCTGCGTCGTGCTTGGCTCGGCGGCGTCACTTGCGCTCTACCGCTATGAGTTTCGCGGCAAGAAATTCCTGCAGGCGCTGCTGTTTCCGCCAATCGCCATTCCGTGGCTGATAACCGGCACGGCGATGTTGATCTTCTTCTTCGGCATCGGCATTGGGCGCGGCCTGTTTGCCATCCTGCTCGGCCACGTCGCGCTTGCGCTGCCCTATGTCATTGTCGTCGTGTCGGCCCGACTGCAGACCTTCGCGCCCGAGTTGGAAGAGGCGGCGCGCTCGCTCGGCGCCAATCAATGGCAGGTGACGAACCGCGTCACGCTGCCCTGGATCATGCCGGGCGTCATTGCCGGCGGGCTGTTCGCCTTCGCCGTGTCCTTCGACCAGTTCGTCGTATCCTACTTCCTGTCGACGCCCGGCCAGACGACGCTGCCGGTCGAAATCTACGCCGCGATCCGCAAGGGATTCACACCCGAGATCAATGCGGTCTCGACGATCATCATTGTCGTGTCGATGGCACTGATGCTGCTGACGGCGCGCTTCTTCAAATTCGGCGGAGAGATGTAATGGCCGGCGTCCAAGTAGCGAACGTGTCGCGCGCTTTCGGTGCCCATAAGGCGCTGGACGATGTCTCCATCGATTTCGCCGATGGCGGCTTCTACGCCCTGCTCGGGCCGTCAGGCAGCGGCAAGACCACGCTGCTGCGACAAATCGCCGGCTTCGACTTTCCCGATTCCGGCCGCATCACCATAGGTGGTGAGAGCGTCGAGCGGGTGCCGGTCGAAAAACGGCGCATCGGCATGGTGTTCCAGAACTACGCGCTGTTTCCCAATATGAGCGTTGCCGGCAATGTCGCCTTCGGCCTGGCGGTGCGCGGCGAGCCCAAGGCGGTGATTGCCAGCGAGGTACAGCGCGCACTCGACCTCGTGCAACTCGGCAGGCTCGGCGGCCGCCGGCCGCACCAGCTGTCCGGCGGCCAGCGCCAACGGGTTGCGCTCGCTCGCGCGATCGTCATCCGGCCGCGCGTGCTGTTGCTTGACGAGCCACTCGGCGCGCTGGACAAGGCGCTGCGCGTCGACATGCAGATCGAGCTCAAGCGCATCCAGCGCGAGATCGGCATCACCACCATCTTCGTCACCCACGACCAGGAAGAAGCGCTGACGATGAGCGACCGCATCGGCATTCTGCGCGATGGCAAGCTGGTGCAGGAAGGCCCGCCCGAGGAGATCTACGATCGGCCGAAGAGCGAGTTTGCCGCCACCTTCCTGGGCGACGCCAACATCCTTCGCGGCGACAGCACGGGCAACGGCATCCGCCTGCCGGACGGCACAGCGATTGCCGCCGGCGCGGGTGCCAAGCTTGCCGCTGGCGCCAAGGCAAGCTGCGCCGTGCGGCCCGAACGCCTCCGCATCTTCATTGATGCCGAGGCTCCGGATGCGGCCAATACGAATGTGCTGCGAGGGCAAGTGTCCAAACGCATCTTCGCCGGAAATAGCAACACTTACTTTGTCGAGCGTGCCGGCCAGACGCTCAAGGTGATTGTGCAGAACACCGGCGCTGGCAGGCTGGCGGAAGGTCAGGACGTCGTGCTGAGCTGGTCGCCAGAAAGCACGGTCCTGATCGCGGCGGGTTAGATTGGCAATCACCGTCGATTTTGTCGTCGGCGTGGCCGCGGTGGCCTATCCGAACAAGGGTGGCGGATTTTACCAAGACGCTGCTTCGCGGCCGCTCCTCTCGCTTGTCGTGGTGACCATGGGCATGCCTTCCGTTCTTTACCGGCTCTGGTTCCTCGGCCACGGCATTGCCGGCATGCGGCGCAGCATCCTCGGCGCATTCATGCACGGCTCGACCTCAGCGCGGCAGATCGACGGCGCCGATGGGCCTTCCGAGCCCTCTATGGCGTTATAGGTCTTGGCACCGTCGGCCCCCTTAGCGGAGCATGACGCAAAAGGCTGAAACGCCCCCCTTTTCGCCGGCAGCTCAGCCGCTTTCCATCGAAGGGCTTTCAAGGTGGTAGGCGCGTGAGCCCGTTCCTTAGTCCGAAATGATTACTTGCGCTGTAGCTAATGTAGTTACAATCGTATCAAGCCGGAAGCCGCATCGACCGGCCAAGCGCAAGTACTGACTCCGCCGCTGTCTGAAGACAGTCGACCACATTTTTTGCGGCGCGCTCTAAGGGGGAAATCCAATGAGATGGACGATTATTTGTGCGGCACTTGTGATTGCCGGATCCACCGCCACCGTTGCGCACGAGAAGAAGATGGTGGTCAGAACAGAAGTAACGTCAGCCTGCCCCGACCTGTCAGGCACGGTCAAGAAAAAGAGGGAAACAGAGTTGGATTGCCGTTCAACCGGAACTGTCTCCAGCGCAGTCCCGAAAGACAAATCGGAGCCGCGCCTAGGCTACGAAACGGTTAGTCCTGGGATCATATCAATCTTTTAGCTCACAAGCGGCTACGAAGGCGAGCGCCGGCGTGATGCGCTGCCCCTCCCCCTGCGATTGTTCCTTCGATCGGCGACAGCAACGAACGATCTGTGAGGCGGTACTGCCCCAAGCGGATGTTGTATCACTGTCTTGGTCTGTCGGATGACGAGATGAGGCCGGCGCCAGCTATAGGAACCTGCGAACTGCGATGCGAACATCCTGCTGCTGTCCAACCAGAAGATGTCCGCCAGTGTCGTAGACGACCAGTTTGGGCCTTGCACGGCCCTCCACTCCGGTAACAACAGGCAACCGCAATATGGAACGGTCGCCTGGCCCTCTGCATAGCCCTTCAGATGCGTCTTTGATCATTGCTTGAGGAACGCGCCCGTGTAGGTCTGGCCGGCAAGCGTAACGGTTCCGGCCAGGGCTCCGTCGGGCCGCATGACAAAACTGACGTCCGCGCCATTCGGTAGGCGCTCGAGCATCAACGTGCTCCCTACAATTCTTCCAGCGCCGGCGGCCTCTCCCGGATAGTTGTCGCCCAGATTTCCCCACGCATAGGTGACCGTCACCTTCCCATTGGAAGAAATCGTCTGAACAGCAAGTTTGGCGTCATACATCCCGTCCAATCGTCCGGCCCATAGACCCGAAAAAGCAGCATACTTTGTGGGAACGCCCTTGCCAGGGGGAGTGACTGTCACGGATTGATCCAAGATTGCTGAGCCGGAAGGAACAGCGGCAGGATCCAAGGCAGGTTGTGAAGGAATTCTATCAGGTTCTAACGCAGGTTCGAGAGTGGCGGGTTGCGGCGTTTCAGGAGCCGATTGGCACGCGGCTAAAGCAAGCGCCGCGAAGCCAAGCATTGCGTTGCACATTCGGTGTGCCATCTTCTGGTGCCCCGGGCCATCTTTGAGTCTAGCGCAGGCCGACCTTATCACGCGTTTTCACAACCTGTGTCTAGGCAAGGTATGTCGTACGACAGCGGCTCGTCGAAAAGGAGCCTTTGGTGCCACGCCGCCTGCCAAACTAGTGCTAGGTCGCAGCGCCGCGCGGCCTCGCCAAATCGTTCGTCCCCTCTGCATCCGGCGCTTGGCCATAGCTCATCTTCCGCATTTGCTCGATCACCCGCGCCATCTCCTCGTTGGAAAGGACCGGCGGCTCGCCAAGCGTAAGTGCCTGGACATACATGCGAGACAGGGTTTCGACCTCGTTCGCCAGCCACAACGCCGCTTCTAGTGTCTTGCCGAGCGAAATCTGCCCGTGCTGGCCGAGCAGGCAGGCGAGGCGATCTTTGAGTGCAACCAAGGCATTGTCGGACAAGGCCTGCGTGCCGAAGGTTGCGTAACCCGCGCAGCGGATGGTCGTACCGCCCGCCACTCCTGTCATATAGTGGAAGCTCGGGATCGTCTTATGATGGCAGGCCAGCGTCGTGGCATAGAGTGAGTGACAATGCAGCACCACATTGATCTCCTGTCGCTCCCTCAAAATGTCACGGTGGAAGCGCCACTCCGAGGAGGGCCGTCGGCCGGCATAGGTGCCGTCAAAGCCCATCTCGACGATGTCTTCGGGCGTCATCGTTTCGTAGGGTAGCGATGAGGGCGTGATCAGGAAACCGTCGCGGGAGCGCACCGACAGGTTGCCGGCATTGCCCTGGTTGATACCGCTGGAATTCATCCGACGGCAAACATCCACCATCTCGCGGCGCACAGCGCTGTCATCAGTCATAGATCGTTCCTTTTGCTGGTTGCCCTGTAGAAGTTGTTTCGCTTCGCCAATTCGCGCCACCGCTGCGCATAGACCGCGAGCGCCTCACGATCGCCGGCAAAGGCGGCCGGCAGGCTGAGCGCGATCGGAGCCGGCGTGTGACGAGCTTCGTGTTCGCCAAGTAACGCCGCACCCGAGGCCGTGCCATAGGAGTCGAGGTTGTAGACCGTTTCGGCGTTTGGCCGCAGCGCGGCAACCAGCGTGGCGTAGAGCGGGTCCCGCAGGAAGGTACCATCCAAGGCAACCAGCCCGTTTTCGTTCAGCGCTTTGATACATTCCGCCGTCAGCAGCGCGGCATACAGCACCGCGAGCGCCTTGCGCTCCGCAGGGGTTTCTGCAGGTGGCCCTTCAAACCGGCCGCGCCCAGCGCTGCCAGGAAAGAGGCCGTCATCGTCGCCGAAAGACGGCAATGCAAAGGTGCCCCGCTCAATCAACAAACCGACCAGCGCGGCGTCGGCCGCATTTCCTTCTTGTCCCTGCCCTGCCACATGACTGAACTCTCGTCCGCCCATGGTCAAAACGCCGCCGACCGGGCGTCCTGTCACGTCGCTGTTCAGCACCATTGCACGATTTTCATCGAGCTGGTCGAGAGGTGTCGCCGCGCACATTCCGACAATCCAGGTTCCGGTAGAGATCACGCAGGCATCGCGCATGCCTGCCGCCTGATAGCGGTAGAGATTCAGGCTGCTGTCGTGGCCGCCGGTCAGGACAGACAGCTTTTCCGGTATGCCGTACCGGCGCGCTAGATCCGGCCGGATTGGCCCCAACGTCTCCCAAGCCTGATGGAATGGTGGCATGAGGTGCCTCCAGCCCTGCCCCGCCACAATGGGCGTCCACTCCTTGCGCACATTGTTCCATAGATGTGATTGCGCCGAGAGGATCGTCGTTTCGGCCGATGGGACGCCCGACAGCCGCCAAGCCCAATATTGGGGCAAGCCCAGATACCAACGAGCCTGAGCGACACACTCCGGACAAACCTGCTGCATCCAGTACAGCTGGCGCGCCTGATGGGCCGCCTTCAGCATGATTGTGCTGCCGCGATCGAAGAAATCGCCCGAAAGCGGCGCGTAGCCATCGCGAATTGCAGGCGGCAGGTCCTGCTCATAGTCAATCATCGGCAGAGCGGAAGTGTCGTCGGGATCTGCGTTCACCAGAACCCCCGCGGAGCCGTGTCCGGTGGCGACCACCTTTTCCAGCGGATGGTGTCGGCACAAAGTGGCGAGCGAGCCGAACAGCCAGTCGCTAATGCCCTTGAGATCGTGCTGCCGCCAAGGTGGACCGGGCCGCACCTCGTTGCGGACAGAGAGGCTCTCCGCGAGCATGCCGTCGAACGTCATCGCGGAGAGCTTTATGTTGGTCTTGCCGATGTCGAAGACAGCGATCCTCGCGGCGTCCGCCTTCTGCCCGTCATCCATTGTGTCAGATCAGACCGTATTGGCGAGCCTTGTTGCGCAGGAACGGCAAGCCATTGCCCATCACTTCGGCCTCGTCCTTCGCGACTGGCCGCCAGACTGAGAGACCGTAGGAGACTTCCGGCGGCATGTTGATGAAGCTTTCCATGGCAAGTCCGCCCTTGAAGCCTATCGCCGCGAGCGTTGCGTAGATCTCGTCCCAGGGACAGTTGCCGGTGCCTGGCGTGCCGCGATCGCTCTCAGACAAGTGGATATACTTCAGGTGATCGCGGGCGGCCAGAATGCCATTGGCGGCCCCCTTCTCCTCGATGTTCATGTGGTAGGTGTCGAGATGAACAAAGATGTTGTCGGCGCCGACTTTCTCGAGCATCCAGACGGCCTGCGCGCCGGTATTTATCAAATGGTTCTCGTAGCGGTTCACCGCCTCGATTCCGAGCTCTATGCCGCGCTTCTTGGCGTGCTTGGCGGCGACGGTCAGCACATGCGCGATGTTGTCGTATTCCTTCTCGGTGGGTGGCACGCCGGTCCGTTCGCCGATACCGCCGAAAATCACGCCGGAAAGCGCCAGCGCGCCCATCTCCGCAGTCTTGTCGATGGCCACTTCGAGATGTTCGATGGCGGCATCCGGCCGCACCGAGGCCCAGGCCCGCTCCGGCAGGCCAAGGGAGCAAACGGCAGGAAGATTGTGCTGTTCGAGCAAGGCGCGTGTATGCGCGGCATCGACCGCCGGCGCGTTCAGAAGCGCAATCTCGACAAAATCCATGCCGTATTTGACGGAAGCCGCGATCGCCTTCTCCGCGCCGGCCCGGTCCCAGTTCATCGTCCACATCGAGGTGTGGACCCCAAAACCATGCATCTAACTCACCCTTTGTTTGTGTTTAGGAATTTGAGGCGCCCGGCAAGCCAGCGCAGGATCATCACCGTGATCAGCAAAATGCCCCAGACCGCCGTCGCAAGGTGCTGGTTTGCGCCCATCAAATTGAGTCCCGAGGACAGAAGCTGGAGCACCACCAGCGCGACGAAGACAGGGATCACCCGACCGAAGCCGCCGAACGGATTGACCCCGCCAAGAAAGCAGGCCAGCACGGTGATCAGCAGGTAAGACTCGCCGTGGCCGACACGCACCGAATTGAAGCGCGCCAGCATGATGATGCCGGCGACCGCGCACATTGCGCCGGACAATGTGTAGACCAGAACCTGCACCCTGCGCGTATTGATGCCGGAGTAGCGCGTGGCCTCGATGTTGGAGCCGATCATGTAGGTGTTGAAGCCCAGCTTCATGCGGGTCAGCAGGACGTGCCAGATCAGCACGCAAGCGATGAAAATGAGCAACGGCACCGGGATGCCAAACATCGAACCGTACCCGATCGGCGCCAGGAAGCCGGGAAAGCCGGACACGTCGCCGCCGCGCGTCAGGAATTCCCCGAGACCGCGCAGGAAGATCATCATCGACAGCGAGACCAGGATCGGGTGAGCCTTGGTGTAGGCGATAACCAGCCCCATGATCAGCCCACTTAGTGCTCCGACCGCGATGGCAAGGACCGAGCCAAGGACAAAAGCGCCGATGCTCGCGTCGACGCCTCCCTGGCTTTGCAGCACCCAAGCTAACGTCAGCCCGGCCATGTTGGCCGTGAAGGTGATGGCCAGGTTCAGGCCGCCGGTCAGGATCGGCAGCAGCATGGCGAGCGTGAGGAGGCCGAGCTCCGGCAGCTGGAAGGCGACGGATCCAAAGGTAGCACGGGAAAGGAAGTTCGGCGCGGCGATGCCGAACACGACCATGACCACCATGAACGCGGCAAGTGGACCTGCCAGTTCGGGGCCGAGCGACTTGCGGGCGCGTTCAATCACAACCGTCATGAAGGCACCCGCCGGCTTTTCAGGAGCGGCAGCAGGCGTTCGATGCTGGTGTTCGACAGGGTGATGGCGGCAAGGATGATGATGCCGACGATCATCTTGAATGCGAAAGGCGACACGCCCATCAAATTAAGTCCGTTCTGGGTGATCGAGACCAACAGAACGCCCAGGATGCAGCCGAGCACGCTGCCTTTGCCGCCGCCAAGCCGCGCACCGCCAAGGACTACGGCCGCCAGGACGTCGAGTTCGCGCCCATAAAGGGCGTTCGGCACCACTTCCTGCGCGTAATGCGCTTGGACGAGACCGGCGATGCCCGCCATCAGGCCAAGCCAGCCGAAGGCGATAAATTGCATGGCACCGATATTGATGCCGAAGCGGCGCGCGCCTTCCGGATTGTCGCCAAAAGCGTAGAGTTGGCGACCGGTGGTGGTGCGCGTGATCAACGCCCAGGTAGCGAACACGCATACGGCCATAATAAGCACAGGTAGCGTGATCTCCGCCCAGGTGCCGTCAGCCATCTCTCGCTCGAACAGCACCACGCGGGTGGTGAGCCAGTCCGGCAGATTGTAGATCGACACGCCGCCTGTGAAGAACATCAGCAGGCCGAAGAAAATGTTGAAGGTCGAAATCGTGGCGACGATCGAGATGATCCTGAACCTGTGGATCAGGAAAGCGTTAGTGCAGCCCAACGCGACGCCCAATGCGCCAGCGATGATGAGGCCGAAAATCCAGTTCCCGCCGCCGATCCAGCCAAGGACGGTCGCCGTCAGATATTGCACGACGGAGGCAGCAACCGCGAACGAGATGTCAATGCCGCCGGCAATCAGCACGACGAGCAGGCCGACGGCGAAGATGATGTTGACCGAACTGGTGTTCAGAAGGTCAAATGCATTGCCGAGGGTGAAGAACCGGTCCGTCGCAAACGAGAGGAAGACGCAGATCACCGCGATAACGGCGAGCAAAGCCAGTTCCGTTGCGTGGGAGCGGACAAACCTACGCATAGACCGCCTCTTCGATCGCCCTGAGGGTCGTAGCGCCCGGCACATATTCGCCGACAATGCGCCCCTGAGCCATGTGCAGCACACGGTCCGCGTTGAAATAGACTTCGGGCACCTCGTCCGAGATCAGGATAATGGCCAGGCCGCTGTCCGCCAGCTTGGAAACGATATCGAAAATGCCGGCGCGCGCGCCGACATCAACACCGACGGTCGGTCCGTCGAGGATTAGCAGTTTCGGATCGGTCGCCAGCCATTTTGCAATGGCGATGCGTTGCTGATTTCCCCCCGACAGGGTCGAGATCGCGTCCTCCTGCTTTCCGATCTTGACGCCGAGATCCCTTATCCAATCGTTGACCAGAGATCGTTTGCGATCGCTCGAAATGAAACCGGCCGAAAGGATCTTGTCTAGCGAGGCGATGACCATGTTGTCGGCGATTGCCTGGGGCTGAATGAGGCCGAGCGACAGCCGGTCTTCCGAAAGATAGGCGACGCCGGCGGCGATCGCGTCACGGTTGGAACCGAAGCGAACCGGTTTGCCATCCAGGACAACAGAGCCCGATCTGGGCTTGCGCATGCCAAACAACGTCAACGCCAGCTCGGTGCGCCCTGCCCCGAGCAACCCGGTGATGCCGAGCGTCTCGCCGCGCCGTACCGTCAATGACACATCCTCGAATTCGCCGGGCCGCGACAGCCCCTTAACCTCAAGCATAACCGGGCTCCTGCTCAAATCGCGATGCAGGACGGAATAGTCGAAGGTCTTGCCGGTCATCAGCTCGGTGATGCGCGATTGGGTCAGACCCTTGGTCGGATAGACGCCAACCAGGGCGCCATCGCGCAGCACGGTCACACGGCTGGAGATTTCGAGAACCTCCGCCAGGCGGTGACTGACGAACACAACGGCAACGCCCGACGCCGACAGATTGCGCACAATGTCCAGCAGATAGTCGGTTTCAGATTGGGTGAGCGAGGCCGTCGGCTCGTCCATGAAGACGAGCTTCGCCTCGCCGACGAGCGCGCGCGCGATAGCTACGATCTGCCGCTGTGCGATGGGAAAATGGTGGAGCGCGAGATCGACATCGAGGGTAACACCAAGACGTTTCAAGGCGTTGGTCGCGACACGGCGCATTTCGGCATAGTTCACCAGCCGCGGCCAGCGGCCGATGACAGTCTGGAAGGCTATGTTCTCGGCGACGGTCATCTCGGGAAACAGGGCGAGGTCCTGCCAGATGACCTGAATTCCGCCGGCCTGCGCCGTTACCGGCGACATATGGGTGTAGCTCTGGCCGTTATAGTCGATCTCGGCGCCAGCCTCGGGCTTGTACACGCCTGTAACGACCTTGATCAGCGTGCTCTTGCCGGAGCCGTTCTCGCCGGCGAGGCAATGCACCTCGCCCGGCAGAACCTCAAAGCTGACATTCTTCAGGGCCTTCACGCCGCCAAACGTCATGTTGACATTGCGGAGCGACAGCAGCGGCCGTGACGCGGCGCCATCGAGTGCCTGATCAGCCATCGAGTTGAAACCCTGGATCCAATCGCGTTGACACATCTTCAGCCGGGCCGGCTCGAGGCCAGCCCGGCTGCCGTAGCCTTGGCAGGCTTTACAGGCCCATCGCCGCGAGACCGTCAACAGTATCCTTGTTGATTGGGACCAGCTGATCGACGATGATGTTATGGTTTTCGAAGTCCGGCTTGACTGTCCCTAGCCCTTCGATCGTATCGCCATCCTTGATCTTGTTGCCCTTCATGAGATGGTCAGCCAACGTGACGAAAACCTCACCCGCCTGCTTCGGATTCCACATGAAGCCGCCGGAGATCGCGTCGCTCTTGATGAGCTTCTGGCCCTGGCCTGGCGAGAATGGACCGAGCACGAATATCTCGCCCACCTTCCGGCGCTCTTCGATTGCGCGGCCAGCGCCGATCGGGCCTTGGCTGCCGAAGGCAAGGAAGCCTTTCAAGCCGGGATTGGCGGAGATCAGGTCAAGCGCAGTGCTGCGGCTCTTGTCCACGTCCTCGGCGACCCCATAACGATCGCCGACAAGCTTCATGTCCGGATGGTTCTTCTTCAGATACGCGATCGCTGCATCGGCCCAGGCATTGTGCAGCGGCACCGTCAGCGAGCCGACGAAGACTGCATACTCACCCTTGCCGCCCATCTTGTCCGCCAAGAGCTTGGCGTGAGCCTCGCCGAAGCCGGTCGCGGACGCGAGTTCGAAATCCCAGTCGGCGCCCTTCTGGCCAGGCGATTCATGCGTGATGACGATGATGCCGGCGTCCTTCGCCTTCTGCAGGACAGGTTCAAGCACTTTCGCATCATTCGGCACGACGCCTATGACCTTGACGCCCTGTGCGATCAGATCCTCGATGGCGCGAACTTGCAGTGCCGGATCGGCACTGGTCGGGCCAACCATGAATGCGTCGACCCCTAGCTTTTGGCCGCGCTCCTTGATGCCCGCCTCCATTGCGTTGAACCAGGGAATGCCGCCGATCTTAACGACGACGCCGACCTTACCGGCCTGCTGTGCCATCGCAGCGAATGAGCCGCCAAGCATAAAGGTCGCGGCGAGTGCCGCGATCATGAGCTTTTTCATTTGTACTCCTCCCATAACGTTCCCGACGGGAACACAGTCGATCCGCCGATTTGTGGTTGCACAATCGATGGTGCACCAACTATTATGCAGGAAGACGCACTCGTCAAGCGGGATATTGCTCTAACGCGATATTGCTCTAAAGAGACGCTCCGGAGGAGCTCAAATGGATCAGCAGGTCAAGAAGAAGGCGACGATCTATGACCTGTCGGTGCTGTCGGGCAGTTCGCCGTCGACCGTGAGTGCCGTGCTGAACGGCACTTGGCGCAAGCGCCGCATCAAGGAAAGCACAGCGCAAGCAATTCTCGGCCTCGCCGAACGCCATCAATACACCACCAACCTCCAGGCGCGGGGTTTGCGACGCTCACGATCGGGCCTGGTCGGCCTGATGCTGCCCGTCCACGACAATCGCTACTTCTCCTCCATGGCGCAGACATTTGAGGGACATGTGCGCAGCCGCGGTCAATGCCCGGTCGTGGTCAGTGCCAGCCGCGATCCGGAAGAGGAACGGCGGACCGCGGAGACGCTGATCTCCTATTCAATCGACCAGCTCTTCATAGTCGGCGCCACCGATCCGGACGGCGTGCACGAGGTCTGCGAGTCGGCGGGACTAAGGCATATCAATATCGACCTACCGGGAGCAAAGGCGCATTCGGTGATCAGCGACAACTATGAGGGCGCGCGGATGTTGACGGAGGCAATCATCCGCCACTTCGGCAATGATGACCCTCTGCGGCCGGACGAGCTGTTTCTTTTTGGCGGCCGCAACGACCACGCCAGCCGCGAACGCATCGCCGCCTTCCACGCGACAAAAAAGGCCCTGTTGGGCGACGACCCTGATGACGGTGTACAGTCCTCCGGCTATTCGCCCGACATAACATTGCGGGCCTTCGAGGCGTTTTGCCAACGCCATGGCAAGCTGCCGCGCGCTCTGTTCATCAATTCGTCGATCAATATGGAAGGTCTGCTGCGTTTCATGGCGGGCCGGCCGGCGGAGATGTTTAGTGAGCTTGTCGTCGGTTGCTACGACTATGACCCATTCGGCTCCTTCCTGCCCTTCCCTGTACTCATGGTGCGGCAGAATGTTGAGGCGATGATTGCCAAGGCGTTCCAGCTGATCGATGAACCGCCGACGGCGCCGCAAACTTTTCTGATTGCGCCAGAGTTGATCCAACCCAGGTCTGCCCTGAAAGGGCCGCTGGACACTTTGAAGGATATAGCTTGAAGCGCCTGAGAGCCGGTCGTTACATTGCTCCCCTCATCCACGTGTCACGGGAGCGACACGTGCCGCGGCATTATGGAAGTCAGCCGCGGTTTCACTCCGCATATGCGTGCGCCACTTTGCCTGTCAAAGATGTGGCCACGGCGCGGATCGATCCGCAACCTCACCTCTTGACCCGGTCGGACTGCGAGCCGGTCCTAGGATATGGCGTCAATTGCGTCCTCGCCGAGCCTGGTAAAGACCTGTGTCTCTGAACCGGTCGGCTCCAGCACCGGAACCGCCCCCGTCAGGCCGTCGGGTGTGCTATTATTTGGTACTGGATTTTTGCTGCGCCTGGTTCGATGCCGCAATGCAGAACCGGATGGCCATTCTGAGGGGACGCTTTATAACGGGTCGTTGAATCGTGATGACCAGGGAGACACGATGCGCTACGAGCGTCCGCATTCAATAGAAGATGCAGTCGGCCTGTTGGCCGGGTCGGCCGGCACGGCCGCGATTCTCGCCGGAGGCAGCGACCTGCTGGTGAGAATGAAGGGCGGCTTCATCGAACCCGACCTGATCGTCGACATCAAGGCGATCGGCGGGCTCAGCGAGATCAGGGAAACAGCTGAGGGTTTCAGCATAGGTGCTGCAGTCCCCTGCGCCGTCTTGGGAGAGAGCGCTGCCCTGAAGAAGGCATGGCCCGGCGTCGTCGAAGCAGCCAAGCTGATCGGCTCGAAACAGGTGCAGGGACGCTGCACCATCGTCGGCAATCTCTGCAACGCCTCGCCGGCTGCCGACAGCGTGCCAGCGTTGGTGGCGGCCGGTGCCAAGGCATCGGTTGTCGGGCCCGCGGGTAGGCGAACGATTCCCGTGGAGAGCGTGCCGACCGGGCCAGGCAAGACGTCCTTGGCCAAAGGCGAAATCATCGAGGCGATCCTGCTCGACAAGCGCCCACCGGGCTCGGGCGATGCGTATCTGCGTTTTATTCCACGTACGGAGATGGATATCGCGGTGGTCAGCGCCGGCGTGAATTTGACGCTCGATGAGAGAGGTGTCGTCAAATCGGCCCGCGTGGCGCTGGGCGCCGTGGCGCCGACGGTGCTTCTGGTCGAAGAGGCCGCCCAGGTCCTCATCGGCACGAAACTGGACCAAGCCACCCTGGAGCGGCTCGCCAAGGTCTGCTCGGGGTCCTGCCGTCCCATCGACGACAAGCGCGGGACCGTCGAATTCAGAAGGAAGGTTGCGGGTGTGCTGGCCAAGCGGGCCGCCACGACCGCCTATGCACGGGCAGGAGGCAAGTGATGGCTGGTGTAGCAGTCTCAACGACAATCAACGGCGACAACGTCGAGTACCTTTGCCAACCGGACGAGACGCTGCTCGATGTGCTGCGCGACCGCCTCGGGCTGACGGGCGCCAAGGAAGGCTGCGGCACCGGCGACTGCGGAGCGTGCAGCATCATCCTCGACGACCGGCTGGTGTGCTCGTGCCTGGTGCTTGGCCCGGAGGCTGAAGGCCGGCGCGTCGAGACCATCGAGGGCATGGCGCATGGCGACAAACTGCATCCGCTTCAGCAGAAGTTCCTCGAGCACGCAGCGCTGCAATGCGGCATCTGCACGCCGGGCTTCCTGATCGCGGCGAAGGACCTTTTGGCCAAGAACCCTGATCCGACCGAGGAGGAAATCCGCTTCGGCCTCGCCGGAAACCTCTGCCGCTGCACCGGCTATGACAAGATCGTGCGTGCCGTTCAGGACGCCGCCAGCGTGATGAAGGGAGCATCACGATGAATTTCGACCCGCGTTATTCGGCTCGCAACTTCGCATCCGTCGGCACGCGACCCATTCGTCCGGACGGCGTCGACAAGGTGACTGGCCGCGCCCGCTACGGCGCGGACTTCAACATGGCCGGCCAGCTGGTCGGGCGTGTTCTGAGAAGCCCGCACGCGCACGCGACGATCAGGAAGATCGATACCTCGAAGGCCGAGAAGCTTCCCGGCGTGAAGGCGGTGATCACCGCGGCCGACCTGCCCGACCTCACCGATGGCGATGCCGCCATGTACGACATCCTCGACAATTGCATGGCGCGCAACAAGGCGCTCTATGACGGCCATGCGGTGGCCGCGGTGGCCGCGGTCGACGCCCGCACCGCCAGGCAGGCGCTGAAGCTGATCGAGGTCGACTACGAGGTACTGCCGCATGTGACTGATGTCGACGAGGCGATGAAGCACACGGCCCCCGTGCTCAACGACACCATCTTCACCGAGGGCCTAGAGGAAAAGCCCGTCAAGCCGTCCAACGTCACCAAGCGCACGCAGTACGGCCATGGCGATGTCCATGAGGGCTTCGGCCATGCCGATTTCATCGTCGAACGCTCGTTCAAGACCGAGCAGACGCACCAGGGCTATATCGAGCCGCATGCCTGCGTGGCCAATGTCAGCTCCGACGGCACCGCCGACCTCTGGGTCTGCACGCAGGGGCATTTCGTCTACCGCCAGCACTGCGCGCAACTGCTTGGCATGGAAGCCTCGAAGCTGCGCGTCACCTCGTCGGAGATCGGCGGCGGCTTCGGCGGCAAGACCCATGTCTGGGCCGAGCCGGTCGCGCTGGCGCTGTCGCGCAAGGCCGGCCGGCCGGTCAAGCTGGTCATGACGCGCGATGAGGTGTTCCGCGCCTCGGGGCCGACAAGTGCCACCTCGATCGACGTCAGGATCGGCGCCCGCAAGGACGGCACGATCACCGCCGCCGAGGCGACCTTGCGCTATTCCTGCGGCCCCTATGCCGGCATGTGGGCCGAGATCGGCGCCATGACCGCGTTTGCCTGCTACAATCTCGAGAACGTCAAGACGGTCGGCTTCGAAGTGCTGGTCAACCGGCCGAAGACTGCGGCCTATCGTGCGCCGTCGGCGCCGATGGCGGCCTTCGCGGTGGAAAGCGCGATCGACGAGCTGGCCAAGGAGATCGGCATGGACGCGGTCGAGTTCCGGATCAGGAACGCCGCCCAGGAAGGCACCAGATCCTCCTACGGCCCGGTGTACGGGCCGATCGGCATCGGCCCGACGCTCGAGGCGGTGAAGAGCCATCCGCACATGAAGGCGCCACTCGGCAAGAACCAGGGCCGCGGCATGGCTTGCGGCTTCTGGTTCAACTTCGGCGGCCAGACCTGCACGGACCTCAACATCGGCATGGACGGCTCGGTCTCACTTGCCGTCGGAACCGTGGACGTCGGCGGCTCGCGCGCCTCGCTGTCGCTGGTGGCGGCGGAGGAACTCGGCATCCCCTATGAGCAGGTCAAGGCGGTGGTCGCCGATACTTCCAGCCTCGGTTACAACGACATGACGGACGGAAGCCGGGGCACCTTCTCGTCCTCCATGGCGACGATCTCGGCCGCCCGCAACGCGATCAAGATCCTGCGGGAACGCGCCGCGCAGATGTGGGACATTTCCGTCGACGACGTGGTCTGGGAAAAGGGCCACGCCACTGCCAAAGGCGAGAAGCATGGCAATCTTGGGCAGCTGTCGCTGAAGGAGATCGCGGGCGCGTCGGGAAAGACCGGCGGACCGATCGCCGGCCACAGCGAGCTCGTCGCCGACGGCGCGGGCGTCTCATTCGCCACCCATATCTGCGATATCGAGGTCGATCCCGAGACCGGCGCCACGAGGGTGCTGCGCTACACCGTCGTCCAGGACGCCGGCAAGGCGGTGCACCCGACCTATGTGGAGGGACAGTACCAGGGCGGTGCCGCGCAAGGCATCGGCTGGGCGCTCAACGAGGAGTATATTTACGGCAAGGACGGGAGGCTTCAGAACCCCGGCTTCCTCGACTACCGCATCCCGGTCTGCTCGGACCTGCCGATGATCGACACGCAGATCCTCGAGATCCCCAACCCCAACCACCCTTACGGGGTGCGCGGCGTCGGCGAGACCTCGATCGTGCCGCCGCTGGCGGCGATTGCCAATGCGGTGTCGAACGCCGCGGGCGTGCGGATGACGCATATTCCGATGTCGCCGCCGCGCATCCTGGCGGCGATCGAGGCGGAACGGGGAGGCTGATGGTCGAAGTGACGCTCTGGGGATCGCTTGGCGCGGCCGCCGGAGGCAAGAACAAGGTCGAGATAGAGGCCAAGGACATAAGGGAGCTGTTCAGGAAGCTCGCTGAGCAGTATCCCGGCCTCGAGCCCTTGATTGACCGTGGCATCGCCGTCGCCATCGACGGGACGATCTACCGCGACACCTGGTCGAAGGAATTGCCCAAAGGCGCTGAAATCTTCCTGCTGCCGCGTCTTGCCGGGGGATAATTGGACAACTGTTTCACGAGCATCAACGACCAGGACCTGGCCTGTCCGGGGGCTCGAGAAACGGCTCCGCCGTCATCGACAAATCCTAGCCAGTTCAAGTCGTGAGCCAGGCAGCTTTCTATGGCTGTTTTGCTGAAGAGCGGACATCGGCTGACGTCCGCTCTAACTCGTTCCATGCCAGCTCGATTATCGACGCCCAGGGAGCTTGAACGTGGCGACGCTTCGTTTGCGACAGCCGACAGTGGCAGCCCCGTCCGACGTCGTTGCCAGCCAGGTGATCGCCACCGCTGAAATACCGGAGCTGCTCGACCGCATCGGGTGGCGCGACGGCGCGTCGATCTGCGACTCGCAGAGCCAGGTTCTGTATTATCAGCGCCCCACAAAGGCCCGGGTCGTGTTCGGCCGCGGAAGCGGCAACGTCGCTTTCAGAGGCAATTTCGGCTTCAGCTTCAACCGCAGCCCGGAGCATCGTCGCTGCCGGATCAGACGGCCTCGCGGTTGAGATGGGCCGCTATCGAATTACGCTCCACCAGGCGGGCCGCGAGGACACTGTGCTCGAAAGGTATCGTGGCCTCCGCTAGCCTCTTCAAGAGAAGCTCCGCCGCCGCCGCCCCGATCAAATGCGCTGGCTGCGCGATGGCTGTGATACCTTGGGCCACGAACTGCATCCAGTCGAGATCGTCGAAGCAAAGCAGCGAAACGTCGCCTGGAATCGCAAGCTTCAGTGCGGAAGTCGCCTCCAGGACGCCTGTCGACATCACACCATCGGCAGTAAACAGAGCGGACGGTGCATCGCGCATTGTCAGCAGATCGAGCGCCTCCTTGCGCGCTGCCTCGCTAGAATAGACCGCCACGCGGCGGATTAACCGCAGATCCGGTTCGATGCCTGCGGCACGATGGGCTTCGAGATAACCCAGCAACCGTTGCCAGCTTGGATGATGGTAGCGAACATCCGAGCTGGAGAGATCAACGTTCGCCACAAAGGAGCCAACATCATAGCGTTGGCCCGGCCCGAGTTCCGCCAATATTCCGATGCGGCTGTGTCCGGCGGCGATCATGGCCGCGATGCTGCTACGCGTTACAGAAACGTTGTCGACCACGACCGAATCGGTTTCCAGGCCCGCCACGATGCGATCGAACTGCACGACGGGACAGCGGGCCGCGACTGCCTCACGAAGATGATCCGGCTTGTCCACGAAGGTCGATGAGACGATCAACCCGTCGACCTGCTTTTCCAACAGCAGCTGCACGGCCTCTCGCTCGAGTTCGGCATTTTCGTCACTATTCGTAACGATAACCCCGAAGCCGCCACGGCGCGCGACATCCCCTATTCCGCGCAGCACGCTCGCGTAGAATGGGCTTTCGATGTCGCCGACTACAACTCCGATAGTCTGCGTCTTACCAGTGATCAGACCTTTGGCCAGGCGATTGGGGCGGTAGCCCAGCGCAACTGCTGCGGCGCGCACCTTCTCCTGAACCTCGGGGCTGCTATAGCCGTAGTCACCAAGCACACGCCCCGCGGTGGCGGAACTCACCCCGGCCCGGCGAGCGACCTCTATGATAGTTGCGTTTTTCGACGATCTTTGGGTCACTCAGCAAGCCCCGCCGCCCATGCGCGCGTTGTGACGGCGACCTAGCGGCAGTTAAGCCCGCCCCGCAAGGCCGAACACCGCAGCACCCGCCGTTGCGCACACCATTGCAATCACAGCACCTCTGACAGAAAGCGCCGAAGACGTGGACTCTGCGGATTGTCGAAAAGGTCCTCTGGTCGTCCTGCCTCGACGATTCGGCCCTCGTCCATGAATACGACTTGGTTCGCGACTTTGCGAGCGAAGTTCATCTCGTGCGTAACGACCACCATCGTCATCCCGCCCCGACCGAGATCGGCCATCAAGTTCAGGACACCTTTGACCAATTCAGGGTCTAGCGCACTGGTGACTTCGTCGAACAGCATAACCTCGGGTTCGAGGGCCAGGGCGCGCGCGATGGCTACCCGCTGCTGTTGCCCACCCGAGAGATTGGCCGGCCGATGGTCTTTGCGCTCCAGCAGTCCGACTTCATGCAGCCTCGCTAAGGCCGCGCCCTCAGCCTCCTCGCGCGACATGCGTTTTACTTTGCGCAGCGCCAGGGTGATGTTGGCGAGCGCGCTGCGGTCGGGGAACAGATTGAACTGCTGGAAAACCATGCCGACGCGCCGCCGGAGTTGGTCAGGGGTCTGTTTGTAGATGCTTTCGCCATCAAGTAGAATGTCACCGGCTCGACACTCTACGAGGCGGTTGAGGCAACGCAGCAAGGTCGACTTGCCCGAGCCGGACGGCCCGATGAGGCAGGTGACGGTCCCGGGCTCCACTTTCAGACTAACGTCATGAAGAACTTGGACGGCGCCGTAGGCCATATCGATATTCTTGACCTCAATGCCACCGCCCTTGAAGCGCGTGGGCGCCGCTGCGGGCAACTTCGCTGCGCCCGGCACGACGGCTTCGGCAAGCTCGGCGACTTCCTTGAGGCCGCTCTGCACAGCGGTGATACGTTTGCCGACGCGCATGCGAGCGTCGATGTAATTGACGAGGTGGGTCAGCGGCACCGTGATCACGAGATAGAACACGCCGGCCAGCAAGAGCGGTGACAAGTTGCCGGTCAGCACGGCCTGGTCTTGGCCGACGCGGAACAGTTCGCGTTCGGAGGCGAGAAGGCCAAGGAAATAGACCAGGCTGGAATCCTTGACGTTGCCGATGAACTGGTTGACCAGTGCAGGCAGGACGCGGCGGATGCCTTGCGGGATCACCACCAGGCGCATGCCTTGGCCATACGTCATTCCGAGAGTGCGGGTGGCGTCGATCTGACCACGCTCGACGCTCTGAATGCCGGCGCGAAAAATCTCTCCGATGTAGGCGCCGGCAATCAGGCTGAGTGCCAGAATGCCCAGCGGATAAGGCGATGGACCGAACAGATCTCGGCCCAACCGCGCGAAGCCTTGGCCAATAATCAGGATCGTGACAATGGCGGGAAGCCCGCGAAAGATATCGGTGTAGACCCGGGCAAGGAGTTTCAGCGGCCGGTTTTCGGAAATCCCCATGACGGCGAGGACGATACCGATCAGCGTCCCGAAAAACGTCGAGGCAAGGGCCAGGATCAGGGTGTTCTTGAGGCCGACCATGACCATGTTTGGCAGAACTTCTGCCATCGCCTGGAAATCAAGGAAGCTGCGCGAGAAGGTATCGAACCAGCTCATATCAAGTCCATCTATAACTCGGCCGGGCACCGTTGCTCACGGGCCCGGCCGGAAAAAATTATAACGAAGTCGCGCGAATTTACTTCTTCGGCAGATATTGATTCGGCATCGGGGTGCCAGGGAACCATTTTTCGTGCAGCCGCTTCCAGGTGCCGTCGTCCATGGCCTCGCGCAGCGCCTTGTTCAGCGCCTCGCGGAAGGCGTCGTTGCCTTTCTTGACAACAAACCCGGCGGGCGCATCGAAGGACGGCACGTTCATTGTTATCTTCAGGTTCTTATAGCGTTCTACATACTGCTTGGCCGACTCATAGTCGGTGAAATGGCCATCGATCGTGCCGTTGTTCAGCGCCGCCACCGCGGTGTTGTTGTCGGGGAATTTGACGATGTCGCCCTTCAGATTCTTCTCGGCATAGATTTCCTGCAGCGTTCCCTGGATCACGCCGATGCGCTTTCCGGCGGTGCTCTCATTGCTCGTCAGAGCCGGATCAGCCGAAATGATCGACAGGTAGCCGGCGAGATAGCTGTCGCCAAAATCCACGGTCTTCTTGCGCTCCGCGGTCGTGCCAATGGCGGCGACAGCGACGTCGAAGCGGCCGTTGGCGACGGATGGCAGCAGCGCCGAGAATTCCTGGCCGGTGAAAACGACCTGCTCTTCCTTGAACCCGAGCCGGCGCGCTACGTCGCGGAAGAGTTCAGCGTCGAAGCCCGTGAAGTTACCGTTGGCGTCGGTGAAGACGTAGGGTTTCGCATCGCCCATGGTTCCGACGCTGATCACCGTCGGGTCGATGAGGTTGTAGGGGTTGTCGGCCGCTTTTGCCTGTGTTGACGAGGCCAACGTGCCAAGTCCTGTCACCAGCGCGATAGTCAGCGCCAGACCGGATTTCACCAGTTGGCGCCTGCTCGAATTCGTTTGCATGTCTTCTCCTCTTACGATTGGCCAAACCGGCCTGCGATCCCACTCGACGTCTCATCCATCAAAACGCTCTTAGGCGGCGCTCAGTATGAATGAGAACGTTATCACTTCATTTAGCATTGTCCATTTCTCGCGTCAATTGTTCCGGAGAATTTCGCGCCTAGACGGTTTTTCCGTATTGCACGTGCCGAGTTCCTCGGAGGATCTCCGGCGTCATCTTCCCTATGTCGATTGCTGTCGCATGGCCAATCGCCCCGTAGTACCGGCAGGTAGCGGCCGCTGCCTCCGCGGCATGACCGAGGATGTCCTGAGGCGCCTCTTCCCTGAGCAGGCCGAATAGCGTTCTGGCGATGAAGGTGTCGCCCGCGCCCAAGGTGTCGACGGGTTCGATCAGCCGCGCCGGGGTGCTGTAGGAGACGGTGTCGCTGTGAAGCACCGCGCCAGCTCGACCTCGAGTCACCAGAACCCATTTTGAACCACATGCAAGCAGTTCGGATACGATTGCAGCCAATTTATCGTCGTTGAGACCGTCGCCCGAGACGGAGGCCAGATAGCAATAGCGCCCAATCTCGCGCCGGTGCCCCGGCTCCCGCCGTGTAGAAAAATCGTAAGATAACAGGGATTTACTCGATACCGCGGCAACCCACGGGTCTAACCCGCTGGATTGGCCGATGTGGACGGCCTGAAAGCCCGAGAGAAAATCCAGATCTTCTTGCGTTGGCGTGAACATCGAGACGCCGAGGTCGAAGTCCAGGAAAATCCGATCAGCGTTTCGGTGACCTATGAGGCAGTAGGCGGTCGACCCTTCGAGGCGACGCAATCGGGTGACGTCCACGCGTTCCGACGCCAGTGCAGTGCAGATCAGGTCCCCGGCCCGGTCTTTGCCGATCGCTCCAACATAGGCCGACTGCCCGCCGAAGCGGCTCACATAGACCGAGACATTGAGGCAATTTCCTCCGGGAAACATCTCGCCGCGAGCAAGATAACAATCGACCACGTTATCGCCCATCGCGGCAATCTTGACCATTGCATGACTTTCAGTTTAAAGAATGTGATAACGTTCGCACAATCACCACTGTCTGTCAATTGTGACCCCGGCCCAAGCTTTGCCAACGAGATGAGGAAGCTCATGATTTCCGCCCTGCCCGCCGACATAGAACGCGCTCTGACCGCTACGGCGGGCAGGCACTTTTCGCACCTATTTCTCGTGGCGTGCGGCGGCTCGCTCTCAATCATGATGGCAGGCAAGTACTTCGTCGACCGCTACAGTGGCGCATTCCCCTGCGACATCTACAACGCGGATGAGTTCGTCTGCCGAGATCCGAAGCGGTTGGGGCCTGACACCCTCGTTGTCCTTTGCTCGCAGACAGGAACCACCACGGAGACCGTGCGGGCGGCCAATCATGCAAAACACCGAGGCGCAACGACAATCGCCATGACACTCGACCAAACATCGCCCCTCGCGCGGGCGGTCGACCACCCGGTGGCCTACCAGGCATCCTACACGACGGGCAAAGCAATCGATGCGGCCTACAGCAATTACGGCGTGCTCTACATGTTGCTCGCTGGCCTGATCGATGCTCGGGAGAATGCCAAGCTAACCGCCGACCTGCTGATGAGCCTGAGCCATCTTCGCCCGGCCATCGATAGTGCGCACCGGATCTATGCCGACCGGTTTCGGGCCTTTGCACCCCGTTTCGCGCCGCGCAAGGCGATCTACACACTTGCCAGCGGTGCCAGCTATGGCGCGGCCTATTCCTACGCCATCTGCGTGTTGATGGAGATGCAGTGGTACGACTCGCAGGCCATACACGCCAACGAGTTTTTCCATGGCCCCTTTGAGGTGGTGGACAAGGATGCCGGCTTCGTCGTGATGTTGGGCTTGGACGAAACGAGGCGCCTCGCGGAACGCGCCTGCGACTTCCTTTTCAAGTACGGCAGCCGGGAAAACACCCTGGTGCTCGATGGAGCGGAACTCGACCTCAGCGGTATGTCCAATCACATAAAACCCTATCTCGTACCCCTGGTCTTCTTCGACACTCTATGGCGTTTTGCCTACGAGCTGGCCGGTCTGCGCGGCCGGCCGATGCTTGAGGGCCGGCGCTACATGAAGAAGCTAACGGACTACTAGTTCCGCCGCGCTCTGCAGCGATCTAGCAACTCCCAGCCCGTCTTCTGCGCAGAAGGATTTCTCTATGACTGCATCCCCAAAGTCGCGCCATGTCGTCGTTGTCGGCGCAGGCATCTTCGGCATCTCGTCCGCGTTGCACCTCGCTCGTCTTGGCTTTGATGTAACCATTGTCAACGACGGCGCGCCGGCCAACGGTGCATCCGGCCGTTCACTTTCCTGGCTGAACTCAGCGCGACGCGCGGACACCGCCTATCACCGCTTGAGGCTTGCGGGTATCGACCGTTATCGGACCCTGGCCGCCACAAGGCCGGAAACCGCGTCGTGGCTTCGCTTTGACGGAGGCCTCACCTGGGATGCGGATGATGAGGCGAACCAGATCGCGTCGATCTGGCAGCTGGAGCAGGATATCGGTTATGACGCGCTTCTGCTCGGCCCCGCCGAAGTCGGCGCAGTGACGCCCGGCGTCAATGCCAATGCAATCACCCCGCAGGGCGCCATCTTCAATCCTGGCGAAGGATGGGTTGACCTGCCCTCCCTGATCGATCTGCTGCTCAATGAATTCCGCTCCCGCGGCGGCAAGCTCCTTCAGGACGCCGGGCGCGTGCGGATCGATGCCACAGGTGGTCGCGCGCGTGGCGTCGTCACTGCCGGGGGGCAGCTGATTGACGCCGATGCGGTGCTACTTGCCGTTGGGCCCGCCACGCCTGCCATGCTCGCCGAAATTGGCGTTCATCTGCCCGACGCCACGCCGATCTCATTGCTCGTAAAGACCAGACCGATCAAGATCGCTCTCCGCGCGGTGCTGAACACGCCGCGCGTGGCCGTGCGTCCAACGCCCGACGGCGCACTGGTCTTGGACTCGGCATGGTCGGAAGAGGAAGTCGTCGTCAATCCCGACGGCTCCTACACCATTCGTGATGAAACCGTCCTAAGGCTACTCGACGAAGCCAGTGCCGTGCTCGACGGCAATCCCCGGCTCCAACTCAACGGCTATGCCGTCGGCCCGAAGCCGATCCCCGGCGATGGCGAGCCTGTGCTTGGCGCCGTCGAGGCTGTCACCGGCGTATACGTCGCCTTCAGCCACAGCGGCGCCACGCTCGGACTCATCGCTGGTGAGTTGCTTGCGAGGGAGATCGCCTCCAGCAACCCGCATCCCATGCTTAATAGCTTCCGCGTGAACCGTTTCGGCTGAAAAGCCGCTCCAGGAATTGCGGTGACAGTGCACTTTTTGCGGCGTTGGCGCGCTACGCAGCAGGCCTTCGCCGGGGCCGACCTCGCCGGCGCCAGCCGCCCGCCTCGCTGGTCATGAAGTCGAAATCCTCGCAGCCGAGGCTCGGCATGAACTCGGTCGAAACGCTCTCTCGGCCGACGACGGAGGCGGCGGCCCCGATTTCCGGCGGCGCGGCATTCGGAGCCTTTCCGCTGCGGATCTCAAACGCACGCGTTTTTTGCCTTCCGGGACCGGCAGCGCCTTTCCCCCGAAATCCACCGCCCTATTTCGCCTCGAAGGTGGGCGGCTGCTTGCTGGACGAGTCCATGTGGCTAGGACGGCATGTGCACTCGAGGTACCCCCAATGAACTTCCACGATCGGCACCTACTGAGGTTGCGGGTGAACGGAGAGGACCACACCCTTTCCGATCTCGATCCCCGCGTCACGCTGCTCGACCTGTTGCGCGAGCGGCTTCATCTGACCGGAACGAAAAAGGGATGCAATTTCGGCGAGTGCGGCGCCTGCACCGTGCATCTCGACGGACGGCGTGTGAATGCCTGCATGATATTTGCCGTGTCCGCCGACGGACGCGAGGTCACGACGATCGAAGGCCTGGCAAACGGCGATGCGCTTCATCCCGTGCAGCAGGCGTTCATCGATCATGATGGTTTCCAGTGCGGATTCTGCACGCCCGGACAGGTGATGTCGGCGGCGGCGCTGATCGAGGAAGGGCATACCGGCTCCGACGCGGAGATCCGCGAGTGGATGAGCGGCAATTTGTGCCGCTGCTCGGCCTATCCGCAGATCGTCGAGGCGGTGCGCGCAGCGGCTGGGAGGGCAGCCCAATGACCCCATTCGTCTATGCGCGCGCCGATAGCCTGGGCGAAACGATCGCGGCCGGTGCAGCGCCGGACAGCGCCTTTCTCGCCGGCGGCACCGAATTGCTCAACTGGCTGCGCCTTGGAATTGCCGAGCCGACGCGGATCATCGACATCTCCCGCCTGGATGGGCTGGATCAGATCGAGGCACTGCCCGGCAGCGGCTTGAAGATCGGCGCGCTGACGCATCTCAACGATGTCGCGCAGCATGCGCTGGTGATGCGCGACTATCCCGTATTGAGCCAGGCGATCCTCAACGCGGCGTCGCCGCAGTTGAGAAACCTCGCAACGATAGGCGGCAATCTGCTGCAGAAGACACGCTGCGCTTATTTCCGCGCCGAAGAGCAGCTGCCATGCAACAAACGTGAGCTCGGCTCCGGCTGCTCGGCATTGCATGGCATCAACGACAATCACGCAATATTCGGCTGGACCGAGGATTGCGTCGCCACCCAGCCATCCGACCCGGCGGTGGCGCTGGCAGCACTTGATGCGGTCATCGTCACCGCGCACCGCAGCGGCGGCCGGCGCATTCCGGCAGCGGAATTCCACCTGCTTCCCGACTCGCGGCCCGAGGCAGACAATGTGTTGCAGCAAGGCGAACTGGTCACGGCAATCGAGCTGCCGGCACC
Organism: Mesorhizobium sp. M0060; assembly: GCF_040323155.1. Taxonomy (NCBI): domain Bacteria; kingdom Pseudomonadati; phylum Pseudomonadota; class Alphaproteobacteria; order Hyphomicrobiales; family Phyllobacteriaceae; genus Mesorhizobium; species Mesorhizobium sp. M0060. The sequence goes on from NZ_JAMYUP010000013.1 coordinate 114,475, forward strand.
GGCGCCGCGATCGGCCTATCTAAAGGTACGCGAGCGCGAATCCTACGAATATGCCATCGTCTCCGCCGCCGCGGTGCTGGAGATGGACGGCCGAACCATCCGTCGGGCTGGCCTGGCGCTGGGTTCCGTCGCGTTGCGGCCGTGGCGCCTGAGCGCCGCCGAGGAGCGGCTCGCCGGTGCCGAAATCGGCGATCGCGAGGCCCTGAGCGCCGCCATCGCGCAATCCTTCGCCGAAGCGCGTCCCTTATCGCAGAACGCCTACAAGGTCGAACTGGCCAAGACCGCCGCTTTGCGGGCGATCGAAAAAGCAGCGAGGATGCCGTCATGACGATCAGCCAGCCAGTTGCCCGCCCCGACGGCGGCGTCAAGGTTACCGGCCGCGCCCGCTATGCGGCCGACTATTCCACCCCCGATCTGCTCTATGCAGTGCTGGTGACCGCGCCCGTTCCCGTCGGCCGCGTGACGTCGATCATTGTCGACGACGCGCTCGCCGAGGAAGGTGTCGTGCGTGTGCTCACGCATGAGGACATGCCCAAATTCGGCCAGTTCGCATCGCCAAGGGCCGAACCCGATACGGACATGCAACAGGCCGAAGGACCGCCGGCGGCGCAGAGCTTCATGCCCATGCAGAGCGACGAGATACGTCACGAGGGCCAGCCGCTTGCCATTGTGCTGGGCGAGACGTTGGAGGCGGCGGAGGCCGGAGCCCGCCGCGTCGCGTTGCGCTACCAGTTCGCCGAGCCGGAGTTGCCGACACGGCCGGAGTGGACCGCCATCGACAAGGCTGCTGTCGAGCCAAGGGAGAGCGGCTTTCTGTTCCTGGAGCCGACGTTTTCGAAAGGTGATGTCGACGGCGGGATTGCGAAAGCGGCCGCCACGGTCGAAGCCGTCTACCTGCAACCGTCGCGCCATCACAACGCCATGGAGCCCTCGGCAACGCTCGCCGAGTGGAACGACGGAGAGCTGACGCTGCACGACGCCACGCAGCACGTCTATGGTGTCCGCCAGGTGCTTGCCGCCCGCATGAATATGCCGGCCGAGAAGGTCCGCGTGATTTCCCGCCATACCGGCGGCGGCTTCGGCGGCAAGGGGTGGATCTGGCCGCATCAGGTGCTGGCCGCCGCCGCGGCGCGTATTATGGAGCGGCCGGTCAGGCTGGCGCTCAGCCGTGCCGATGCCTATTCCTGCCTCGGTTACCAGCCGCGCATGGCACAGAAGATCGTGCTGGCAGCGGACAGGTCGGGCAAGCTGACCGCCGTGCAACAGGACGTGGTCAACCTGACCACCGTGAGCGACGATTTCGTCGAGTTCGCCACCGAAGCCTCGAAGGGTCTCTACGCCACGCCGGCCATGCGTCTCAGCCAGCGCGTGGAGCGCGCAAACGTCGCCATGCCGACGCCGATGCGCGCGCCGGTCGAGGGTCCGGGCACCTGGGCGCTCGAAAGCGCGATGGACGAGCTCGCTCACCGCCTCGGCATCGATCCGCTCGACCTGCGTCTGGTCAACCATGCGGATACGGATCCGGCAACGGGCCAGCCCTGGTCGTCAAAGAAGCTGCGCGAAGCTTATGAGGAAGGCGCCCGCCTGTTCGGCTGGCGCGAGCGGCCGCGCAATCCGCAACGCGATGGCGATTGGCTGATCGGCTATGGCATGGCGACCTGCAGCATGGGCTGTTTTCGCAACCCGACACCTGCGGCCGAAGTCAGGTTGCGCAGGGACGGCACGGTGCTCATCCGCACCGGCACCCAGGACATAGGAACCGGAACACTCACCATCTTTCCGCAGATCGCGGCGGACGTGCTGGGCCTGCCGATGGAGAAGGTGGGCTTGGAAATGGGCGATACACAGCTGCCGGAGGCGGGGCCGACCTATGGCTCATCATCGACGATGGGGGTAGGCGCGGCAGTGCTCGCCGCCGCCGAAGATGCACGTTCGCAGCTTGCCCGTCTTGCCAATCTGCTGCCGGACGAAGTGGAGATGCAAAACGGCCATATTCGCCGCAGGGGCGCTGCCGGCGGTCAGACGATCGCCGACGTGATGAGTCATACCGACATCGGCGAGATCATCGGCTCCGGCTCGTTCGATCCGGCGCAGTATGGCAAAGGCCTTGCGATGCGCACTTTCGGCGCGATCTTCATGGAGGTCGGCGTCGATCCGGGGCTCGGCCTGCTCAGGCTTCGTCGCGCGATCGGCAGCTACAGCGCCGGCCGTATCGTCAATCCCCGCACCGCACGCAGCCAGATGACGGGCGGCATCATCTGGGGATGGGGCATGGCGGCGATGGAGCAGAGCAGGCACGAACCAGTGCTTGGACGGTTCCTGTCGAAGAACCTTTCCGGGGTCGCCATTCCGGTCAACGCCGACATTCCCGGCGATATCATAATCCACTTCGTCGACGAGGTGGACGAGCATGCAAGCCCGATTGGCGGCAAGGGCATCGGCGAGCTCGGCGCCACCGGCGTTGCCGCAGCGGTGGCCAATGCCGTCTTCGACGCTACAGGCAAGCGAATCCGGGAGTTGCCGATCACGCCGGAAAAACTGCTGTGAAGGACTAGGCCCGCTATTGCCCTGCGATAGCGGGTCTTGAGCTGGTGGATATGTCCTCTGCGTTGAATGGGCTCGCCGAGGCTTAGGAATATTGGCGGCCTTCCAGACAAATGGTCTTCACCCCATCTCAGGCGCCTTCCCGGAAAGCGTCTGCTCGACCAGATTGACGTAGTAGCGCATCACCGTCGGCACGATCTCGTCGTTGAAGACGTAGCGGTCGCCGTGCAGGCCTTCCCCCGGGCCGACCTCGCCGGCGCCGATCCACGCGTAGCAGCCGCCGGCGTCGCGGATCATGAAAGCGAAATCCTCGCAGCCAAGGCTCGGGCTGAACGCGGTCAAGACATTCTCCCGGCCGACGACGGATGCCGCCGCCTCGATGGTGCGGGCCGTCGCGTCCGCCGTGTTGATCAGCGACGGGTAGCCCTTCCGGTAATCGAGCCTTGCCCTGAGCGAATGCGCGGCGGCGATGCCTTGTGCGATCTCGCCGATCAGCGTCTCGCAGTGGTCGGAAAGTCCGGGCTCGAAGAAGCGGCAGGTGCCTTGCAGCCAGACCTTGCCCGGCACGATGTTGCCGACATTGCCGCCATGGATCTGCGTGAGACTGACGACCAGCGCGGATTGTGGGTCGACCGAACGGCTGACAATGCGCTGGACGGCTTGCACGAAGGCGCCCGCGGCCAGGATCGGATCATCGCCGAGCTGCGGCATGGCGACGTGGGCGCCAAAACCCTCGAAAGTCAGCTCGAAATTGTCGACGGCCGCCATCTGCGGTCCGACGCGGGCGGCGATCGTTCCCAGCCTGACGCCCGGCCAGTTGTGGACCGCATAGACCGCCTCGACCGGGAAGCGTTTGAACAGGCCGTCTTCGATCATGCGCATACTGCCGCCCTCGTTTTCCTCGGCCGGCTGAAAGACGAAAGTGACGGTGCCGTCGAAGTTGCGCGACTCACCGAGCAACTTGGCGGCGCCGAGCAGCATGGCGGTGTGGCCATCATGGCCGCAGGCGTGCATCACGCCCTCTCTCCTCGAAGCATAGGGCACGCCGGTTTTCTCCAGCACCGGAAGTGCGTCCAGCTCGGCGCGAAGGCCGATGGCGCGCGCGCCGCTACCGCTGCGCAAGACACCGACGACCCCGGTGCTGCCGATCCCCTCATGGACTTCGTCGACGCCGAACGAGCGCAGTTTCTCTGCAACGAAACGTGCCGTTTCGTACTCCTTGAATCCGAGCTCGGGATTGGCATGAATATGGTGCCGCCAGCCTACGACCTCTGGTGTCAGCGCGGCGATGGGGTCATTATGCATGATACCTCCTTCCATGCCGGCAAAGGACGGCGTGGTTTGATCCTGCCACCATAAAAAGCCGGACGAGAGGCGTCTTGAACCGGATTGACCATGGCTAAGACGAAAGACGTGCAAGCGGCAGAGACCGGGAAATACTGGCGCCATCCGTGCTTTCCCGACCTTGGCCTGTTCGAGGCGCGCTTCACCCGGCACCGTTACGACTTGCACACGCACCCGACCTATGTGATCGCCCTGATCACCTCCGGCTGCGAGCGTATTCGCATCGGACGCCAAAGCGTTCTCGCCCCGGCAGGCGCCATTGCCGTCGTCAACCCCGAGGAGTGGCATGACGGCGAACGCGGTGCGGATGAAGGCTGGGGTTACCGGACCTTTTATCCTTCGGTGCCGCTGATGACGGCGATCGCCCGCGAGTTGGGCCGGGATGGCGCTCCGGTTTTTTCACGCGCGATCATCGAAGACTGCGCTCTCGCCGCAGCGTTGATGGCAGCACATCAGGGCTCGACATCCCGTGACGCAGTGACGTCCGAAACATCCCTGCTCGGTGCACTGAAGCGGCTCATTGTTGGTCATGGCGACCCGACCGGCCAGGCCGAAGAGATTGAACACTCCGGATCGCGACGCAGGTTCTCGCTCTACCGGGAACTCGTGGAGGGCGAGCTTGGCTCGCAACTCGACCTTCAGCGGCTTGCCGGCGCGGCTGGCGTGACCCGGTTCCAGGTCATCCGGGACTTCAACAAGGCGATCGGCCTCACGCCGGCGGCCTATATCCGTGACCGGAGATTGCGCCGGGCGAGCGCGCTGATCGAACAGGGATTTGGCCTCGCCGACGCCGCCATGGCGGCAGGTTTCGCCGACCAGAGCCATCTTTCCCGTACGTTCCGGGCCGCGCGGGGCATGACGCCGGGCATGTTCAGAAGAGCAGGCTAGGCGCTCCTGAACAGACAAGCTTGCGCGCCAATGCTTGCTGCGCAATGCTGACGCAGCTCGGTGGGGGGAATCATGCGAAAAATCTTGGCATCGACGCTGTTGCTCGCGGCAGTGCTGTCGGCAAGGGCTGCCCAGGCGCTGGACAGCAGCGGCACGCCGGTCGTCGTATCGCCGCTTGCCTCCCGCACCGAGACTGCGTCCGGCCAGCCGATCACGCTGCCGCAGAAGGACGTGCAGGTCCTGGTCTCGGCCTATGAGATCGCGCCGGGCGCGACCTTGCCGGTCCACAAGCATCCATTTCCCCGCTATGCCTATGTCGAGGCCGGCACGCTTCAGGTCACCAATGTCGAGACCGGCAAGAGCACTACCTATCAGACCGGCGACTTCATCGTGGAGATGATCGGGCAGTGGCATCAAGCGACCAATGTCGGCGCCGATCCGGTCAAGCTGCTGGTCATCGATCAGGTCGAAGAAGGCACCAAAAACACGGTGTTGCGCCAGTAATTGTCAGTTCTGAACACAGCGTCCGTGGGGGATCCAGTACAGCGCGTCACAGACATCAGAACGCGAACCCCTCCGGCAAATTATGATTCCAATAGCCTTCCTCGACGAGTTCACTGATCTGCCAGCCCTCGGGCGTGCGCACGACGCGGTCGCGATACCAGAGCCCTTGGAAGAAGACCTGCTTTTTGCCTGCGCCGAGGTCGACCACCATCGGGCATGAACAATGCACGCGCGCGCTGGCCTCATCCCCTCGGAGATCAAGAAGGATTGTCGAAATGGCGTGCTGCGAGATCAATATCTTCGAGAGGGCGCCCTTCATGTAAGCAACATGCTCATCCACACCGCTCCTGATTCCACCTGTTACAATGTCGTCAAGCACGGCATCGGGCGTGAATATTTTCCGATAGGCTTCCCAGTCGCGATCGTCCACGGCGTAGCAATAGCGAACAAACAGCTGTTCGATCTCAAGCCGATCCGAAACCTCCTGCAGTGAAAGGGTCATGTCTTGTCTCCGCGGTTGGCGGCACTAATGCCGCATGCGCCAAGCCTGCCCCGACATTCCGATCATATTCGCCTTGATGGTACTCCGAGCGACCTCGCCATGCGGCTGGGCATGCAGATCCGAATGCTCACTTAGCCTTCGCATTCGCCCGGTCGGCAGCGGCGGCCAGCACGGCTCGATCCCCCTACTCGTACAAGGGGCGGATGGAGATGGCATTGACGCGCCAACCTTCCGGCGTCCGCACCAGCCGGTGGAGATAGCTGGCGCCCACCGTCCAGAACCGGGCGCCGATCCAGTGGGTTGCGCGGACATGGCTGCGTGCAACCGCATTGTTATCCCCGCCGTCGACAGTGATGTTGGTGATGAGATGCTGGGTGGCGTCGAAGCCCGGCAGCAGCCCTTGCCATTGGGCGATCAGCGCGTCGCGGTCGCTGATCGCCACCTCGCCGCCGAAAAGGCTCGTATAGTCGGTCGTAACGCGGGCCGCAAAATAGGATTTGACCCGGCCCCATTCACGCAGGTCGGCATAGAGGCCGATCCCGGAAATTGCCTCGGCGATCGCGATCCTGTCTTCGGCCGTCAACGCATCTCCCGAGGCGCTCAAGGCGGGCGCCGAAACAGCGGAAATCATCGTCGCGGACACTGCTGAGGCGAAGATATGCCGCCGGGTGACGAGGCTCATTGTCCCGCCTCCCCTGCACCGCCCAGCGTCGCGCGGAAGTGCGCGGCGACGGCATCGCTCGCCGCCTTCACCGGCGCGGCACGATCGTAGAAATCGAACTGAGTGACCTTGTCGAGCCACAGCTCCTGCTTGGAACTGGTCAGCCGCGCGTAGAATTTGTGCGCACCCTGCGGGATGGCAGCCGCCTCGCTATGCACCATCAGAAAGGGCTGATGCAGGCGCGGAGCCGCCTGGATCGCGTCGAACGTCAGCCAGCCGCGCCAGAAGGCCGGATCGGCCTCATTGCGCCAGGCCGGGATCATGCCGCGATCGGGCTGGGTGTAATAAGGCACCTTGAACATGATCGCGCGCTCGTCGGTCAGGCTCGCGGCGGGCAAGAACGCCTGTCTGCCGGTGCGGCGATACTCGGCCGCGGCCGCGTCGCCCGCGGCCTCAAGCCTGGCGATGCCGTCCCTGCCGCCATAGGTCTGCTCGACCACTTCGGCATCCTGCAACCAGGGCGCAACGAGGGCGACCGACTTGATCGCGGCGTTTTCGGCCGCGGCGGTGACCATATAGCCGGAGCTGGCGCAAATCCCGAACCCGCCGATGCGGTCCTGATCGGTCTCGGGCCGGGTCGCGAGATATGCGGCCGCCGCTTCGATGTCGGCGATCTTGGCGTTGGGGTCCTCGTACTGGCGGCGCACGCCGCCGCTTTCACCCCAGCCGCGAAAATCGAAGGTCAAGGCGACGAACCCACGATCGGCCATCTCGCGGGCGTAGCGGGCCGGCATTTGTTCCTTCACCGTCATCCAGGCGCCGGTCACGACCAGGGCGGGCCGAGGTTTCGCCGCGTCCAGATCCTCTGGCAGATAGAGCTCGCCGACGATCTGCTCACCGTGCGAGGCGAAAATGACGCGCTTGACGCGCGGTGCGGCGACGGCATTGGAGGCGGCGAGCGCCACGGTTATTGCTGCGGCAAGTGTGAGGGTTTTGAGCATTGGAGTCACCCTTGGTTTCGAGCGAAGCGGGGCGCAATCGAATCGGAAAAGCCACCTTCTCAGCGCTCACCGGCCAGTCGGCCGGGCAACGGCTTCAGCGGGTAATGCGCCCAGTGGAAGGCGTCCGACTGGTACATGTCGGTCAAAAAATTCTGTGCCTCGGCGATCTTGCCGTCCTTGATGCGAAACATCAGCGCGTAGAGCTGGTCGATCTCGGGACCTGAGCCGACATTCGACCAGCCGCGATGAATGTCGACGACGAGGTCGCCTTGCGCCTGGAAGAAGATCGGCTCGGCCTTGAACTTGCCGTCGGCCAAGCCACGGAAGAAGGCGACCACCTCGTCCGGCCCGCGCTTGTCGCCGGCGAGCGGATGATGGCCGGGAATGCGCCACACGATGTCGGGCGCGAGGAAGGGCCGCACGGCCTCCGGGTTCCCGGTCGCGTAGGCTGCGTAGTAGTCCTTGACGAGTTGGATATTGCTGTCTTCCTGCGGGCCGCCATTCGCTGAGGCGGCAGACACCGCCAAGAGAGCGCCTGCGGCGAGCGAAGCGAGCCTGGTCATGGTCCTGTCTCCTTGACTATTCGAGCCATCGCAACAGCGAGGCGCATTCGTCGAGCCCAACATGAGGCTTTTTGTTCGCCGGAAAAACCCGTAGAGTTCGACAGGGCTATTTGGAAAGTCCTTACAATGCGCCTCGACCAGTTCAGCGGCATCGTCGCCTTCGTCAGGGTTGCAGAGGCCAAAAGCTTCACCCGCGCCGCCGCCGAGCTCGGCGTCGCTCCGGCCTCGTTGAGCGAGGCCGTCAAGGGGCTCGAGGAGCGTCTGGGAGTGCGGCTTCTCAACCGCACGACCCGCAGCGTTGGCTTGACCGAAGCAGGTGCCCAATACCTCGACCGTGTGCGCCCGGCAGCCGAAGACATCTGGGCGGCTGGTGCGGCTCTGCGCGAGAGCCGCGATCGTCCCGCCGGAACACTGCGGCTCAGCCTGCCGTGGATCGCCGCTCCGCTGCTGATCGAGCCGCTGATGCGGCCGTTCATGGATGCTTATCCCGAAGTGCGGCTCAATCTGATCTTCGACGACAGCTTCGTCGACATTGCCGCCGAGGGCTTCGACGCCGGCCTGCGCATCGGCGAGCTTCTCGAAAAAGATATGATCGGCGCGCGTCTGGGCCGGCCCCTGCAGATGGTCGTGGTGGCGAGCCCTGATTATCTGGCGCGCAACGGCACGCCGAAGCGGCCGGCCGACCTCGCCGCTCATCGCTGCATCGCATTCGCCCTCACCCGCACCCGCGCGATTTCGCCCTGGGAGTTCACGGTAGATGGACGCGAAGTCGCATTCACGCCGGACGCATGTCTGGTCGTGAACACGCTTCCGCTGTGCATTACCGCCGCCGCGCAAGGGCTTGGCCTCGCCTTCGCGGTCGAAGGCCTCGCCGCGCCGCTTCTCGCCTCAGGCGCGCTGGTCAAGGTGCTGGAGTCTTTCTGTCCAGCTTACGAGCCGCTTCATCTCTATTATCCCAGCCGCCGCCTCGTACCACCGAAGCTGCGGGCCTTCATCGACTTCGTGCGCGCGAATTCTCACAAGTTGCGGATCTGATGTGGCGTTGCGAGAACCGCCACAGCACGAGCCAAGACCCGCTCAGCCCCAGGCGCCGACCATCTGCCTGGTAGTTGCGTTGAGCCGGTTGAATGCGTTGATCAGGGCAATCTGGACGACCAGGGCGGCAAGCGCCTTTTCGTCATAGTGCCGGGCGGCTTCATCCCAGACCGCATCCGGCACCGGGTCCGGCCGGTCGGCCAACCGGGTTGCCGCCTCGGTCAGCGCCAGCGCAGCGCGTTCGGCGTCGGTGAAATAAGGTGTTTCCCGCCAGGCGGACACGGTGAAGACGCGCTCATCCTTTTCACCGGCCTTCTTCAATTCGCGCGCATGCATATCGATACAGACACTGCATCCGTTGATCTGACTGGCGCGCAAATGGACGAGCTTGCGCGTCACATAGGACAGGTCAGCCGTTTCCGTCGACTTGTCCAAAGCGAGCAGCGCCTGCAGGGCGCCGGGAATGAGCATCACCGGGTTTTTCAATCGTGCTTGCATAATGGTCTCCTTCACGCGTGTCTTCGCAAGCCGGACATTCGGCTTTCGGTTTGTCGGATTCTGTCAATTCGCCCGTCGCCTTGTGGCGCCAGAGCGGGCAGGTCAGCTCGGCGTAGCGGCATCCAAACCAATAACCCGCGAGCTATGAGTAACGTATAACTCTGGAGTTATGAATGTGTCAAGCGTCGGAATGGCAGGAGCAAGCGCCGCGGCGTATTGGTGAGCCAACACTTCCGGCTTTCATGGCACAAGGCCCGATGCTACCGCTGGCCATCTGAAATCATCAACGGATCCCTCATGACCGAGACCGAACGCCCTCGCCTGCCGCTGATCGAGATCTGCGTCGAAGGCATAGACGGCCTGCTGGCCGCGCAAGCGGCCGGCGCCGACCGCGTCGAGCTCTGTGCCAGCCTGATCGAAGGCGGCATCACGCCGAGCTTCGGCACCGTGCGCACGGCGCTTGAGCTGGCGACGATCCCGTCTCACGTCATCGTGCGGCCGCGCGGCGGCGATTTTCTCTATAGCGACGCCGAATATCATTCGATGCTCGCCGATGTCCGCGCGCTCGGCGAACTCGGCGTTGCCGGTGTTGTCGTCGGCTGCCTCGATGCCGACGGCACTATCGATGAGCAGCGCATGAGCGAACTGGTGCAGGCGGCGGGACGATTGAACGTCACCTGCCACCGCGCCTTCGACATGACACGCGACCCGACAGAGGCGCTGGAAGCGCTGATCCGCTGCAAGGTCGGCCGCGTACTGACCAGCGGCCAGCGCGACACGGCGCTCGAGGGCGCAGCCCTGCTCGCCGATCTTGTCAGACAGGCCGGCGACCGCATCATCATCCTCGGCTGCGGCGGGCTTGCCCCCGAGAATATCGCCGAGGTGCGGAGGAGAACCGGGGTGAGCGAGATGCACTTTGCCGCGCTCAAGGACGTGCCGAGCGCCATGCGCTACCGCAACCCGAAAGTCGGCATGGGTGGCACCGACCTCGACCGCGAATACCGCAACACCGTGACCGACGAAGCGCTGGTGGCGGCGACCATCGCGGCTGCCCGGACATGATCCTGGAAGATCGAAGAAAAACATGATCAAAATGCGTTTGCCGATCGAGCGAGTTTCGCCGCAGGATGAGCCCGCAATCCTCGCGCTCAACAACGAGCACGCTGCCGAATTGTCCTGGCTCGAACCCGAGCGCCTTTCCTTCCTGCTCGGCGAAGCGTTTTACGCGCGCCGTATCGGTGCGCTCGATGCCTTCATCATGACCTTCGACCAGGACGCGAGCTACGACAGCCCGAACTTCCTGTGGTTTCACGAGCGCTATCCGCGGTTCGTCTACGTCGATCGCGTCGTGGTCGGCGCCAAAGCGCGCGGCCGCGGCCATGCCCGCCGGCTGTACGAGGATCTGTTCGACCACGCCATGCGCGCCGGCCAGGCGATCGTCACCTGCGAAGTCAATGCCGAGCCACCCAATCCGGCGTCGGACGCCTTCCACGCGGCACTCGGCTTTGTGGAAGTGGGCGACGCGGTAATCCACGGCGGCAAGAAGGCGGTGCGCTATTATCTAAAACGGATCGCCGGCTGAACGGCGGGCGCTGTTCACCCTACCAATTGCGGTTCAGCCAGGAGCGGGCTGGCTTTTCGACGATGTAATAGCTGCACAGCGCGCAAGCGAACATCGCGGCCAGCATCAGCAGCGGCGAACTGCCTTGTGTGTCGACGAATTGGTAAAAGGGCTGCTGCCAAAGATAGAGCGAATACGACCACAGCCCCAGCATTGTCATCGGCCGGGAGGACAGAAACTCGGTCAGGTACCGGCTGCCGAAGTCGAGCGAATTGACGGCCAGCGCCAATAGCGGCACCGCAACCAGATAGTGGATCGGGGTGGATACGGCAGCCATGAAAAGGAGCACAGCCACGACAGCCGCCGCCAGGGCGACATGCGGGCCCTTAAGCAGCCCCGGCAGCCTGTCGTCGGCCTTGAGCAGGCATATCACCGCCGACAGCAGGATCGAGGCGATGTGCACATCGGTGCGCCAATAGGTGTCCTCGTAGCCCATCCCGAACACCCAGTAGGAGATGGCGCCGTTCGCCATGGCTAGCAGCGACAAGGCGCCGAGCAGCATGATGACGCGGGACCGCCCCCAGACGACGACGCTGATCAGCGCCAGAATGATATAGGCATGCTCTTCGACGCAGAGCGACCAGATATGGTCGAGCGCACCCGCGCGGGTGACGAGAATTCCGGCGTAGTTGTAGCTGAACGTCAGCGCCGTCAGCGCCGCCTTCCACTTGAAGGCGATGAATGTGCCGGACAAGGCGATCATCGCGGCGACGACGAAGATGAGCAGTGCCGGGTAGATGCGGGAGAACCGGCGTTTGAAGAATTTCTTCAACGGATAGTGTTCGACAAACAGGATCTCAGCCATCAGCCGGCCGCTGAGCACGAAGAAGAATTCAACGCCCAGGACGCCGAGATTGATGCCGGGAACGGGAAAGAAATGGCCGATCAGCACCAGTGCGATCGACAGGCCGCGCCAGCCGTCGAGATAGGCAAGCCTCGCTCTTGACGCTGTGTCGGCGACAGGCCTGGACACGATAAGGCGCGTCGCGGAGATGTCCGTCATGCCGGTCCCTTCGTTGAACCTGCGAAAGGCGGACTGGAGGCCGCATTCCTCCAGCGATATTGCAGCGCACCAGAACTTTGTGCAAGTGCGAGATAACGACACGCCTTGCAGTATTGCACGAACAAGATGCGGGATGACAAAAAGGGGCCGTCAAGGCCCCTTCCCCAAAACCGACGGTCTGTAGTCTCAGGCGTTGGCGGCAGCCACCGCCCTTTTGGCCATGACCACGATCAGGTTGGCGCGGTAGTCGGCCGACGCATGCATGTCGCTCATCAGACTGTCCGCCGCGACTTTAACGCCGGCCAGCGCGGAGGCCTCGAAGCTTGCGGCAAGTGCCGCCTCGATCTCCTTCGAGCGGAAGACGCCACTGTCGCCGGCGCCGGTGACGGCGACGCGGACGCCGTCATCGCCGTTAGCCACGAAGACGCCGACGATCGCATAGCGCGATGCCGGATTGCGGAACTTTTCATAGGCGGCCTTGGCCGGCGCGGTGAAGGTCACCGCGGTGATGATCTCGCCTTCCTCCAGCGCCGTCTCGAACAGGCCGGTGAAAAACGCCTCGGCGGCAATCTCGCGCTGGTTGGTGACGATGATCGCGCCCAGCGCCAGCAGGGCCGCCGGATAGTCGGCAGCCGGGTCGTTGTTGGCGATCGAGCCACCGATCGTGCCCTTGTAGCGAACGGCGGGATCGCCGATCAGCGAAGCCATGTGGGCCAAGGCAGGACAGGCTTGCTTCAGCCCCTTATCGCGGGCGACGTCGTAATGCGTCGTGCCGGCGCCAATGGTGATGGTCCTGCCCGCCACCTTGACGCCCTGTAGCTCCTTGATGTGCGACAGGTCGACGAGGTCAGAAGGTGCGGCAAGCCGCGTCTTCATCGCGGGGATCAGCGTCATGCCTCCCGACAATGGCTTTGCATCGCCGCTCTTGAGCAGTTGGACCGCATCGGCGACCGAGGTGGCGCGGTGGTAGGTGACTGGATACATGGGATTCTCCCCTAAAAGGTGAATAGTGAATAGTGAATAGTGAATGGTCAGGTTGGCGCCGAGTTCGTCTTCCCATTCACCATTCACTATTCACTTCTGTTTCTCACTGTTTCGCCGCCGCCCGGATCGCCGCCCAGACCGTCGCCGGCGATGCCGGCATGGCGAGATCGGTGATGCCGATGGCGTCGGTGATGGCGTTGATCACTGCCGGCGGCGAGCCGATGGCGCCGGCCTCGCCGCAGCCCTTGATGCCGAGCGGATTGCCGGGGCATGGCGTGTTCGAGGTCGACACATTGAATGACGGCAGGTCGGCGGCGCGCGGCATGGTGTAGTCCATGTAGCTCGCCGTCAGAAGCTGGCCGCTTGCGTCGTAGTAGGCGCCTTCCAGCAGGGCCTGGCCGATGCCCTGGGCGATACCGCCATGCACCTGGCCCTCGACGATCATCGGGTTGATGATGTTGCCGAAATCGTCGGCGGCGACGAACTGGACGATCTCGGTGGTGCCGGTTTCCGGATCGATCTCGACCTCGCAGATATAACAGCCGGCCGGGAAGGTGAAGTTGGACGGGTCGTAGAATGCCGTCTCCTTCAGCCCAGGCTCCATGCCGCCCGGCAGATTGTGGGCGGTATAGGCGGCAAGCGCCATCTGGAACCAGGGCACGCTTTTGTCGGTGCCGGTGACCTTCAACGCACCGTCTTCGATGACGATGTCGCCCTCGTCGGCCTCGAGCAGGTGTGCGGCGATCTTCTTGGCCTTGGCCTCGACCTTGTCGAGCGCCTTGGCGACGGCCGACATGCCGACGGCACCGGAGCGCGAGCCATAGGTGCCCATGCCCATCTGCACCTTGTCGGTATCGCCATGCACGATCGAGACACTGTCGATCGGCACGCCAAAGCGTTGGTTGACCAGCTGCGCGAAGGTTGTCTCATGACCCTGGCCATGGCTGTGCGAGCCGGTCAGCACCTCGATGGTGCCGACGGCGTTGACGCGCACCTCGGCCGATTCCCACAGGCCGACACCGGCGCCAAGCGAACCGACCGCCGCTGATGGGGCAAGCCCGCAGGCCTCGATGTAACAGCTCATGCCGATGCCGCGCAGCTTGCCCTTGCCGGCGGCCGCCGCCTTGCGCCGGGCAAAGCCGGCATAGTCGGCGGCCTTCATCGCCGCATCCAGCGACGCGGCATAATCGCCGGCGTCATAGTTCATGATGACGGGCGTCTGATGCGGAAACGAGGTGATGAAATTGGTTCGGCGAAGTTCCGCCGGCGACACGCCCAGCTCGCGGGCGGCCGTCTCCATCGTGCGTTCGAGCACGTAGGTGGCTTCCGGGCGCCCTGCCCCGCGATAGGCATCGACCGGCGCGGTGTTGGTGTAGACCGCGCGCACATTGGCATGGATCGCCGGAATATCGTACTGGCCCGACAACAGCGTCGCGTAAAGAATGGTCGGCACACAGGACGAGAACAGCGACATGTAGGCGCCGAGATTGGCGATCGTGTCCACCCTCAGCCCAGTGATCCTGTTGTTCTGGTCGAAGGCCATCTCCACCGTCGAGACATGGTCGCGGCCATGCGCGTCGGTGAGAAAGCTTTCGGTGCGGTCGGCCACCCATTTGACCGGCACGCCGGTTTTCTTTGATGCCCACAGGCAGACGATCTCTTCCGGGTAGATGTAGATTTTCGAGCCGAAGCCGCCGCCGACGTCAGGCGCAATGACGCGCAGCTTGTTTTCCGGCGCGATGTTGTAGAAGGCGCTCATCACCAGCCGGGCAAGATGCGGGTTCTGCGACGTCGTCCAGCAGGTGTAATGGTCCTCGGCCTTGTCGTAATGACCAAGAGCCGCGCGCGGCTCCATCGCGTTGGGGACCAGCCGGTTGTTGACGATCTTCATGCGGGTGACGTGAGCGGCAGAATTGATCGCTGCGTCGGTTGCCTTGCCGTCGCCGAGCTCCCAGTCGAAGATCAGATTGTTCTCGGCTTCCGGGTGGATCTGCGGCGCCCCTTTTTCGAGCGCCTGGGAAGCCTCGACGACCACCGGAAGCTCCTTGTAGGTGATATCGACCGCTTCGGCCGCATCGCGAGCCTGGCCCTTGGTTTCGGCGACCACGACGACGACCGCGTCGCCGACATAGCGGACCCGGTCGACGGCCAGCGGCGACCACGCGCCCATCTTCATCGGCGTGCCATCCGTGGAATGGATCATCCAGCCGCAGATGAGATTGCCGATGCCGTCGGCCTTGAGCTCCTTGCCGGTCAGGACGCCGATGACGCCCGGCATCGCCTTCGCCTTGCTGACGTCGATGCTGTCGATCGCTGCATGCGCGTGCGGGCTACGCACGAAGAAAGCGTGCTTCATGCCGGGAACCACCATGTCGTCGACGTAACGGCCGGCGCCGGTGATGAACCTCTTGTCTTCCTTGCGCGCTACGCGAGCGCCAATACCTTCAATGCCCATCGCAGAAATTCCTCCCGAATTCCGAAGTGATGTGAATAGTGAATGGTGAATGGTGAGATCGGATCTTCGTCTTGGCCTGCAACTGCCGAGTACTGACTAACTATTCACCACTTCACTATTCACTCTCTCTCTCACGCCGCTTGCCTGACCTCGCCGCCCGCAGCAGCCAGGATCGCCTTGACAATATTGTGGTAGCCGGTGCAGCGGCAGATGTTGCCTTCGAGCTCGGCGCGCACCGTCGCCTCGTCGAGGCCTTCGGGATGGCGCTTGATCATGTCGACCGCCGCCATGATCATGCCCGGCGTGCAAAAGCCGCATTGCAGCCCGTGATGCTCCTTGAACGCCGCCTGCACCGGATGCAGCTCGACGCCTTCCGCCAGGCCTTCGATGGTCACGATGGTCGACCCGGAGGCTTGCACCGCCAGCAGCGTGCAGGATTTTACCGCCTTGCCGTCGACATGGACCACACAGGCGCCGCATTGCGAGGTATCGCAGCCGACATGGGTGCCGGTCAGGCCGAGTGTCTCCCGCAAGAAATGAACCAGCAACGTACGGTCTTCGGCGACGCCGCTGACCCGCTTTCCGTTGACCGTCAACGAAATGTCCGACATGAAACCTCCCTGGGTATTATCTTGGTCGTTCTGGCGTCGGTGGTGCCCGAGCCCTCCGTCTGTCCGCTATTCTTATACCGCATAAAGCACGGAGAAAAAGTGCCGCGGAACGCCGAGATTGCGAGAATGCAGTTCGGCCGAAAATCCGCCTATTGTACTTTCGGTCACGCAAAGGCAGGGTAACGGTGCAACGAAGCGAAAACTCGATCGCTGTGCGATGTCGCCCTTCCGGCCATGAGCGGCTGGGGCGGCAGGCCGATTTCAGCCGATGCCGTGTTTTCTGAGAACTTCCTGCTCGTCGCCTGACACCCACCCAAATACTTTAGCCTCTTCGTCCAGCTTCTGCACCAGGTAGTGGACATCGAAATCTATCGAGACGTCCGGTCGGCCTTTGCGGGTATAGGTTGACGTCCAGGCGACGTGGGTAACACAATGATGCTCGTCTATCGGCGAGATGCGAACATCCCGTATTCGCATCTCCTTCGTGCCGATCGCTCGATAATGAGCATAGCCTTGTTCGATAAACTGCCTGAACTGGTCGTCGTTCTTCCCGACCGTGACGCCGGCAGGCGACGCCGCGATGAAGGCGGAGGCATAAACCGATGCGACTTCATCCATATCGGCATCGCCGGCGAGAGATTTCTGGAAAAGCTGCTCGTACCTTTCGAACAACTTCCTGACCTGTGTTTCCATGGATCACGCTCTCTTCCAGTATGGTTTTGGATCTGAAGTTTCTGAACGTTGATGCCGTCAAAAATAGCAGAAACCTCAGATCCGTCATGTTGGCTCATTGCCAAAGCGCCGCTTCAAGACAACAATGACTTCGACGCCGGCGCGCCAGACGCGCACAAAAAGAGCGTCGGAGGAAATGTAGGAGGAAGCCGCTGGCCAGTTCCCGGACGCGCTATGCATGCGGCCTGTCGGTGCTCACCACCGACGAATCCGACGCGGATGCGTTCGCCCGGGCGGTGGCAGCGGAAGCCGTGGCCATCGATGCCGGGTTCGCCCTCCTGTTTTTCTCGCAGAGCCTCATCGAGGCCGTCGCCCTGTCGGAAGCGCTGAAGACCCACGCACCGGCGCTCGACTATGCCGGCTGCTCGACGGCCGGCGAGATTACGCCCAAAGGCCTGGAGGGAGGCCAGATCCTGGCTATGTTGCTTCCCTCCGCATCGTTTTCGGCAGCCAGCACCATGGTCGAAAATCTGTCCTCATCAGGCATGGACGGGATCACCGGCGAAGTCGAGGCGCTGAGGCGTTCGTTACGCGGGCGCATCGGGCACGAGCGAGCCGACACCACTTTTGCGCTCTGCTTCATCGACGGGCTGTCCTATGCCGAAGAAGCGGTGACCTCCGCCATCCATTGGGGGCTCGACGATATTCCACTGATCGGCGGGTCCGCCGGCGATGATTTGAAATTCGAGACGACGCGGCTGATCTCGAATGGCAAAGTTACCTCCGACAGCGCCATCATCGTGCTGATCACCACGGAAATTCCTTTCCACGTGTTCAAGACCGACAATTTCGTCCCCACCGACGAGAAGCTGGTGGTGACGGCGTCCGATCCCGATCGCCGCATCGTGCGGGAATTCAACGCCATGAACGCCGCCGAGGAATATGCGGCGGCGGTCGGCATGGTCGCGCAGATGCTGACGCCACTGAGTTTTGCCTCGCATCCGGTGGTGGTGAAGGTCGGCGGCGAATTTTACTGCCGCTCGATCCAGAAGATGCACGCGGACGGCTCGCTGTCGTTCTTCTGCGCCATCGACGATGGCGTCGTGCTTGCCGTCGCCCAGCCCAAGGACATGGTGGAGGCGACCCGCGCCGCGCTCAGCGACGTCGGCGAAAGGCTGGGCGGCATCGACATGATCATCGGTTTCGACTGCGTGCTGCGCAGGCTCGACGCGCGCAACCGCCAGGTCTTTCGGGAGATTTCGGAACTCTACAAGGTCAACAACGTCATCGGCTTCAGCACCTATGGCGAACAGTACCGGTCGATGCATCTGAACCAGACCTTCACCGGCATCGCCTTCGGTGAACGCAAGGCGGCCGAAGCGGCGGAGTAGGAAATCCGGGATGCCGCTCAGGGACATCGACGACCTGGAAAGGCTAAAGAAGATCAACGCGGCGCTGATCAGCCGCGTCGAGCGTTCCATGGACCAGCAAGGCAATGCCTTTTCGCTGTTCCAGACCGCCATTTCGCTCGAGAACCGGGTGCGCAATCGCACCGAGGAACTGCATTCGACCTTGCGCCGGCTGGAGCAGTCGAACATCGACCTGAACGCGGCCAAAGAAAACGCCGAGCTGGCGAACCTGTCCAAGACCAGGTTCCTGGCGGCCGCCAGCCACGACGTGCTGCAGCCGCTGAACGCCGCGCATCTGTCGGTGTCGGCGCTTGCCGAGGTTCAGACCAGCGAGGAAGGCAGAAACCTGGTCCGCCAGGTCGAGCGGTCGCTGGAGACGATGGAGGACCTGCTCCGCACCTTGCTCGACATTTCCAAGCTCGATGCCGGCGTCGTGCAGCCAGACATCGCCGATGTCAGCCTGGAGACGCTGTTTTCGTCGCTGCGTTCGGATTTCCAGCCGGTCGCCGAGATGAAAGGGCTGACGCTGAAGTTCCGGCCGGTCAACGCGCTGGTTCGTTCGGACCGCACCTTGCTGCGCCGCATCCTGCAGAACATCCTTTCCAATGCGCTGCGCTATACCCGCTCCGGCGGCGTGCTGGTCGGCACCAGGCATCGCGGCGACACGATCCGCATCGACGTCGCCGATACCGGCTGCGGCATCCCCGACGACCAGCGCGAAGCCGTGTTCGAGGAATTCCACCGCGGCACCATCTCGGCCGATGCAGCGCTTGCCGGCGGCGGGCTGGGGCTGGGGCTGGCGATCGTGCGCCGCATCGCCGCGGCACTCGGCCATCCCGTCACGTTTTCGTCGAAGGTCGGACATGGCACGATTTTCCATATCGACGTTCCGGTCGGGATCGGCGCCACCGTCGATGCCATCGCCAGCACCGCCGACATGGAGCGGCCGCGCGGCTACGGCCTGTTCGGCACAAAGGTGCTGCTGGTCGAGAACGACATCGAGGTGCTGCAGGCGATGACCTCCCTGCTCGAGCGCTGGCAATGCCTGGTGCGCCCCGCCACCTCGACCGGTGACGCGCTCGACATGCTTGGCGATACCGACTGGGTGCCGGACATCGTCATCGCCGACCAGCATCTCGACGGCGGCGACCTCGGCACCGCCACCATCGCCGAGGTCCGCGATTATCTCGGCCGCGCCGTGCCGGCGCTGATCGTCACCGCCGACGGTTCGGAGACGGTCGCCAAAGCCGCCCGCGCCGCCGGCATCGAGCTGATGCGCAAGCCGCTGAAACCGGCCCAACTGCGCGCCCTGCTGGCGCATCTGCTGGCTTGATATCTTCCGCGCGGCTGGAAGACCGCGAGCGGCAAGAAGAAAGTAGTGCACTGTCACCGTAATTCGCACCGTAATTCGTGGTTGGGCGGTAAGGCGGACAACGAGTGAGGGGTGTTTGCCGTCCGGCGGCTTCTCACGACACAGCGTCAATCGCCGCCCGTCCGCCATTCTCTCTGGCTGATTGTTGCGGCATAGTGCGGTTCAGAACTGAAAAGGGGCACTGATGCAGTTTGCCAGACAGGTTTTGGGTGCGAAAGCCATCTTGCTGCTGGCGGCGAATATCGGTTCAGGTTCGCCGGGGATGGCCGCCCCCCAGCAGGGCGCGCTCAGCAGCGATCGGGCTGGCGTTGTTTACGAGATTAGCAGGGACGCAGAGTCTGCTCAAAAGGACAGTAACGGATCGACCAGCGGTTCCACTGATCGAGACACGTTAGTAGAGCGGGTGCTTAATGTTCGCAGCGACGGTCTGGAACTTGAATATGACCTTTCGAAGGACGCCACGGCAGAGGACCGCACTAGTAATTGGCAGTTTCCCGTGCGCATCTTCAGGCCGTTTTCCGGGCCGACGCAGTTGCTCAACAGTCCCGAACTGGAGGAACGGATCGACGGCTGGCTGAAGAGGGCCGGACTTACACGCGCCGCTTGTGGCCATTGGATCTTCACATGGAACGCTTTTAAAATCGAATGCGATCCGCAATCGACGCTTCAAAGCATTGAGGCATTTGACCTGAGGCCGAATGATCTTCGGGACGGCGCAATATATAACGATCCTCAAGCGTCCGAGCCGACAACACTCAAAAAGACTTCAGTTGGATCCAACGGTTCTACTTTTATCGGAGAAATGTCAGTCGATCCTGAGCATGTGCGTCGGGATCAAGCTGAGTCGGATGTTGTTGTTGCCGAGATTACCAAGAAGGTACTGACGTTAGCTGATGCTCTGCGCGCGCGATCGAGTGAGAAGGTTTCCGGGACGATAGCGATCACGTTCGATGTGGACTCCGCCGGAGTAGTGCGTCGGCGGACCAAGATAACGAAGTTGGAGACGACGGCGACAAACGGATCGGTGGAGAATCGGACGATCACCGAAATCGTAACGCGCCGGATGGTCTCTGATGGGCTAAAATAGTCAATCCAGCTTCGATCCATGCAGATTTGGAATTACGGTGACAGTGCACTTTATAACGTGTTTGTCTGTCTGTCGTGCCTATGCGGGTGGGTGAGTTCTAAAACCCCGCCTGGTCCCGGAACAGCTCCGCATTGTCCAGCTTCGACACCTCGATCACCGCCTGCGTGCGGCTGTAGACGTTGAGCTTGCGCAGGATTTCGGAGACGTGCGCCTTGACCGTGGTCTCGCCGACTTGCAGCTCGTAGGCGATCTGCTTGTTGAGCAGGCCCTGGCGCAGCATCTGCAGCACCTTGAGCTGCTGCGGCGTCAGCGTGGCCAGGCGCTGCACCATCTCGGCCCGGTCGGTGCTGTCGGCGTCAGGCGGCCGGCCTTCATAGGTCTCGGGAACATAGATTGCGCCTTCCATCACCGAGCGGATGGCGGCGGCAAGGTCGCTCTTGCGCGCCGATTTCGGGATGAAGCCAGCCGCGCCGTAGGACAGCGCCTCGGAAATGATCTTCGGTTCCTCATAGCCGGAGACGATGACCACCGGCAGGCGCGGATACCGCGTCCGGAGCTGCAGCAGCCCGTCAAAGCCATGCACGTCGGGCATGCTGAGATCGAGCAGCGCCAGGTCGAACGGCTTGGCATCCGCCAGAAATTCCAGCGCCTCGGCGATCGAGCGCGCCTCCACCGTGTCGACCTCCGGATAGGCCATCTGCACGGCGCTGTGCAGCGCCTCGCGAAACAGCGGATGGTCGTCGATGATCAGGAACCTGGCGCGATCGTTGACTGGGGTCATCAGCTTCGTTTCAGTCGGTCTGGTTTAGAATAGCCCGGGGAATAGCTTGGCGACCATGGCCGGCTTATTGCCAAATAGTACATTGCCATCTTGGCCGGCAGAAGCAAAATGTACCGGCGATGTCCGCGACGCAACGCGGCAGGCCTAGCCTTTGCGCGATGCAATGCCTTGCCCGACCGGCCAAATCGGTCGAATGTGCCGCCGACATATCCACTGAAACAGAGACAGTGCATGACAGGCTTCGTCCTACCCCTTCCCGCAACCCCGTCGGTGGCCGTCGCCGGCTCGCCGGAGCGTTTTGCGGTGCGCCGCATTTTCTGTGTCGGCCGTAACTACGCCGCCCATGCCCGCGAACTCGGCAATGACGAGCGCGACCCGCCCTTCTTCTTCACCAAGCCGGGCGATGCGGTGGTCGATGCGGTCGTCGGTTCGGGCACGACGATCCCCTACCCGCCGCTGACCAGAAACCTGCACCACGAAATCGAGCTGGTCGTCGCGATCGGCAAAGCCGGCTTTCGCATCCCGCGCGAGCGGGCGCTGGACCATGTCTGGGGCTACGGCGTCGGTGTCGACCTGACCCGCCGCGACCTTCAGGACGAGGCGAAGAAGGCGGCGCGGCCGTGGGACTGGTCGAAGGCTTTCGACCGTTCCGCGCCCTGCGGCCCGCTGGTCCCGGCGCAAACATCCGGCCATCCCGAAAAGGGCCGCATCTGGCTCGCCGTCGACGGCAAGATCAGGCAGGACGGCGACCTCGCCGAGCTGATCTGGCCGGTTGCCGACATCGTCTCGATCTGCAGCGAGGCCGTCGAGCTCAGGCCCGGAGACCTGATCTTCACCGGCACGCCGGCCGGCGTCGGCGCGGTCGGGCCGGGCGAAAAGATCACCGCCGGCGTCGACGGCATCGGCGAGATCGAGCTGACCATCGGCCGACCGAGCCCGTGACCCGATGAGCGACATCGTCCTCCACAATTACTACCGCTCCTCGACCTCTTACCGGGTGCGGATCGCGCTGGAGATGAAGAACCTCGCCTACGAATACGTGCCGCATCATTTGCGCCATGGCGAGCATCGGGAGCCCGCCTACCTCGCGGTCAATCCGCAAGGGCTGGTGCCGGCGCTGGTCCGGGGCGACGGCACGCTGCTGACGCAATCGCTGGCGATCATCGAATATCTCGATGAGACCAGGCCCGAGCCGCCGCTGCTGCCCAAGGATGCGCCAGGCCGCGCCCGCGTCAGGATGCTGGCGCAGATGATTGCCTGCGACATCCATCCGGTGAACAATCTGCGCGTGCTGACCTCGCTGCGTACGCTGTTCGGCGCCGGCGACCAGGATGTCGCCAACTGGTTCCGGCACTGGGTCAACGAAGGTTTCCAGCCGCTTGAAAAGATTCTGGCTTCCGCGCCCGAGACAAAGACCTTTTGCCATGGCGACACGCCGGGGCTGGCCGACATCTGCCTGGTCGCACAGGTCACCAGCAATGCCCGCTTCGGCGTCGACATGACGCCCTATCCGACTATCTCGCGCATAAGCGCCGCCTGCATGGCGCTGCCGGCGTTCCAGAAGGCAGCACCTGAGAACCAGATCGATGCCGAGTAGGCCGCAAATTGCATGAAGTCATGAGGAACTGCCGATGAAAGCCGTCGTCTTCGAAAAATTCGGCGAGGCGCCGACGATCCAGACCGTGCCGGATCCGACGCCGTCGCCGGAAGGCGTCGTCATCAAGGTCGAGGCGACCGGCCTCTGCCGCAGCGACTGGCATGGCTGGATGGGCCATGATGACGGCATCCGCCTGCCGCATGTGCCGGGCCACGAGCTTGCCGGCGTCGTTCAGGCGGCAGGAAAGCAGGTGACCCGCTGGAAGACCGGTGAGCGCGTCACCGTGCCGTTCGCCGTCGGCTGCGGCCGCTGCTTCGAATGCACCTCGGGCAACCACCAGGTCTGCGAGCACCAGTTCCAGCCCGGCTTCACCGCCTGGGGGTCGTTCGCCGAATATGTCGCCATCGACCATGCCGATACCAATCTTGTGCGCTTGCCGGACGAGATGGAATTCGCCACCGCCGCCAGCCTCGGCTGCCGCTTTGTCACCTCGTTCCGCGCCATCGTCGACCAGGGCCGGGTGACGCCCGGCGAATGGGTGGCCGTGCATGGCTGCGGCGGCGTCGGCCTGTCGGCGATCATGATCGCCAGCGCCATGGGCGCCAATGTCGTCGCCATCGACCTGACCGACGAGAAGCTGGACTTCGCCAAAAAGATCGGTGCGGTAGCGACGATCAACGCGGCAAAAACGCCGAACGTGGTCAAGACGGTCAAGCAGATCACCAATGGCGGGGCGCATATGTCAATGGACGCGCTCGGCCATCCCAGTACCTCGTTCAACTCGATCGCGAACCTGCGCCGACGCGGCCGCCATGTGCAGGTCGGCCTGATGCTCGGCGAGCACGCCAGGCCGCAGATACCGATGGACAAGGTGATCGCCTTCGAGCTCGAGATCCGCGGCAGCCATGGCATGCAGGCGTTCCGCTACCAGGCGATGATGGAGATGATCCGCACCGGCAAGCTCAAGCCCGAACTGCTGGTCGGCAAGAAGATCAGCCTCGAGGAGGCGCCGGCCGCGCTGATGGCGATGGGCGGCTTCGAAGGCATCGGCATCGGCGTAGTGACCAGATTCTAGATCAACGCCCCCGTTCTGGATCAGCGAACCGACGCGCAGACCTCCCGGACGAAGGCTCGCAGCCAGCGTTGTTCCGGATCGGCATCGAGCCGCGGATGCCACAGCATCGAGATGGTGACCTCAGCAACAGCGACCGGCAACGGGAAACTGTGCATGCCTGCGCGCGCGCCTTGCGTGTGCCGCTCGGGGACGCTGGCGATCAGATCTGAGGCGCGCGCCATGGCGAGGGTGGCCGAGAAGCTGGAAACCATGCACACGATCGTCCGCTCGAGTCCCAGCCGATTCAAGGCCTCGTCGATCGGGCCCCTTTCGCGGCCGCGCCGCGAAACGCTGATGTGGCGGCCAGCCGCATAGCGTTCCGGCGTCACAACGCCCTCGCTCAGCTTATGGCCCGTTCGCACTGCACCGATGAAGCGGTCGCGAAACAGCGCCTGAATACGCATTTCGGGGCTGGTTTCCGCGGCGACGCCGATTTCGAGGTCAACCGCCGCGTCGCGCAACGAGATGTCGTTCTTGTCGGATTTCGGCGCAAAACGCAGCCGCACGCCAGGCGCATCCGCTTCGACACGGGCGACGAGACGCGGCGCGAACTCCTCGACGAAGCTTTCATTGGCGCGCAGCGTGAAGACCCTGTCGAGAGCTGAGAGATCGAGGAGCCTGGCAGGACGCAGGAGCGCTTCAGCTTCCTGGACGACGCGGCCTGCCTGCTGCTGCAATTCCTGCGCGCGCGGTGTCGCAACTAGGCCACGGCCGGCCCGGACCAGCAACGGATCGCCTGTCGCTTCCCGCAACCGCGCCAGCGTCCGGCTCATCGCCGAGGGACTGAGGTGCAGCCGCGCGGCAGCACGCGCCACACTGCCCTCGCTCAGCAGCACATCGAGGGCGACAAGCAGATTGAGATCGGGTGACGACATGGAAGGACGATAGCACAGGTCAGCCGTGATGTAGCGCTCCATGCATGAATATGATGCAAATGCTGCGCCTTCCGCCACATCAAGCAGGGGAATAGCTTCCGACAGCTCCGATTTTGGGGCTGCCGGCAAAGGAGTTCACCTTGGCATCGACTGCTGAAAAGACTTGGGCTGAAAAGGCCGGGGCCGAAAAGACCTGGGCTGAAAAGTTCGGGAATGAAGTGGCCCCGGTGAGCGCCCGCTCAGCTCGATGGGCATTGGCAAGCCTGTCGCTTTCCACGCTGCTGTCGTCGCTCGCCACCAGCATCGCCAGCGTCGGGCTGCCATCGCTGATGCAGGCATTCGGCGCATCGTTCCAGTTCGTGCAATGGGTCGTCCTGGCCTATCTGCTCGCCATCACCACCTTGATCGTCAGCGCCGGCCGGCTCGCCGATATCTTCGGCCGCCGTCCGCTACTGCTTGGCGGCATCGCCTTGTTCACCTTTGCGTCCGTGCTTTGCGGCCTCGCGCCGACGCTCTCGCTGCTGATTGCCGCAAGGGCGGCACAAGGGCTCGGCGCTGCCGTGATGATGGCTCTGACGCTGGCCTTCGTCGCCGACACGATTCCCCGCGAAAAAACCGGCAGCGCCATGGGCCTGCTCGGCGCCATGTCCGCGATCGGCACCACGCTTGGCCCCTCGCTCGGCGGGTTGCTGATCGCCGGTTTTGGCTGGCGCGCAATCTTCCTCGTCAATCTGCCGCTGGGAGCACTGGCCTTCGCGCTTGCCTATCGGGTGCTGCCGGCTGGAAAGATATCGAAACCGGATCGGCGCGGTTTCGACGGGGTCGGTACGGCTTTGCTCGCTCTGACGCTGGCCGCCTATGCCATGGCCATGACCCTTGGGCGAGGCAGTTTTGGCTCACTCAACATTGGCCTGCTGCTCGCCGCTGGAGTTGGTGGCCTGCTGTTCGTCATCGCGCAGACAAGGGCCGAGAACCCTTTCATCCGGCCTGCGAGGTTCCGCGACCACGCGTTGAACGCCAGCCTCGCGATGAGCCTGATCGTCGCCACCGTGATGATGGCGACGCTGGTGGTTGCCCCGTTCTATCTGTCGCGCGCGCTCGCGCTGGACGCCGCCATGGTCGGACTGGTCCTGTCGACCGGCCCTCTGGTTACCGCGTTGGCGGCGCTGCCGGCGGGGCGCCTGGTCGACCGGTTCGGAGCGCACCGGATAATGGTCGTCGGCCTGCTCGCTCTCGCCCTGGGTACCTTCATTCTGTCGCAGGCCAGGACGGAATTCGGCATTGCCGGCTATGTCGTTCCAATCATTATCGTCGCCACCGGCTACAGCCTGTTTCAGACCTCCAACAATTCGGCCGTGATGACCGGCGTAGCATCCGACCAGCGCGGCGTCGTCTCCGGCCTGCTCAATCTGTCGCGCAATCTCGGCCTCATCACCGGTGCGTCGGTGATGGGCGCGGTGTTTGCCTTCGCATCGGCTGCCGGGAGCGAAGGAACTGGCTTGGCCGTATTAGCACCTGCGGCAGCCGCACGAGGGATGCAGGTCACTTTCCAGGTGGCGACGGCCCTGGTAGTGGCGGCGCTGATCCTTGCGGTTATCTCGGCCCGCCGCGGCCAGCACGGTTAGCTGAGCCGCCAGCGACGAACTCCAGCATCAGTTCAACAGCCCTGAGCGCATGCGTCTCCAGAAGGAAATGGCCTGCGTCGAAGATGTGAGCCTCCATTCGGGGAAGATCCATTAGCCACGACTGAACCTGCAATGTCGAAGAAGGCATCGTGGCGACCCCAAAGAAGCATCGCTCGGGGTTGATGCTTCGCCAGATAATCAGCCACCTCCCCGAACCGGTCGACATATCGGCCGTAATCGGCAAGGAGCGCCTTCTGCAGATCAAGTCGTCCCGGCAGACACATGGCCCGCCAGTCTTCAATCCAACCACCTGGATTGATCTGCGCGGCGATCTCGGCAGGCAGGCCGGCGACGTACTGGTTGCGAGTCCCCTCAAGGGTCATATGGGCAGTGGCGGCCTTCTCATTCGCAGCATTCGGTGCAGCCCAGAAGTCCAATGTGTCTGCCCATTGCGGGCCAAAGCCGGAGCGGTGGGCATTGGCATTCTGGACAATGAGGCCTTCGACGAGTTCCGGAGCGCGTATGGCGAGTTGAAGCGCTACCGGGGCTCCGAAATCATGCAAATAGAGGAACCTGCGGCCAACGTTGAGATGCGAGAGCAGCTCTTCAACCGAGCTGGACAGCGTGTCGAACGATGGCTCGGGCGGCAGATCGGACGCGCCGAAGCCCGGCAGGTCAGGCGCCACGACATAGACGCTGCCGGAAAGCGGGGCAATCACGTCGCGAAACGTCCGAGAGGAGCTAGGGAAGCCGTGCAGCAGGACGAGCGCGTGTTTGGAAGCGTCACCAGCCGTCCGGACGGCCACCTCGCCGCCCGAGGACAAGCGTATCTTCTGCACCCAAGACACCAAGATCGTCCCTTTTTCCTCCACGCCAACGCAAGGCCGCCTCGCTCCTTGCGTCACGCTGGCCGATTCGGCGCCTCAGAGACGTCGTTCCGCCAGGTCGGCAGCTCTTGGTAACAATTGGACGCGATTGTATCGAGTTCAAGAGCGCGCTGGCGCCATCCACTCTCGCTTCCTCAGTAATCGACGTCGTGCGTAGCCTGATCGGGATGTCGCGTCCTGCAGGTGGCGCCTATCTCGCATATCTTTTCGCACCGACCACGCAAAGCACGACGGCGGCGGTGACGGCGATCATGGCGGGACTGACCTGCTCATGCAGCAGCGTCGCTGCCAGCCCAAGCCCGAAGAAAGGCTGCAGCAGTTGCAACTGCCCGACCGCGGCGATGCCGCCCTGCGCCAGTCCCCGATACCAGAACACGAAACCAATCAGCATGCTGAACAGCGAAACATAGGCCAGGCCAATCCACGCGCCCCTGCCTGCACTTTCGAGCGACGGCGGCATGGTGATGAGCGTCAGGGCCAGCATGATCGGCAGCGACAGCACCAGCGCCCATGAGATCACCTGCCAGCCGCCGAGTTTGCGCGACAGCGTGGCTCCTTCCGCATAGCCCAATCCGCACACGATGATGGCGGCCAGCATCAGGACGTCGCCCAGCGGCGCGGCGGAAATACCTTGCGTCACCGCAAAACCCGCAACAAGGGCGCTGCCGAGGCACGAGAACAGCCAGAACGCCGGTTTCGGGCGATCGCCGCCTCGAATCACGCCGAAGATCGCGGTCGCCAGCGGCAACAGGCCGATGAAAATGATGGAGTGAGCCGACGTGATGTGCTTGAGCGCCAGCGCCGTCAGCAAGGGAAAGCCGACCACGACGCCAAGCGCCACGATTGCCAGCGAGAACAGATCTCGCCGCTCCGGACGCTTCTGGTGAAAAACGAGCAGCAGCGCGAGGCCGAGGATGCCTGCCGTGGCAGCACGGGCGACGGTTACGAACACCGGATCGAAATCCATCACCGCTACGCGCGTCGCCGGAAGCGAGCCGCTGAAAATCAGCACGCCGATGAACCCATTGACCCAGCCACTCGCCGCCCAGCCACTCGCTGCCTTGTCCATCGATGCCCCGCTCGTCTTCGCCCTCTATCGGGCCAGGCGTATGGCTGCGCCAGAGACAATGAGGTACAGTTTGACAAAACCGTCATGGCAGGCTGAGCAGTACGGATGGACGAGCAGACGACGACAAGTGAGGGCAGCCGGACGCTTGTCGAAAGCGTCATGGCGACAATCAGGCACAGGATCGCCGCGCGCACCCTGACACCGGGAACGCGGCTGCCTTCGATCCGGGCTTTCGCCAAGGCCATGCAGGTTTCCAAATCCACCGTGGTCGAAGCCTATGAGCGTCTTGCGGCGGAAGGCATGATCCGCTCGCGGCCAGGCTCGGGTTTCTATGCTGCCGGACCGCTGGCTCCCCTGTCACTGGCCGAGATCGGCCCCAGGCTTGACCGTGCTGTCGACCCGCTGTGGGTCTCGCGCCAATCGCTGGAAGCGGGCGACGGCGTCCTGAAACCGGGTTGCGGCTGGCTGCCGGCTTCATGGATGGCCGAGGCTGGTTTGCGCCGGGCGCTGCGGACGCTGGCCCGCGCCGACGACACCGCGCTGACGGATTACGGCACGCCGCTCGGCTCGCCGGCGCTGCGTCACCTGCTGGCGCGGCGCATGGCCGAGCACGGTATCGAAGCCTCTCCGGACCAAATCATGCTGACGGAATCGGGTACCCAGGCGATCGACCTCTTGTGCCGGTTCCTGCTCGAACCGGGTGACACGGTGCTGGTCGACGATCCCTGCTATTTCAACTTCCATGCCCTGTTGCGCGCCCATCGGGCCAAGGTGATCGGCGTCCCCTACACGCGGTCGGGGTCGGACATCGAGCTGTTCGCGCAGGCGCTGACCCAGCACCAACCGCGCCTCTACATCACCAATTCCGCGCTGCACAATCCGACCGGCGCAATATTGTCGCCGGTCGTCGCCCATCGGTTGCTGAAGCTCGCGGACCAGTCGGGGCTGACCATCATCGAGGATGATATCTTCGCCGATTTCGAACACACGCCCGCGCCCCGGCTGGCGGCGTTCGACGGTCTCAGCCGGGTCATCCACATCGGCAGCTTCTCCAAGACGCTTTCGGCATCGATGCGCTGCGGCTTCATCGCGGCTCCTCGCGACTGGATGGAAGGATTGACCGATCTCAAGATCGCCACATCCTTTGGCAGCGGGCGGCTTGCATCCGAACTGGTACTGGGGCTGCTGAAGGATGGCCTCTATCGCAAGCACGTGGACCTGCTGCGCGCGCGGCTCTCGCGCGCCATGGACGAAACCAGCACCCGCCTGAAGGCCATCGGCATCATGCCATGGATAGATCAGCCGGCCGGCATGTTTTTGTGGTGCAGGCTGCCAGAGGGGATAGATGCCGCGGATGTGGCCCGCCACGCTCTGTCGGCTAACGTCGTGCTTGCGCCCGGCAATGCGTTCAGCCTGTCCCGATCGGCCAGCCGTTTCATGCGCTTCAACGTCGCCCAGTCGGGAGACGACCGGATCTTCAGGGCGCTTGAACAGGCGATGTCGCGTTGATTGCGCTGTCGGCTGACCTGACGCGATGTTCTCAGGCCCCTGCCCGCTTGCGGCGCGCATAAAGCATCACGAGCGTCTCGGCGGTCAGCGCCGGCTTCTGCTCGCCTTCGATCTCGACCGTATTGGCGGCCTTCATCAGGTATTGGCCCGGGCCTTTGTCTTCCATCGACAGAAGCGTGGCGCGCAACCTGATTCGCGAGCCGACTCTGACCGGCGCCACGAAACGCACTTTGTCGAAACCGTAGTTGAAGGCGGCCTGCGTGTTTTCGGGTACAATGCCCATCTCGAGCGCCAGTGCGCCGATGATCGACAGGGTCAGATAGCCATGCGCGATCGTGGTGCGGAACGGGCTTTGCCGCTTCGCCCGCTCGGGATCGACATGGATCCATTGATGATCGCCCGTGCATTCGGCAAACTGGTCGATGCGGTGCTGATCGACCAACGTCCAGTCCGAGACGCCTAGCTCCTGCCCGGCCATGGCCCTGAGTTGCTCGAAGGTCGGCGGCGTCCTCGGCCGTATCTGCGTCATTCCTGCTTTCCCGATCGCTTGCCTGTTCCGGACCACGACCAGCCGCCCCTGTCAATTCGCCAATGCGATTCCGCGCCACAATCTTCGGCCATTGCGCGAGGCGTGTCTTCGCCGCCGGCAAACACCCTCCCCGGGACAGCTACTTCTTCTCCTGGCTGGCGCGGATCTCCTCCATCGCCTCCTTGATGCGGCTGCGCAGGATTTCGATCGATTCGGTGCCGGACGTCCTGACCAGTTCGGCCATCTCGCCGGCATTCTTCAATGCGGTCTCGAAGGATCTCCTGGCGAATGCCGCCTGCTTCTCCATCATTTCCTTGGGATTGCCTGCCCGGTAGCTCTGCGCCATGTCGGTGATTTCGCGCAGCGTGTCCTGCAGCATCTCGCGTTGCCTGGACAACAGCGCCGACGCTCCGGCAGCACTCGCCCGGGCCGATTTCTCCAACGCCTCCAGGTTCTTGCGGTTGTGAGCGAGGATCGCCTCGACATCGACATTCGGCAGCTTCAGGTCGCGGCCAAACTTGCCGAACATGTCGATGAAGGACTCGGAATCCGGTCGTTTTGCCATGCTGGTTCTCTCCCCTGTTGCCATGAACGCCGCCACTGCACGGGAGAATAGTGCAGCGAAGCTCCACGGTCCATTCGGGCGAGTCAGCCGACAAGAAACAGCCGTTCGGCGGTGTAGAGCACGAGCCCGGCAAGGCCACCGATGATCATGCCGTTGAAGCGGATATATTGCAGGTCCTTGCCGATATTCATTTCGATCAGCCTTGTCAGTTGCGCGAGGTCCCAGCGCTTGACCTGGTCGGCGATGAATTTCGACACGCCGCTCTTCTGGCTTTCGACGAAGGAGGACAGCGCCACGATGAACCCCTGGTTCATGTCGGCCCTGATCTGCGCGTCGTCGGCAAGATGGCGGCCGACCTCGACGAACATGGTGGCGAGATGATCGCGAATCATCGAATTCGGCGCCTTGGCGTCCTGCTCGATGAACAGCCGCAGGCTGTCCCACATATCGCCGGCCAGCGCCCTGAGCTCCGGCCGGGCGAGGAAATCGCGCTTCAGCTTCTCGGCCCGTCGGGCATATTGTTTGGACGTCCTCAGCCGCTCGACGAAGGTTCCGACGAAAAGGTCGAATTCGGCGCGCATTGGATGGTGCGGATCGGCGCGCACCTCGTCGAGCAGTGAGCCGGCGGACGCGACGATTTTCTTCAACAGATAGGCGTCGGCGCGAAACAGGTTGAACAGCGACGGCAGTTCCTCGCGGATTTTCTCGCGCATCGTCGCCAGCGCCTGCTCGTCGCTCAAGAACCGGCCGACGACCTTGGTGAACTCGTCGAACAGTTTTTGGTGACGGCGGTCGTCGGTCAGCGCCGACAGCAGCTCGGCTGCGAGCGGCGCCAGCGGCACCTTTTCGATCTGCTCCAGCATGCGGCTGGTGACGAAGCCGCGCAGCCCGGATTGCTCGACCGCCGCCAGCGTCTGCGGCACCAGCCGGCCGACGAAACGCGACAGATCGGCGGCGCGGTTCGGGTCGGCCAGCCAGTCCGCGACCAGCGCGGAAAAATCGACTTCGGCGAGCTTTTCGCGCACCGGCTCCGGTGCCAGGAAATTGACCTCGATGAAGCGGCCGAGATTGTCGGCGATACGGTTCTGGTTCTCCGGGATAATGGCCGTATGCGGGATCGGCAGGCCGAGCGGCCGCCTGAACAGTGCCACCACCGCATACCAGTCGGCCAGCCCGCCGATCGTCGCCGCCTCGGCGAAGGCGGCGACGAAGCCCAGCCACGCATGGCGGCTTTCAAGCGATTTCGCCACCGCAAAGACCAGCACGCAAAACGCAAGTGCGGCGGTGGCGACGAACTTGGTGCGCCTGAGCGCCGAAAGCTTGGCATCGGCGTCGGCGTCGAACCGGACGGCCGCGACGGATGCAAGAACCGGGGCTGGTCGTGACATGATGGGCCGCTCCTGATCGATTATGCGAACTTATCTAGTGTCGCCTCCGCCCGAAAGCGCGCCGCTGGCTCGCGGTGTGCACAATCGCGCACACAAACTTGACGAAGGTATTCATCTATTATGCAGCGCCAGTCTGGAATTGTTCCAAACTATGGGCCATATTGACGGCAACCACTGTTATGTGAGGACACAATGCGGCTTACCCGTCAGACCAACTACGCCATGCGCATTCTGATGTATTGCGCCGCCAATACCGAACGGTTGAGCCGCATCCCCGAGATCGCCGCCGCCTATTCGGTCTCGGAACTTTTCCTGTTCAAGATCCTGCAGCCGCTGGTCGAGCACGGGCTGATCGAAACCGTGCGCGGCAGGAATGGCGGCGTCAGGCTCGGCCGCGCGGCCGAAACGATCAGCCTGTTCGACGTCGTGCGGGTGACGGAGGAAAGCTTTGCCATGGCCGAGTGCTTCGAGAACGACGCCGCCGAATGTCCGCTGGTTGACAGCTGCGCCTTGAATTCGGCATTGCGCGAGGCGCTCAACGCCTTCTTCGCCGTGCTGTCGCGCTATACGATCGCCGACCTGGTGGCGGCGCGCCCGAATGTGCGACACCTGCTCGGCATCGACATGCTGGTGCAAAGGGCGCCCGCTGCCTGATTTTTGGCCTCGGCGCTGCCCCTCACCTGCCTGCCGGCATCCTCTCCCCGCATAGTGAGGGGGAGAGGGGCGCTGTCATCAGCCGTTTCGCCAATTCACCAACGTTGCAGGAAAGGCACCAAGGCTGCGGCCAGCCCTTTCTCCCGTCACTATACGGGGAGAAATGCCCGGCAGGGCAATGAGGGGCGGCGCCGACTTCGACAAGGCGCGCAAAGCACGAAGCGCGCGCGCGGTTGAAGGTCCGTTGAATATCAACAGGCCTAAGCTGCCGACTGCGGCAATACGAACGGCATGTTTCCTGCCGGCAACACGCCGACCTTCAGCCGGCAATCGAAGACTTTTTCGATCAGCTCGTCGCTGAGCACCTGTTGCGGCGAGCCTGTAGCGGCAAGCCTGCCGTGATGCATGACGAAAATCCGGTCGGCATACAGCGCCGTCAAATTGAGGTCGTGCAAAATGGCGACCACGCCGCCGCCCCTTCTGGCGAAATCGCGGGCGATGTCCATGATGATCAGCTGGTGCTTGATATCGAGGCTGGACACCGGCTCGTCGAGGAACAGATAGCGCGGCTTGCCGTCGAGCACCGGCGCCCAGACCTGGCAGAGTACGCGGGCAAGCTGCACGCGCTGCTGCTCGCCGCCCGACAGCTCCTGGTAGAAGCGGCCGGCAAAGCCGTCGAGGTCGACGCGCGCCAGCGCCCGCTCGGGCAGGCGCTGGTCCTCGCCGGGCAGCACGCCGGAACGCCCGCCGACCAGGCCGAGCCTGACGATCTCGCGCACCGTGAATGGAAAGGACAGCGTCGTCGCCTGCGGCAGCACCGCGCGCACCGTCGCCGCCTCGACTGGCTTCATCGCAGATAGATTGCGGCCGTTGATGGTGACCTCTCCCGAATAAGCAAGATCGCCGGACAGTGCTCTGAGGAAGGTCGTCTTGCCCGAACCATTGGGGCCGACGATGGCCGCGATTTCGCCGGGCCGCGCCTCGAAATCGACATTGGCGACGATGCGCTTGCCGCCGATCGCCACCGAGACGTCGCGCGCTTCAATCATGCCCGCACTTCGATCATGAAAAGCCCCTTTCACAGGTCGATGACGCCGCGCTTGCGCAGCAGGATCCACAGGAAGAACGGCGCGCCGGCGACCGCGGTGACGATGCCGATTGGCAATTCCGCCGGGGCCACGATGGTGCGGGCGACCGCATCGGCCAAAAGCAGCAGCGCCGCGCCGAGCAGCGCCGATGCCGGCAGCAGGTAACGGTTATCCGGGCCGATCAGCAGACGCAGCAAATGCGGCACGAAGATGCCGACGAAGCCGATGCCGCCGCTGACGGCAACGGACGCGCCGACCGCTGCCGAGACGCCGACGATCGCGGTGTATTTCAGCCGCTGCACCGGGATGCCGAGATGGCCCGCGGTGGCCTCGCCGAGCGCCAGCGCGTTGAGGCCGCGTGCCAGGAACGGCATTGCCGCCAGCGCCAGCACGATGACCGGTCCAACCGAGCCGATCTTCTGCCAGGTTGCGCCGCCCAGCGAGCCGAGCTGCCAAAAGGTCAGGTCGCGCAATTGCCGGTCGTCGGCCATGAAGATCAGGATGCCGGTCAGCGCCATGGCAAGCGCCGCCAGCGCGATGCCGGCGAGCAGCATTGTGGCGACCGAGGTCCGGCCTTGCCGTGTCGCGACCTGATAGAGCAGCAATGTCGTTGTCAGACCGCCGCAGAATGCAGCCAGCGGCAGAGCCAGGGTGCCGAGCGCCGAAGTCAGCGGCGCCAGCATGGTCGAGCCAAGCACAATGACAGCGACCGCACCGAGGCTCGATCCCGCCGAAACACCGATCAAGCCGGGGTCGGCCAATGGATTGCGGAACAGCCCCTGCATGACGGCACCGGACACGGCAAGCGATGCGCCGATCAACACACCCAGAATGACGCGCGGCAGACGGATGTCATGGATGATCAGGCGGTCGCGGGCGCTCAACGCTACGTCGCCGGGCAGCGCGCTGAACAGCCAGTCGTGCATGACGCCGATGGCCGAGGCATCGGATGCGCCGGAGGTCAGCGACAACAGCACGGCGATAGCCAGCCCGACGCAGAGCAGCAGGATGACGAGGCGGGCGCGCCGCGAACGGTCACCCTCGGCTGCCGTCGCGATAATCCCCGCCGCACCGGCGATCGAATGATCGGCCATCGCGCTCAATCCGCGACCTGGCCGCCATAGAGCGCGACGGCGAGGTCGTGGATGGCGTCAGCCGTTCGCGGGCCGAAGCCGAGCAGGTAGCCGCCGTCCATGCGGATCAGCTTGCGGGCAGCACCCGCCGGCGTCGAAGCCACGGCAGGGTTCGAAAACAAGTCGTCATCCGGCGTGGCTGGCCCGGCATTGTTCATCATCAGGATCACGTCAGGCCCGGCGGTGATGACGGCCTCGTCCGACAATTGCTTGTAGCCGGCAAAGCCGTCGATGGCGTTGACACCGCCCGAAAGCTTGATGATGCCGTCGGCGGCGGTGTCGCTGCCGGAGGCAAGCAGCTTGCCGCCCTGCATCGACAGCACGAACAGGATGCGCTTGCGCTCCTTGATCGACGCGGTCTGGTTTTCGGCTGCCTTCAGCTTCACCTCGATCTCGGCCGCCACCGCATCGGCCTTGGCGTCGGCGCCGAGCGCCTTGCCGATCATGTGGATCTTTTCGAGAATG
Source organism: Mesorhizobium sp. M0060 (assembly GCF_040323155.1). Taxonomy (NCBI): domain Bacteria; kingdom Pseudomonadati; phylum Pseudomonadota; class Alphaproteobacteria; order Hyphomicrobiales; family Phyllobacteriaceae; genus Mesorhizobium; species Mesorhizobium sp. M0060. Next base: position 150,508 of record NZ_JAMYUP010000013.1, read on the forward strand.
CCTTGATTGTCATAGCGCTCGGGCACCTCGATGAACGGGATGCTCGATTTCTTCAGCACGTCGACTGCTTCCTTCGGTCCGCTGCCGTGCAGTGCCAAAATACCCGACGGGTTGACCGACAGCACAGCCTCCGGCGACAGCTGGCGCATGTAGCCGACATCCGGCAGCTCCATCGCCGCTTGCGGATAGCGGCTGGTCGAATCGCGCGCGACAAGACGATCCTGTTCGCCGAGCGCGTAGACGATCTCGGTGATCGAGCCACCGATGGCCACGATCCTCGAGCGGTCGGCGAAGCTTGCGGTGCCTTCGGCGGCCTGAGCCGGCATCAGCGCGGCAAAAGCCAGGAAAAGGGCGATTGCCGGCCCGAGCGCCAACCTCAGAACAGGCGGCGGCCTGGAGAAAAGAACCATCGTCGTTTTCCTCAGGCTGCGGTCGGGCTTGGGATGCGCGGCAGGTTCTCGGCTAAAAAGCGCCAGTCTTCGCGCTCGCTTTCGCCCTCATGCCGCTTGCCGAAAAACTGGATGATCATCTTGCCGTCGCTGCCATAGGCTTCGAGCGACGTGACATGGCCGTCCTTGGTCGGCTTGCGCACGGCCCAGACTTCATGGATGTGGTCGGTCCGCAGGTGCAGATGGAAGGTTTCGTCGAGCACGTTGAGCCATGGTCCCATCGGCTTGATCGAAGTGACGGGGCCGGAATGGATCTGGATGCAGCCGCGATTGCCGACAAAGCACATGATCGGCATGGCGCCCGCGGCGGCGTGGTGGAACATGGCGCTCACCGCATCGTTGTCGACCAGCCAGGCGTAGTCCTGGCCGACCATGCGCACCGCCTGGCGGCGGCTGAGCTTCAGTGTTTTCAACATGCCGAAGAACTGGTGCACGTCGGTCAGCTGGCTCCAGCGGTCGCGCAGATCGTCGACGCTCGCCGGATTGTCCGCCGTCTCGGTCTCGTCGTCGGCCGCTCCCGCTGAAATCGCCACCGCCGGTTCCTGGTTCGGCGATTCCAGCCCGGCCACCAGCTTCTGATAGGCGTAGAGGTTGGACGCAGGTCTGAGATGCACCTTATGCACCGCCTCACCTGCAGCGTCGAAGAACTGCAGGCTGCGGCGAATGTCGGCGCCGTCGCGCTTTTCCACGGCAAAGCCGTGCGCCCAGACCTTCGGGAAAATGCGCAGGTCGATGTTTTCGCCGAGCACCATGGCATTATGATTGCCGGTGACGACCTTGTCGTAGACGCCGATCTTCTCGTGCACCGCGCTTTCATTGCGGGTCAGCGCCATCACCTCACCGACGGCTTCCAGGCCGGTCAGGAGGTCGTTGACACGCGGCTCGACGCGCACGACCCCGTCGCCGCAATGCGCGGCGACCAGTTCGGCCTCCGAAATACCGAGTTGGGCAGCGAGGTCGCGCTCGCGCATCTTCGAATTGTCTGCCCGTGCCCGCCGGATCTCGTGCGGGGCGGGTTTTACGCGCTGGTCCATTTCTACACCTACTTGTTGAGGATGAGCTTGCCCTGCCGGGTGATCTTCAACCGGTAGAGCGCACCGTGATGCTCGATGCCGATCTCGTGTTCGCCCTGGAACAACGTGTTGCTGGACAGCGTTCTCACGGCCGATTGGACCCGGTCGAAACGGACGGAATTTTCGTCGGAACGGCGGACGCGATAGCGAAAGTCGCTGGGATTGTGCGTGTTCATTGGTTCGATCCCTTTCCTGTGCCGGGCATCTGGCTCGGCGCTGCGTGAATGCCGATTCAATTCTTGACTCGAATGATCATGTTATCTAGCAGTGCAATACCGGAGTAAATGAGTCAACATTTAAGAAGCCGGACGTGATGAAAAATGCCAGCGAGCCCCAAGCCAGCCAGCATCGAACATGGATTTTTGGAGTTGCAGCATGGGGTTGGCGAATTGGGGACGGCTGGCCGGCAGCGGCCTGGCGCGCGGGTCGACGGCAAGCAAAATGGGGTCTATGGCAAGCAAAATGGCTGCATTGCTGGCCGGCGCGGCGGCGATCCCGCTGCTCGCCACACCGGCCGGCGCCCAGCAGGCCGCCCAACCGGCAACGGACCAGCAGCAGGCTGACCCGGCACAACAGCCCGAACAGGCAAAGCCTGCCCCGGCGGGTACCACGCTGCTCGACAAGATCCTGATCCTCAGCCGCATAGGCGAGACGGCGATCGAGTCGCTCGCTTCAGCCAGCCATGTCGATCAGGAACAGCTCGAGCGCCGCATGGCGACGACGCCCAACGAAATGCTGTTCGGTGTGCCGGGTGTCGCGGTTCAGGCCGACGCAAGGCGTGTCAGTTCCAGCATCAACATCCGCGGCCTGCAGGACTTCGGCCGCGTCTCCGTCATCGTCGACGGCGCCCGCCAGAATTTCCAGCGCTCGGATCATGGCACGCAATCGACCTTCTACATCGATCCCGAGTTGATCAAATCCGTCGATGTGATCCGCGGCCCAGTCGCCAATACTTACGGCTCCGGGGCGATCGGCGGCGTCGTGTTTTTCGACACCAAGGATGCTCAGGATTTCCTCAGGCCCGACGAAACCTGGGCGGCATCCGCGACCGGGCGCTACGAAAGCAATGGTGAGGGCTGGACCACCAGCGCCACCGGCGCGTATCGGATAAACGAGAATTGGGACGTGCTCGGCAATATCGTCTACCGCGACTATGACGACTACAAGGATGGTGGCGGCGACAATGTAGCGGGTACCGGCTTCGACGTCTTGAGCGGCCTCCTCAAGACGACCATCCGCCCCAGCGAAAACAGCGAGCTGAAGCTGGGCTGGATTGGCTCGAGTGACGGATGGACCGAGACCAGCGGCAGCGCGCCGGTGAACGACGCCGACCTGAAGGCGAATACCTTCACGGCCCGCTACAACATCACCGATGAAGACAAGAGCTGGCTCGATCTCCACATCAACGCCTCCTACAACAAGACCAAGCTCGATCTGACAACCCTTGTCCCTCAAAACAGGTTTGATCCGGTCACCGGTTTGCCCGTGCTTCTGCCGGCGGGTTCGAAATCGACGTTCGACATCGGCACCTCCGGCATCGACATCTGGAACACGTCGAGATTCGAGACCGTTGGGATCGCGCATGAGCTGACCTATGGCGGCGACTGGGTCGGCGACGATGTCGAGACAGGCGGCACGGCAGGCGGCGACAGTTTTTACACGCCCTCGGGCGATAGAAACGTCTCCGGCGCCTACGTCCAGGACAAGCTCACCTGGGACTGGCTCGAGGTCATCGCCGGGTTGCGCTACGACAGCTACAAGCTCGACAGCGATGTCGGCGAAACCTCGGGTGACCGGCTGTCACCACGCATCACAGTGGGCATTTCGCCCTTCGAAACCGCCAGCCTTTCCGGGCTGCAATTCTACGGCACCTACGCGGAAGGCTATCGTTCTCCATCGCTGTCGGAGACCCTGATCAGCGGCAATCATCCGTCAGGCGTCAGCTTCCCGTTTCTCCCCAACCCCAATCTGAAGCCTGAAACCGGCAAGACCGTTGAGTTTGGCGTCAATTACAGCACCAACGGCGTCATCCAGGCCGACGACGCGCTGCGGCTGAAGGCGGCCTATTTCAACAATAATGTCGACGATTACATCGACGGCGTGACGCTCTCGCCGTTCGACCCGACCAGCGGCTGCCTGTTCGGTCCGGGCATCCCGATCTGCTTCCAGTATCAGAACTTCGCCAAGGCCAAGATTCACGGTTTCGAGATGGAGGGCGTCTATGACGCAGCCTGGGGCTTTGCCGGGCTTTCGGCGTCGTTCACCGATGGCCACACCATCTCCTATGAAGGCGAACGGGCGGACCTTGTCACCGTCCCCTCCTCCCAGATCACCGGGCAACTCGGCTTTCGCTTCCTCGAGGACAGGCTGACCGTCGGTGGCGAGGTGCAATACAATGGCAAGCCGCAGGGCAACCCGGTGGCCAAGGACTATACGCTGGTCAATGCCTTCGCCAGCTACCAGGCGACCGACAATTTCAAGGTCGATTTCCGCGCCGACAATCTGTTCGACGTCAAATACGCCAACCCGCTGAACGCGTCGACCACCAGTGTCGTCTATGAGCCAGGCGTCACCCTGAAGCTGGCGGCGACCATGCGCTTTGGAGGCTGACGACAATGACTGGCGTGACGGCATCCCTTCGTCTTTTGATCGCGGCACTGGCAATGTCGCTTGTTGCGGCTCCGGCATGGACACAACAGCATGCACCTGCGCTGATCCTCGAGCTCAACGGCGCGCAACCTTCCGACAAGGGCTGCCGCTTGACATTCGTGGTCACCAACAATCTCGGCGCCGATCTTTCCAAGGCGGCATTCGAGATCGCGCTGTTCAACGAGGCCGGCGTCGTCGACCGGCTGACCGTGCTCGATTTCAAGGAGCTGCCGGCAGGCAAGACCAAGGTGACGCGTTTCGACCTTGCCGGCACCGATTGCGGCAAGGTCAGCCGCGTGTTGATCAACAGCGCCACGGAATGCGCCGGCACCGAGCCGAATGCCTGCATGCGCGGGCTGAAGACGCAGACCAGGACCGGCATCGCCTTCGGGGTCTGAATTTTGGGACTGGAACCCGCATTCGCACGAAACACCATCGCATGGCCGTTGGCCGGTTTCCTGCCGCCGGAACCGGACGATCCGGATTTCGCCATCCCGCGCGGGGCGCTGCGGGTTTCGCCGCGCGACAGGCCGGAAGACAATTACATCGCCGATGCCGACGGCGAATTGACGACGGTGCCTGCGGAGCCATTGCGGCAGACGCGACAGATGCAACGGCGCCGCAACTGGACGGTGGCGATCGCCTGCTCTTGCGCATTCCACGCAGCGGTGGCGCTGGCCTTCCTCACGCTGCCGGACGACAGACCAAGCATCGAAGGCGCCGACCAGCAGGGCGACATGCTGCTCGGCGCCGATCCGCAGCAGGCGGCCGGCGATATCGGAGACGACCCGGAAGTGGCCAATGTGACGATGGTGACCATGCTGGACGCCAAGCCGGTCGAAACGGTCGAGGCGCAGGCGGCCGCGGCAGAGGAGACGCTCCAGCCGGTCACCGATGCGGCGGAAACATCCGACAAAGAGGTGGTTGAGCCGATCAGCGAGGCGACCGCGGACACCACTGCTCTTGCCGACCGGACCGAGCCTGCGCAACCTGTCCAGCCGGCGCGCCAGGACCCGTCGCCCGACATTCTTGCGACAGACGGGCTGGTGCCCGCCGACGACAATGCCGTGCCGCCGCCAGTCAGTGCGGTCGAAACGGCCGAGCCTGCCGAGACGAGTGCGCCGGCACCAACCGACGCGGCGCCGGCCGAAACGGTCGAGACGACCGAGACCGTCGTCGCGGCGGAAGAACCGAAGCCGGACAAGCCGAAGCCCAGGCAGCCGAAGAAGGCAACCGCAAAGAACAAGCCGGCCAGGAAAGCTGAACCGAACGAGGCTGAAAAGCCGGCCCTGCGCAAGAAGGCGGGCAAGGCACTGGCCAAAGCCGACACCAAGAAGAAAAAAGCCGGCTCTGGCGGCCGTGACGAAACGGATGTCGCGCGCGGCATGACCGACGGCAAGAAGGAGGGCAAGATCCTGACCGCCAGCAGGGGCGGAAAATCCGGCATCGGCAATGCAGCCGTCACGAACTATCCCGGCAAGATCCGATCAAAACTGGTGCGGGCCTTCAATTCGACACGGACGCGCGCCACGGGCACAGCCACGGTTGCCTTTACTGTCGCCTCGAACGGCAGCGTCCGGTCGGCCAAGCTGACGGGCAGTTCAGGCGTTGCCGCGCTGGACAAGGCCGCACTCGACGCAGTCCGCCGGGCTTCGCCGTTTCCCCCGATTCCAGATGGAGCCGGTCGCTCGGCCTGGCAGTTCGAGGTGCCGCTCGGTATCAGGTAACGATCATCCACAAGGCCATTTGCCAGCAGGCTGATTTTGCGGGCGTCATTTCTGAAAGGACAGCCAATGTACATAGCCATGAACCGCTTCAAGGTGCAGAACGGCTCCGAGGGCGCCTTTGAGGCGGTCTGGAAGAACCGTGACTCCAGCCTTTCGCAGATGAGGGGTTTCAAGGAATTTCATTTGCTGCGCGGCCCGGCCAACAAGGCCGAGGGCTACACGCTGTTCGCCTCGCATACGGTGTGGGCGAGCTACGAAGATTTCGTCGCATGGACCAAATCCGAGAATTTCCGCGCCGCGCATCGCAATGCCGGGTCCAGCAAGGTGCACTATCTCGGCCATCCGCAGTTCGAGGGCTTTTCAGTCGTCGAAGGCGCGTAGCTAAGCTTATGCCGCGGCCAGCAGGCTGGCATTGCCGCCCGCCGCCGTGGTGTCGACGCAGACGGCGCGCTCATGCGCATAGGCAGCCGGATAATACACTTCGCTGACCAGCGGCACGATCGGGCCGGCGCGGTCGGCGATGACCTTGCGCACGATGCGCGCGGCCTCGGGCGTACCGGAAAAGGCGACGACGTCGACGCGCAGCGAGCGCGCCTCAACCGGGTCCGGCCGGCCGTCGATCGCCGCCAGCGGCAGGCCCTTGCCGGTCAGCGCCGACAGTGCGGCCGGCGCGCCGGGTGCGACGGCGAGCACGGCATTGCCGGCGGCCAGCGCCTGGATCGTCTGGGCAAGCAGAGTATCGGCGTCCGGGCCGAGGCAGAGCACGCGCCCGCGCGGCGCAAGCGACAGCGTGTTGGCCTCGCCGGTCGGCCCGGGGCGGGCGCCCGGCCCGCAAACGAAGCCCGGGGCCCTGGCGCGGGCCCCCGCCCCCGTGCCGCGCCG
>NZ_JAMYUP010000014.1:0-145271 GCF_040323155.1 Mesorhizobium sp. M0060
TCGGGGCGGTCCCCTGGCCCGCGCCCCCCCGCCCCCGTGCGCCCCGGCCCCCGCGCCCCCCCCCCGCCCCCCCCCCCCCCCCCCCCCCCCCCCCCCCCCCCCCCCGCGCCAGGTTGAAGGGCTCCAGGATCAATAGATCTTGGAGAACTTTTCGATGTTCGACTTGTCGAACTGGAAGGGCGGAGCCATCGCAGCCGAGTTGGTGTCGTCGAGCGTGACCTTGCCAACACGGCCGATCGACAGCGTCGCGCCCGGCTTGGCTTCTTCCTTCTTCACCGCCAGATCATGGGCGAGGTAGACGGCGGAATAGCCGAGATCGATCGGGTTCCACAGCGCAACCGCCTGCGAAGCGCCATTGTCGATGAACTTCTTGAACTCCGACGGCAGCGCTAGGCCGGTGACGTTGACCTTGCCGATCAGGCCTTCGTCGGTCACCACCTGAGCGGCGGCAACGACGCCGACCGTGGTCGGTGCGATGATCGCCTTGAGGTTCGGATAGGACTTCAGCAGGCCCTTGGCCTCGTCCGTGCTCTTGGCCGAGTCGTCGTCGCCATAGACGGTGGCGACGAGCTTGATCTTGGGGAATTTCTCCGGCAGCACCTTCTTGGCCGCATCGATCCAGGCGTTCTGGTTGGTCGCGGTGGACGAAGCCGACAGGATGGCGACGTCGCCGCCTTCCGGCAGGTAGTCGGCGGCAAGCTTGATGATGGTCTCGCCGATCAGGTTGGTGTCGGAGGGGTTGAGGTGAAGCTGGCGGCCTTCCGGCGCGACGCCTGAATCCCACGAGATGACGGTGATGCCGCGTTCCATCGCCTTCTTCAGCGCCGGTACTAGCGCGTCGGCGTCATTGGCAGAAATGGCAATGGCATTGACCTTCTGGGCGATCAGCGAATTGACCACTTCGATCTGCGCTTCGGCGGTCGCCTTGGTCGGGCCGGTATAGATGATCTCGACATCGCCGAGTTCCTTGGCCGCCTCTTCGGCGCCCTTGTTGGCGGCGTCGAAGAAGCCGTTGCCGAGCGACTTCACCACCAGCGCAATCTTGACGTTTTCGGCATAGGCAGCATTCACGAACATGGCGGCGGAGAACGCCGCCGTAATCATCAATTTCTTCAGAAAGCTCATCGAATATCCTCCCTTGAGCGTTGCATTCCATCGCCGCTGCGGGCGTGAGTTTTTCTCAGGCCTGCAGCGAAGATTCTTCCTTGTTGCTTGCCGTTGTGCGGGCGACGATCAGCGTCACACCGGCGGTCTCCAGCATCTTGGCCTCGCGATCCTCGATGCCGTCGTCGGTGATCACCGTGGCGATGCGCGACAGGCCGCACAGGATCAGACTCGAGCGTTTGCGGAATTTCGAGGAATCGACCAGCACCACCAGCTCGTCTGCCTGGTCGATCAGCTTCTGCTCGGCCTGGATCAACAGTGGGTCGCCTTCCATCAGACCCAGCGGTCCCAGTCCCTGCGCGCCCATGAACATGCGGCGCGCGTAGAAATTGCGCGTCACGTCATTGTCGAAGGGCGACAGGATGATGTTCTGCTCGCGGTAGATGGTTCCGCCCGACAGCATCACCGTGTTCTTGGAATGCCTGAGCAGGTGCTCAGCAATCGGAAAGGAATTGGTGAAGATCGGCATGCGGCGGCCGGTCAGGAAATGCACCATCTGGAAGGTGGTGGTGCCGCCATTGATGATGATCGGCTCGCCATCCTTGCAGAGTTCCACGGCTTCCCGCGCGATTGCCCGCTTCTGCGAGGCGTTGATGGTCTCGTTGACGGAAAACGGCCGGCCGGCAAGGCCGATGAACTGCGGCGGCGACAGCGCCTCGGCACCGCCGCGCACCCGGCGCAGGCGCTTTTGCACATGCAATGCCGCGATGTCGCGCCGGATCGTCGCCTCGGACGATTCCGTCAGGTCGACCATCTCCTGCACCGTCACCACAGGTTTTTCCTGGACGGCGGACAGAATGATCCTGTGGCGCTCTTTCTCGTGCATGGTTCCTCCCTGCTTGAGCATCTAGGCACCCAAAGCGCGCAGTGTCAATCATTTCCGATCAGATAATTTCATTGTGCAATGCAATATGATTGATATTGATCGTTTGTGATTGACAAGACAGCCGCTTGCGTAGAAATTCGGGCAAAAGGGACCCGCGTCGTTTGCGTGTCCCAAAGGGAGGATACCTATGCTCGACAAGCGCTCCGGCACGCGCCTCGCCAATCTTTGGGATGAGGCGAAAGCCCAGGCAATGAGCGAGCCGGAACGTCTCGTCTATCGCTCGAACGTTCTTGGCTCCGACAAGCGCGTCACCAATTATGGCGGCGGCAACACCTCCTCCAAGATCTGGCAAAAGGATCCGCTCACCGGCGAGAGCGTGGAAGTGCTGTGGGTCAAGGGCTCGGGCGGCGACAGCGCCTCGATCAAGCTCGACGGTTTCGCCACGCTCTACATGGATAAATTGCGCGCGCTGAAGGGTCTCTATCGCGGCCTCGAGCATGAGGACGAGATGGTCGGCTATCTGCCGCATTGTACTTTCAATCTCAACCCACGCGCGGCCTCGATCGACACGCCGCTGCATGCCTTCGTGCCGAAGCCGCATGTCGATCATATGCACCCCGACGCCATCATCGCCATTGCCGCCGCCAAGGATTCGCAGGCGCTGACCAAGGAGATCTTCGGCGACACGATCGGCTGGCTGCCATGGAAACGTCCGGGATTCGAGCTCGGCCTATGGCTGGAGAAATTCTGCCTCGAGAACCCCGACGCCAAGGGTGTTGTGCTGGCAAGCCATGGCCTGTTCAGCTGGGGCGACACACCGAAGGAATGCTACGAGACGACGATTTCGGTGATCAACCAGGCGATTGACTGGTTCGAGCGCAAGAGCCAGGGCAAGCCGATCTTCGGCGGCGAAGTGGTCAAATCGCTCGACGCGCCGGCGCGTCGCGCGGTGGCCGCAAAACTGATGCCGAGTATCCGCGGCCTGATCTCGGAGAAAAGCCACAAGCTCGGCCATTTCGACGATTCGCCCGCCGTGCTCGAATTCGTCAATTCCAAGGATTTGCGGCCACTGGCCGCACTTGGCACGTCCTGCCCGGACCATTTCCTGCGCACCAAGATCCGGCCGCTGGTCATCGAGTTCGATCCCAAGGCGCCCGACGTCGATGCCGTCATTGCCCGTCTTGCCGATGATGTGGCGGAGTATCGCGTCGGCTATCAGGCCTATTATGACCGCTGCAAGCACGCGGATTCGCCATCGGTGCGCGATCCCAATGCCGTGGTCTATCTGATGCCAGGCGTCGGCATGTTCACCTTCGCCGGCGACAAGGCGACGGCGCGCATTTCGGGCGAATTCTACGTCAACGCTATCAATGTCATGCGCGGCGCCTCGACGGTGTCGACCTATGTCGGCCTGCCCGACCAGGAAGCTTTTGATATTGAATACTGGCTGCTCGAAGAGGCAAAGCTGCAGCGCCTGCCGAAACCAAAAGCCCTTGCCGGCCAGATCGCGCTGGTCACCGGCGGCGCCGGCGGCATCGGCCGGGCCACCGCCAACCGGCTGCTGCGCGAGGGCGCCTGCGTCGTGCTGGCCGATATCGACGAGGCAGCCCTTGCCAGCGCCAATGACGAGCTTGCCAAGGCCTATGGCAAGGATTTCGTGCGGCCCGTCGTCATCAACGTCACGTCTGAAGATCAGGTAATCTCCGGCTTTGCCGAGACGGCGGTCGAGTTCGGCGGCATCGACATCCTGGTCTCCAATGCTGGCCTGGCATCCGCTGCGCCGATCGAAGAAACCACGCTGGCGCTGTGGAACAAGAACATGGACATCTTGTCGACCGGCTATTTCCTCGTTTCGCGCGAGGCTTTCCGGCTGTTTCGCGCGCAAAAAATCGGCGGCAACGTGGTCTTCGTCGCCTCCAAGAACGGGCTTTCCGCATCGCCCAACGCCGCCGCCTATTGCACGGCCAAGGCCGCCGAGATCCATCTGGCGCGCTGCCTGGCGCTGGAAGGCGCGGAAGCACAGATCCGGGTCAATGTCGTCAATCCCGACGCCGTGCTGCGCGGCTCGAAGATCTGGACCGGCGAGTGGAAGGAACAGCGCGCCGCCGCATACAAGATGTCGACCGACGATCTCGAAGAGCATTACCGCTCGCGCTCGATGCTGAAGCGGTCGGTATTCCCCGAGGACATCGCCGAGGCGATCTACTTCTTCGCCTCCGACATGTCGGCCAAGTCGACCGGCAACATCGTCAATGTCGACGCTGGCAACGCCCAGAGCTTTACGCGGTAATAGTTTGAAGGCGGCGCTGCCCCTCACCCTTACCCTCTCCCCGTAACGACGGGGAGAGGGGGTCGCCAACGCCGGAGCGCTTCCCTTCTTCCCGTCTCTCTACGGGGAGAAGGTGCCGGCAGGCGGATGAGGGGCAGCGCCAACCGAACGCATTTGGGAGGAAACGCAGTGTCCGAAACCATTATCTCCGCCGATGTTGTCGAGAAAGACAACGCGGCACGCAAGGCCGACCTCGAACGCGATTATGACTCGCTCGGCGAGCGCCTCGACCGCCGCGGCATCGCCATCGACGCCATCCGCGACAGGGTCGAGAAATTTGCCGTGGCCATTCCGTCCTGGGGCGTCGGCACCGGCGGCACCCGCTTTGCCCGCTTTCCCGGCGCCGGCGAGCCGCGCGACATTTTCGACAAGATCGAGGATTGCGCCGTCATCCGGCAGTTGACGCAGGCAACGCCGACCGTCTCGCTGCATATTCCGTGGGACAAGGCCGATCCGAACCGGCTGAAGCAGGCCGCATCGCGCTTTGGACTCGGCTTCGACGCCATCAACTCCAACACCTTTTCCGACGCCAGCGACCAGAAACTTTCCTATAAGTTCGGCTCGCTGTCGCATGCCGATGCCGCGACGCGCCAGCAGGCGGTCGAGCACAATCTCGAATGCATCGAGATCGGCAGCACGCTGGGCTCGAAGGCGTTGACGGTGTGGATCGGCGACGGCTCCAACTTTCCCGGCCAGGTCAATTTCGCCAAGGCGTTCGAGCGTTATCTCGACGCGATGAGGGAGATCTATGCCGGACTGCCGAGCGACTGGAAGCTGTTCACCGAGCACAAGATGTACGAGCCGGCCTTCTATTCGACGGTCGTGCAGGACTGGGGCACCAACTACATCATCGCCAAAGAGCTCGGCGACAAGGCGTTTTGCCTGGTTGACCTCGGCCATCACGCGCCCAACGTCAACATCGAGATGATCGTCTCGCGGCTGATACAGTTCAAAAAACTCGGCGGCTTCCATTTCAACGATTCGAAATATGGCGACGACGACCTCGACGCCGGCTCCATCGATCCCTACCGGCTGTTCCTGGTCTTCAACGAGCTGGTCGATGCCGAACTCTCAGGTGCCGAAGGTTTCGATCCGGCCCACATGCTCGACCAGAGCCACAACGTCACCGATCCGATCGAAAGCCTGATGTTGTCGGCAGTTGAGGTGCAGCGCGCCTATGCGCAGGCGCTGCTGGTCGACCGCGAGGCGCTTCAAGGCTTCCAGGACGCCAATGACGCGCTGATGGCGACGCAGACGCTGAAAGCCGCCTACCGCACCGATGTCGAGCCGATCCTCGCCATGGCGCGGCTGAAGACCGGCGGCGCCATCGATCCGGTCGCCGCCTACCGCGCCGCCGGCTACCGGGCGAAGGTCGCAGCAGAACGGCCGGCGGTGGCGAGCGTCGGCGGCGGGATTGTTTGAAGCTGGGGTGAAAATGGAAAACCCGCCACGAAGGGCGGGTCGTTTGAGCCAATTGGCACCACAGCCAGATTAGTAGCATAGCTGCCGGCACAAAGCAAGAACAAATTGCTGAAACGGGAAAAAATTCTGAGAGCCGCAATGAAGCGTGGCCTTGCTGCCAACGCGGCGGCGCTCAGCGGCATCAGTCAAAGATCGCAACGGTGATTACGCAGCGAACCGGCACCAGCATACGACGCCTTTCTCGCATCATTGTCAGTAGACTCGACCTCCCCAAACGGCTTTCCTAGGCTCACCCCAAGCCTCGGAGAACGGCCATCCATTCCACCCGCCGCACCCTGATAGCCGTCAGCCTTTCCCTCACCCTGACTTTTGTCCCGTTCCTCGCCTTTGCCGCCTCGCCGCAGCCGGCGAAGGGCGAGCACGGCATGGTTGTGACCGCCCAGCATCTTGCGTCTGAGGTCGGCATCGAGGTGCTGAAGAAGGGCGGCAATGCCGTCGATGCCGCGGTCGCCGTCGGCTATGCGCTGGCCGTGGTCTATCCGACCGCCGGCAATATCGGCGGCGGCGGCTTCATGACCATCCGCTTCAAGGACGGCCGTTCGACCTTCCTCGATTTCCGCGAGCGCGCGCCGTTGGCCGCGACCAAAACCATGTATCTCGACAAGGACGGCAAGCCGGTGAAGGGCGCCAGTCTTGACGGCTATCTGGCGGTCGGCGTGCCGGGCTCGGTTGCCGGTTTCGAGATGGCACGGGACCAATACGGCACGCTGACGCGGCAGGATTTGCTGGCGCCGGCCATCCGCTTTGCCGAGGAAGGCTTCGTGCTGGAGCAGGGCGATGCGGCCTCGCTCCAGGGCGGCGCGGAGCGGTTGGCGAGGGATCCAGCGGCGGCGGCCATTTTCCTCAAGCCGGACGGCAAGCCTTATGCCATTGGCGAGCGCCTTGTTCAGCCCGATCTCGCGGCTTCGCTTGCCGCCGTTTCCGAACGCGGTGCGGATGCCTTCTACAAAGGCGCGATCGCCGACGCCATCGTCAAGGCGAGCGGCGCAAAGGGCGGCATCCTGGCCAAGGCGGATTTCGAAAACTATGCGGTGCGCGAGCTCAAGCCGGCGACCTGCAATTATCGCGGCTACGAGATCATTTCCTCGCCGCCGCCGAGCTCCGGCGGCGTCATCATCTGCGAGATACTCAACGTGCTTGAGTTCTATCCACTGTCCTATCTCGGCGCCGGCTCGGCCGAGACGGTTCACGTCATGGTCGAGGCGATGCGCCATGCCTATGTTGACCGCAATTCGGCGCTCGGCGATCCCGGCTTCGTCGACAACCCGGTCGCAAAACTGCTCGACAAGAATTACGCCAGGGAAATCCGCGAAAAGATCGATCCGTTCCGGGCCGGCGTGTCGCAGGAATTGATGCCGAAGGGCTTTGGCGAGAGCAGCGAGACAACGCATTATTCGATCATCGACAATGACGGCAACGCCGTCGCGGTAACCTACACGCTGAACGGCTCTTTCGGCGCCGGCGTCGTCGCCGGCGGCACCGGCATCTTGCTCAACAACGAGATGGACGACTTCACCCAGAAACCCGGCGTGCCCAATCTCTATGGCCTGGTCCAGGGCGAGGCGAACGCGATTGCGCCGAAAAAGACGCCGCTGTCGTCGATGAGCCCGACCATCCTCGCCAAAGACGGCAAGCCGTTCATGGTCATCGGCAGCCCTGGCGGTTCACGCATCATCACCATCACGCTGGAGGCGATCGTCAACGTCATCGACCACGGCATGAACATCCAGGAGGCGATCGATACGCCGCGCATCCATCACCAATGGTTGCCCGACACGGTCTATATCGAACCTTTCGGCCTGTCGCCCGACACCGAAAAGCTGCTTACCGGCATGGGCTACCACCTCGATCTTGCCGACACGACCTGGGGCCAGGCGGCCGGCATCCTGGTCGGCGGCAAGAGCCTGACGGAAATCGAGAAGGGTGGTGGCGCCCGCTACAACGGCGCCATCGACAGCCGCGCCGCATCCGGCGAGGCTATCGGGTATTAGACGATGATCCCAAACCGAAGGTCAGCGCAGCAAAAAGTGCAAACCGTTTTCAGGATCACGGTCAACAGGAAGATTTCGCCTTGAATCAGGTGACCAGCGCGATCGTGGACGCAATCAGCATCAGCGCCGCGACGCCGACGAACAGCGCGTAGATGCGCGGCCGGTCGAGCAGAAGCGCATTGCCGGAGATCCATGCGGCGGTGGCGCCGCCAAGCGCGAAAAAGAAGGTGCTGCGGCGCCCGAAGCTCAAGCCGGCGGCCATCAGGCCGCCGATGATCAGGGCGCCGAACACGATGATCACGGCGACTGCGTATTTTTCGAAATCGTTGCTGCCGGCGCTCGGGCCGATCGCGTTCAACCTCGACAGGTCGTCCGGATCGAACGGGCTGGTCGACCCATATTCGTCTTGACCGACAGGCTCATGCATCATTCGTTCTCCGCAAACTGGCAGCAAATCATCAAGCCTCGCCGAGCGCAACCGCTCGTCGAATGTGATCGGCACGGTGTTCAACACTTTCTGGCGGCGGCTTGCCAGAGTTTTTTGGGTTCGTGCTTGATCGCCCCGCTGCCAGGCCCGGTCAAGTGCTTTGCCGGAGCTGAATCTTCAGGCGGCAGTGGCCATGGGCTGCGTCGCCTGAACGGAAGCTCCAAGCACCGCCTGCGCGGTGTCGGCCTGCTTTTCATCGACATGCGCCAGCACCAGGATCACACCTTGTGCGGCATCCGGCTGGCCCGGCTGCTTGCTGATATCGGACAATGTCCCGAGAAGTCTGCCGATAACGCAGCCCAAGACTGCACCGACGAGGGCCGATGCAAGCCATCCCGCGCCGAGGGGATCGATGCCGGGGAGATCAAAGGCGCCGAGGCCGGCCAACAAACCGGCTGCCGCGCCAAGAGCGGCACCGGTGCCTGGATCGCGCAAGACGGCGCCGATTTCGTCATCGTAGGGTCCGATGACACTGATCTCCTGGCGGCCAATTCCAGCCGCCTGAAGCGCTGCGACGGCACGCGCCGCCTGGTCATTGGAATCAAAAAGTCTGCTGATGGTTCGCATTGAAACTGCCTGTTAGGCCCGGCCTTTCCAGAGTGGGGGCAGGGTTCTTGCTGGCTGACGTTGAAAACTGCCCAACACATACGTCGCCCACCGCTCATTTCTGAGCAGCGGGCGACGGCTGCCCGAGCATTCACGTCAATCGATGATCTTGACGATCTTGCGCGTGCCTGGGTCGACGACGACGGTGCGGTTGTCAACGACGACATATCGATATTTGACGGTGGGGACCTCATGAAGTTCGACAGTGTCGGGGAGCGTTGAGCCGATATTGAGCTCCACCCCAGGGATTTTCACCGAGGCCAGCGGCTGCTTTTTCACATACTCCTTGATGACCGTTTCCTGCTGCGGTTCGATGACAACGTCTTGCGCCGCAGCGGCGCCGACACGTGCCAGAAGCAAAAGTCCCGCTGCCGCGGTGGAAAGATGCATTCTCATGGTCGTCTCCTTTGCGAACTCGGGACGCTCTTCGCGCCAAGGCTCATTCGAACGGAAGGCAGCTGAAAACGTTCCGTCGACGGGGCTTCGGTCCCACCCGAGCGGGACCAATCGACGTGTTGTCGCAGGACCTAAGTCTGATCCTTGCGGGCAAAGGGCGGGGCCGTCGCGCAGCCCGGAACCGCCACGGCTCGTACCCGTTGCTGGTTGCACGTTTCGGGAGGATTCCGTGGAAAAATGTAGACGGCCGCCGGTCGCTCGCACCGATCTTCGCTGTTTCCACTCCGATCGAACCCGGCATCTGCGCAGCCCCGTCCCTTCCTGCGCCGATAGGGTTCGCGCGTCACTTTTATGGCGGCGAACCCGCAAATTGCAGCGTGCTTCCGACCAAAATTGACCCTGAGGCGAGGAGAAATGAAATGGCCGACGACAAGAGCAAGCGAGACTTCAGCGACCGCAACCGCGTTTCGGCGGATGAGTATTATGAGGTCGAATATTTCGCGCGGGAAAATGGTATTTCGCCCAGCCAGGTGAGCAAGCTGATCAAAAGGACCGGTGGCGACCGGATGATCCTCTCGCAGGCGGTGAAAGCATTGCGCGAGCGCAAGTGAGATGCCGGCGAAGCCGACGGCTGGAAAGGCACTGATCGCGATCGGCCGAGATCCCGGCCAGCCATCGACAACGTGCCCAGATGCCGACGCTTCGGCCAAGCGCAATGCCCGTTTACTTCTTCGATTCCGATGAAGACGGAATCGTCTATTCCGACGATCAGGGAACGTTATGTGACGATTTCTCGCTGGTCAGGAAAGAAGCCCTTCGCACATTGGCCGAGATGGCCAGGGATGGCCTTCCTCACCGTAGGATCACAGTCAAAGTCCGGGACGGCCATGACGGTCTGGTCCTTGAAGTGGCCTTGACCTTTGCCGTCGAAACGCGGCGTTTCGGCGAGCAGATTTTCCGAATCAACTTGCGCACGAGCTGACGGCTCGATCGTCATCGCGCCGACTATGCCACGTGCCGCGCCGAAATTTCTGGTGCAGACGGCATCTTCCTCAAGGCGGAACATTAGAAGTTTCTAATAGTTATCTCTGCGCAGCGGGAACCTCCCGGGTTTCTGCTGCAGATCGGGCCGCAACCCGATCGGCCCGCGCCCTCCGCCAGAGGCGCGGGCTTCGTTTGTTTAGCCGATGCGCCACGCCGCGCGGCGGCCGCATATTGGAAACCTGCGGGAGCATTAGTAGCATAAGTCGCTACCGCGGCGCCCTGGCGCCCAGGCAACGGAGCCCGTCGTCCGACAGGGCGGCGGGCTTTTTGACGCGGGTCGATCATCACGCAACCGGTGGAAATCTAGCTGGGAGAGCGGGCCGGCGCCACTTCGTGTGGCGTGGGGTAAGGTGCCTAATGCAGCGCCGGCCAAGCGGAAATCAGGTCCGCCGCAGCCAGATAGTAGCCGCGTTCGCACGGCAGGTAATTGCGTGATCGCGGAAGGTACTGCCCGGGAAGCCAGCCCATTGCAGAGCACTCGCCACGAGCCCGGCCTGTGCAGCGGCCGACCGAGGCATTCATTCATTCTGACGATGCACCCGACGCCCGGACGGCGGAAATTGAGCGCCGCGCTAGCTCTCGACTGCAGCGGCCGGCGGTGTTCCCTGCAGATTTCGGATGAAAGGCTATTCTACCCTGTTGCGCCTAGATTCTTATCAGACCGTGGCAAGGATTGCTTTTCCCGTCGCGTTTGCCGGCGTTCTGCTGTTCGCCCTTTTGCCGGAGCGGGTCTTGCAGGGTCTTGGCCTCGCTTTCACGTTTGATCACGACAAGCTCAATCACGCCGCCGCCTTCGTCGTCCTGGCGGCTCTCGGAAGTCTCGGCTGGCCGGAACACAAGGCAAAGCTGATCGGACTCCTCGTTCTTACGGGCGCAGTGATCGAGGGTCTTCAGGCTGCGCAACTGATAGGGCGCGACCCGGATCTGTTCGACTGGGTGGCCGACTGCGCCGGAATGGCGTGCGGGCTGATAATTGCAGGCTGCACAAGGCGGGTCGCCGGCGGATTGCCATAGCTCGAAAGCGCATAACGGCGCCGGCGTACCCGCGCTCCAATATTGTGAAAATGGCCGGCGTCACTTGGGGGGCGCGTTGGGGTAAGTTGCCTGATGGACGCCGGCCAGGCGGAAAAATCATGTCCGCCGCAAAGCAATGTAGCAGCAATGGCAAGGCGCGACAGTGGCGTGATCGCGGAAGGTCCGCGTTCGCTTTTCTCGCTTTCCCCCGTGTGATGACCCATTATGGGTCATCAAGCCTGGCACCTGAATTGCACCGTAGTCAATGCCGGGGAACACCCCGGCAATCGTCCCCGAATATGGGGCCTCGCCGCTTCGCGAATGGAGCGGCGGGCCTTTTTTGCCGGATGCACGGCCGCCGCGGCGCTTGAAAATTGGATGCCACCAACTTGGTCGCTCATGGTCAGGATCGGGGTGATGAAGACCTTCGTTTGCTCGGGACCAGGAATCCCCCTTTTAGTAACTCCAACGCGTCGAGTGCCTCTTCATCCTGCAAATTTGTCAGAGCCACCCCGTCTGCGAAGACAACCTTATCGTGGTCTATATCGTAGACCTCCCAAAGCCCGTCCTTAATCCTTCGGATGGCGTGCCGACTCTCCATAAGCAGAAGCTAATTGAGTCTCGGAAATGGTGGGTACAAAAAGTCGAGAAACGGCCGACATTAGTAGTGGAAAACTTAGGGAGCGCTCCCGCGGCAACCTGCGCCGCGAAATCGGCGACTTCGCCAAGGAAATCGCGCGGCCAAATGCGAATGCTGCTCAATCTTAAGTGGGATCCTGATACAATCCCCTATGGCCGTCCGAATAGTGGTTGTTCTGGCGCTTCTTTTCGCCTTCGCCTACGGATTCGCAAAACTCGTGGAACGCTATGGCAGCGTTGGCGATCGACCCTCTGCATGTGAGGAATGGCCGCAACCTGATTGCCCAGACCCGAACGCGCCGCCTGCAGAGTAGCGGGTCGTCCATCTGCTCCCAGTCTGCAACATGGCGCGACTTGAAGTGCCGACTTTACCGACCAGACACATGGGGCGATGCATTGGTTTTAATTGGAAAAGTGGTGCCCAGAGGCGGATTCGAACCACCGACACGCGGATTTTCAGTCCGCTGCTCTACCAACTGAGCTATCTGGGCCTGCCCGGCGGGCGGTCTGCACACCGGGTTCATGAAAGCGCCGTCGGCACCCCTTGAAAGCGCGTGGGTTATAGCACGGGAATTCGGCCTGTCCAGCGCTTAGAGCATGATCCCGAAAGTGAATCCGGTTTTCGGAAAAGATCATGCTCAAACAAAAAGCCGGAACCTATTCCATCCGATTCTATCCGGATGGAACAGGCTCTAGACATTGATTTTCAGGCAGAAACGAATGGGGATTTCAGGCAGAAACGAATGGGCCTGCGTCGGGGCCAATTCACCGGCCGCGGTCAGGCCGGGCAAGCCGACCCAAGCTTGCGGAAAACACAGGTGACGGCGCTATTTCTGGTCGTCGCTCTCGTCCTCGTCGTCGCGGCCCGGGATGACATAGACACCCTTCAGCCAGCGGTTGAGGTCGATATCCTTGCAGCGCTTCGAGCAGAACGGATAGGTATCGCGTGCCGAAGGCTTGCCGCATTCCGGGCAGGGCCGCTTGGGCCGCAACGGCGTGACCTTGTCGTCCGAGCTCATATCCGCGCACCCGACAGCCAGTTGGCGTGCACCTTGAAGCCTTCGCCGCTGAGCAGCGCCACCGTCTCGTAGAGCGGCAGGCCGACGACGTTGGTGTAGGAGCCGACAAGCTTGACGACAAAGGCGCCGGCAAGCCCCTGGACGGCATAGCCGCCGGCCTTGCCGCGCCATTCTCCGGACGCGATATAGGCGTCGATCTCCTCGCGCGGCAGCCGTTTGAAGCGCACCCTGGTCTCGACCAGCCGCAGGCGCAGCTTGCCGCCCGGCGTGATCAGGCAGATGCCGGAATAGACCCGGTGCGAACGGCCGGACAGAAGGCCAAGGCAGTTGGCGGCGTCGTCGAGCGTCTCGGCCTTGGGCAGGATGCGCCGCCCGACGGCGACCACCGTGTCGGCCGCCAGCACGAAGCTCGGCGCGTAGTCGGTCTCGCTCTTCAGCGAGGCCAGCGCCTTCTCGGCCTTCTGCGTCGCCAGGCGTTTGGCCAGCGAGCGCGGGTGCTCGGCGCGCAGCGGCATCTCGTCGACATCGGCGGGCAGCACACGATCCGGCTCGATGCCGGCCTGCTGCAACAGCTCGATCCGGCGCGGCGAACCCGAGGCAAGCACGAGCTTCTGCAAAATGCCCATCGCGATCCCGGCCGGGTCCTTGAACTTACTTGAAGCGGTAGGTGATGCGACCCTTGGTCAGGTCGTAGGGCGTCATCTCGACCAGGACCTTGTCGCCGGTCAAAACGCGGATGCGGTTCTTGCGCATGCGGCCGGCCGTATGGGCGATGATTTCATGTTCGTTTTCGAGCTTGACCCTGAACATCGCGTTGGGCAGCAATTCCGTGACGACACCCGGAAATTCGAGGACTTCTTCCTTCGGCATTCGATACCTTTGCTTGGATGGGTACTTCCAGCGCCCCGGCCGGAAAGTTGCGCGGAACCTATATGATAAACGTCCGCTTGTGAACATGCTTAATCCGCGGCGTTTTTAGCCCCGTTGCTGAGGAATCGGCGGCCGATCTGCGCCTTCAGCCGCTCGCGTACGTCGCGATAGGCGGCCATGATCTGTTCGCGCGTTCCGCTGACGCCGGTCGGATCGGGCATCGGCCAATATTCGACCTCGACGGCCAGCGAGCGGGTGAGCTCGAGCGCGGTGTGGTGGGCTTCCGGCGCCAGCGTCACGATCAGGTCGAAATAGTCGTCCTCGAGGTCGTCCATCGTTCTCGGGTGCCGTTCGCCGAGCGACAGTCCGTCCTCGGCCAGCACGGCGTCGACGAACGGATCGCGCTCACCGCCGCGCACCCCGGCCGAGGCGACGAAAGTCGTCGGCGGAAGCACCTTGCGCGCCAGCAGTTCGGCCATCGGCGAGCGCACGGCGTTCATGCCGCAGACAAACAGGATCGAGCGGGGCAGGATCGAGCGGGGCAGCGGGGCGGCCAGTGTCAGCCTCGCCAGTGCAGCACGCAGACCAGCGTGAACAGCCGGCGCGCCGTGTCGAAATCGATGTCGATCTTGCCGGCAAGCCGGTCCATCAGCGTCTGCGAGCCTTCATTGTGCAGGCCGCGCCGGCCCATGTCGATCGCCTCGATATGGCTGGGCGTCGCCGTGCGGATGGCGTCGTAATAGCTCTCGCAGATCATGTAGTAATCCTTGACGATGCGCCGAAGCGGCGTCAGCGACAGGATGTGGGTGACGACGGCCGCGCCGTCCTCGCGCGTCACCGCAAACACCAGGCGGGATTCGGCCAGCGACAGCTTCAGCCGGTAAGGGCCGGCGCCGTCGTCATTGACCGGCTGGAAGCGGTTTTCCTCGATCAGGTCGAAGATCGCCACCGCCCGCTCATGCTCGACATCGGGCGTCGAGCGGCCGATCGTCTCGTCGAGCTCGACATCGATCAGCCTGGCGTTTGTATGGTCGTAGTCCGACATCGCTACATGTTCAGCCGTATGGCGACGGAGCGTCCATGCGCATCGAGCCCTTCCGCCTTGGCCAGCGTGATCGCCGCCGGCGCCAGCGCCCGCAATTGCTCCGGCCCGAGCTTCAGGATCGAGGTGCGCTTGACGAAATCGAGCACCGAAAGCCCGGACGAGAAGCGCGCCGAGCGCGCCGTCGGCAGCACGTGGTTGGAGCCGCCGACATAGTCGCCGATGGCTTCCGGCGTATGGCGGCCGAGAAACACCGCACCGGCATTGCGCATCCGCGCCAGGAAAGCCTCGGAGTCGTCGATGGCAAGCTCGACATGTTCGGCGGCGATGCGGTCGACCAGCGGCAGTGCTGCCTCGATCGTCGGCACCAGGATCACGGCGCCGAAATCGCGCCAGCTCGCCGCCGCCGTCTCGGCGCGCGGCAGGCTCCGCAACTGGCGTGCGACCGCCTGTTCGACCGCTTCGCCAAAGGCAGGGTCGTCGGTGATCAGGATCGACTGGGACGACACGTCATGCTCGGCCTGGGCGAGCAGGTCGGCGGCGATCCAGTCCGGGTCGTTGCTGCCGTCGGCCACCACAAGCACTTCCGACGGCCCGGCGATCATGTCGATGCCGACCGTGCCGAACACCTGGCGTTTGGCCGCCGCGACATAGGCATTGCCAGGGCCGACGATCTTGGCGACCGGCTTTATCGTCTCGGTGCCGTAAGCAAGGGCGGCGATCGCCTGGGCGCCGCCGACGCGGTAGATTTCGGAGACGCCGGCAAGGTCGGCCGCCACCAGCACCAGCGGCGGCACGTCGCCGCCCGACGCTGGCACCACCATGGCGATGCGCTCGACGCCGGCGACCCTGGCTGGTATGGCGTTCATCAGCACCGAGCTCGGATAACTCGCGGTGCCGCCCGGCACATAGAGCCCGACGGCCTCGATCGCCGTCCAGCGCGAGCCGAGCTCGACGCCGGCGGCATCGATATAGCGGTCGTCCTGCGGCAGCTGGCGCTGGTGATGGGAGCGGATGCGCTCGCGCGCGAATTTCAGCGCCTCGATCGTCTGCGGATCGGCTGCATCGTAGGCCTTGGCGATGTCGTCCCTGGAGACGGCAATGCCGAGCTTGGCCAAGTCGCCGCCGCCGAATTTCTGCGTGTAGGCGACCAGCGCCGCGTCGCCTTCGGCGCGTACTTTGGCGATGATCTCGCGCACTACGGCGTCGACGTCGGCCGAGACTTCTCGCTTGGTCAACAGGAAGGCGGCAAAGCGCTGCTCGAAATCGGCGTCGGACTGGCAAAGCGTGATGGCCATCGGCTCAGACCCTATGGACGGGGCGCGACGTCGCTTCCCAGGCGCCGCCGACATCGGTAAGCCGCGCTTCGATGCATTCGACGTCGAGCATGATCGCGCCGCCTCCCGAAAAGATCAGCTCGACGATGCCGGCCGGCTTGTCGAGCGCGACGAAGCTGATCGCCAGCAGCGACAGCACCTCGTCGGGCTTGTCGCGGGCAATGCCGCTGGTCTTGGCGCCGAGCACCCGGTCGAAATGCAGCACGGCTTGCCGCCGCTCATTGTGCTGGCGCAGGAAGCCGGATTTCGCCTCCCAGACGAACCGGTTCATGGTCAGCACGAATCGCTTAACCGAAGGCAGGAATTCGAGATCGCTGACCTTCATCACGGCATCCTGGACATGCGCCGAGATGATGCTCAGATCCTGATCGTCGAACGCGACAAGCTTGAGGGCATTCATGCGGAATTCGCACCTGCGAAGGTTTACGATTGGCCTTCTGTTAGGCGGTCTTGGCGATCCGTGCAACCGCGCCGCAAGCCCTGCGGAAAGGCTCTAGCCCGAAATGCGCTCGATCTCCGCGCCGCAGCCGGACAGCTTTTCCTCCAGCCGCTCGAAGCCGCGGTCGAGATGGTAGACGCGGTTGACCGTGGTTTCGCCTTCGGCGGCAAGGCCGGCGATGACCAGCGACACCGAGGCGCGAAGGTCGGTCGCCATGACCGGCGCGCCCTTCAGCTTCGAAACGCCGTCGACGATCGCCGTCTGGCCGGACAGCGTGATGTGGGCGCCGAGCCGGGCGAGCTCCTGGACGTGCATGAAGCGGTTTTCGAAGATCGTCTCGGTGATGCGCGACTTGCCCTTGGCCATTGTCATCAGGCCCATGAACTGCGCCTGCAGATCGGTCGGGAATGCCGGGAACGGCGCCGTCGTGACGTCGACCGGCGAAATGCCGGCGCCGTTGCGCCTGACGCGGATGCCGGAATTGGTCTGCGTGATCTCGGCGCCGGTCTGCGAAATGATGTCCAGCGCGGTCTGCAACAGGTCGGGCCGTGCGCCTTCCAGCACGACGTCGCCGCCGGTCATCGCCACCGCCATCGCATAGGTGCCGGTCTCGATGCGGTCGGGGATCACCCTGACGCGGGCGCCCGACAGCGCTTCGACGCCGTCGATGGTGATGGTTGCGGTGCCGGCGCCGGAGATCTTCGCGCCCATCGCGTTGAGGCATTCGGCGAGGTTGACGATCTCGGGCTCGCGCGCGGCGTTTTCGAGCACCGTCTCGCCCTTGGCCAGCGAGGCCGCCATGACAAGCACATGGGTGGCGCCGACCGAGACTTTCGGGAACACATAACGGTTGCCGACAAGCCGGCCGTTTTTGGTCTTGGCGATGACATAGCCGGTGTCGACGTCGATATCGGCACCCAGCGCCTGCAGGCCTTCCAGGAACAGGTCGACCGGGCGCGTGCCGATAGCGCAGCCGCCGGGCAGTGACACCTTGGCCTCGCCCATGCGGGCCAGCAGCGGGCCGATCACCCAGAACGACGCCCGCATCTTCGAGACAAGCTCATAAGGCGCCGTGGTGTCGACGATGTTGCGGGCGGAGAAAGTGATGGTGCGCGAATAGCCCTCTTGCTGCTTTTCGCGGCGGCCATTGACCGAATAGTCGACGCCGTGGTTGCCGAGGATGCGGATGAGCTGCTCGACATCGGCCAGATGCGGCACGTTTTCCAGCGTCAGCGTATCGTCGGTCAACAGCGAGGCGATCATCAGCGGCAGCGCGGCGTTTTTCGCACCCGAGATCGGGATGCTTCCGGCAAGCTTGTTGCCGCCGACAATTCTGATGCGATCCATGAAGAGCGTCCCCTCGGCCGAAAGGCCGGTTTAAATCGGTTGAGTCTGTTGCGGCCCGTCTAGACCATTGGCCGGCTTGGTTCAAGAAACAGGCTATTCCCCTCTTTGGCCCACGATGCCTTTGGCCAAAATACCGGGGACAACATAGCCGATTCGCGTTAATCTTTTTGCATCGCCGCCTGCAGCCCGTCCGGCCGCTGGTCGGCCTCGCCAGCGCGCCGCTTGTCGGCGTCGCCGGTCCGCCGCGAGCGCGACTGCGCCTTGCGCTTCAGCAGATTGGCGCGCAACTGCTCGGCCAGCCGGTCCTTGCGGCCGGCCTTCTTCGGTGGACCATCCTTGTTCGGAGAATTTGTCTTGTCGTTCATCGTCCCGTCCCGGCCGGCGACCCGCCCAGCGCATCATTAAGGGATAGCCAACATTGTGGCGCGGCCATGTCCGGAACAATCGCCGGTGCGGCCTTTCAACCCGTCTTTGTCTTGGCCTTGCGCTTGCCGGTTCGATATGGCAGAAGCCCCGCCATCGGCGGCTGCGGTAGCTCAGTGGTAGAGCACTCCCTTGGTAAGGGAGAGGTCGAGAGTTCAATCCTCTCTCGCAGCACCAGATTGTTTTCGCTGGCGCATCTTCCAAGGCCTCCTTGACCTGCTCGATGATGATTGTGCGCGGTTGGCGAGGTTACCGAAAAATATGGCGCCCCGCGACCTGCCGAGTGCCACGCGCACAGGCTCGTCAAAAACTGTGGTCTTGCACGCTCACCTCCCGAGTCTCGAACGCGACTCAATCCTCTGTGATGTGATAGCTTACCGCCATGTCGGATCATATTTTGCCTAGCCAGAAGCAGCCCAAGCTGATCGTCGTCGTTGCGTTCGATCGTGGCGAGGACGGTGAACTGTTTCCCGCCTTTGGTCCGGCCGATCAGCAAAGCGAGGAACGCGCCATCCGCACCGCCAAGGCGCTCGCAGGGAAGCACGTTGGCGTAATCGCATGGAGCCGTGACGCGAACCCGGCGCTTGGCGACTACGGCCCGCCGACCGTGCTGTTCACCAGCGGTGACGTGCCGGACATGGAGTAAATTCAGCCGGAGGTTCCATGTCGCGGTGTTCGATGGAGCGTGCTTTTACACTCTTGTCGCGATGACGATCGACAGTCGATGAGACAGTGCAAAGGAGCGCGGAAAGGATGATCAGCGACCCGACGACTGCCCTGACCGCAAGATCGAAAGCAAGGAGGTAAGGGAGCTCGGCTTTCGGCGATGCCGATTGCATGATCGAGGTCGGCGGGACGCACGGAGAGATCATGCGCTCATTGAGGCGGCTGATCGCGGCCGACAACATGACGCAGAAGGAAAATGCCAAGGTCGAGGCGCAGCTCGCGCTCGCACGCGCCATGATGCGCGCGGGGAAAGCGTTCTAGTCTGCCCTGCTGCAGGCGGCTTAACAAGCTTGCAGCCGGGAACAACCACTCAACGACTCGCGTTTCTTGCGAAGACCCGCTTCTTTTGCACGGGCAGCGGGCCTCGAAGGCTCGCAAATGTCGCGCCGGCGTTTCAATCGCACCCGCCTCAGCCCTCACGATTTGGCTATTTGTGAACGCGTGTTTGAACAGGTTTGCGCAGATGAACACATTGACCCTTTAAGCCGGGATGCCGAAGCCTTAGCGGTGATTATTGTCGCAATCTTCCGAAACTTTACCAATGAGCGCGAACTGCTGGAGGAAGTCAGGTCTCTTCGTCGCTCAAAAGGCGCAGAGAAGGCGCACTAGCTAGGCGGCGTTCCGAGGCGAATTGTTCTAGTCCCGCATTGGCACAATCGGATTGGCATCTGAATTGCCCATTGAGACTCGCCAGAGTGTAGCCACCGAGCTTGCAAAGGGGATGGAAATGGGTTTGGCCGAAGACTTATCTGACGTCGCGCTCACATTCGAATGTCCGGATTGCTCGCATCCGGCGGTAAGAAAGGGCTCTGCACTAAGAACAATCGCGTACTTCAGATGCGACGGGTGCAACGCCAAGGTGCGGATCACCTATCCGCAGAAGCTCGCGATCTTCGAAAAGCACAAGCTATTGGCCGCAGGCAGCCGGCAAAGCCGCGTGGAGCGATTGTACGCTCCCTACAGCGGCTGATTGCCGCCGACAACACGACACAGAAGGAAAATGCCAAGGTCAGGGCACAGATGCGGCCGAAGTGGCTTCGCGACCTCTGCCGCGTGCAGCGACGCCTGCTTAAGCCTTCCTCATCCGCGCGTCTTCGCCCTTTGACGCATGTTGACCCTGACAATGCAGTGCATCGGAATAATTCGGGCGGGGGGCTCGTTAAGTCGTTAGACGATGCCAGTTAACGGCAAAGTGGATATGTCCGAATGTCACTTCATGAAGCCCGCCAGACAGGCTGCGGCTTGCTCTGGCCTAACCTCGAAAGATACCAGGGATGAAAACGGCTGTTTCGACCTCTCTCACAAGACGAAGCGTGGTCGCAGGGCTGGCGCTGGCCGCCGCATCGCCGGCCGTGTTGCCTGCCGACAACGCGCTAGCGCAGGCCAAGAAAACCACATCCGACAAGAGTTTATATGACCGGCTGGGCGGCGTGTTCGCCATCGCGGCGGTGGTGGATCATTTCAGCGACGCCGTTGTGAAGAACCCCATCGTCGGCCAAAAGTCCAAGAATCCGCAGCTGCGCAAATGGCACACCAAGAACCTGGAAAGGTTGCCTGGCCTGAAGTTCATGCGCACGCTGTGGGTCTGCGACGTTTCTGGCGGGCCCTTCAAGTTCGTCGCCACCAAGCCCGGCACGACGCCGCTCGGCCTCGAGGAGGCCCATCGGGACCTGCGGATCTCTCCCGCAGAATTCGATGAGGTCGCAGCGGAACTCGGGCGGACCTTGGATCATTTCAAAGTTCCGAAGCCCGAGAAAACCGAGGTCTTGGCAGCTTTCGCCGCCCACAAAGACGAGGTCACCGCCGGCTACGTCAAGCAGGGCTGAAGCGCCTGTATAGTGCCGGCGGACGCATTGGTTCTGAGTATGGCGCGCGCGTCGCCGTGAATATGCAGCGCGGCCCTGACCACGCGGTCTGCAGAGGGCCTCGGGACGTCGTCGACCCACGCTTCCTGATCTTCCAGCTCAAGGTGAGGACGCGGGATCTTCGATAAACGCATTCGATGAAGGTTCAGCCCGGACTTCTTCTGTGATGACTTCGAAGCGGGTAAGCCGCGAAGAACCGAAACTGGTTGAGATGGCGACGTCGGTCGCGTCGCGCCCCGTTGCCATCAATATGCGCCCGATCCGCGGGCAGTTGTGGCGAGGATCGAATGTGAACCAATTGCCGGCGAGATAGGCTTGGAACCAGGCGCTGAAATCCATCGGTTCCGGCGCCGGCGGTACCCCGATGTCGCCGAGATATCCGGTGCAGTACCGCGCTGGAATGTTCATGCAGCGGCATAGCGCAATCGCCAGATGCGTAAAATCACGACAAACGCCGGCCTGGTCGGTGAAGCCGCCATGGGCGGTCCGCAGCGAGTCGGCTTTCTGGTAGTCGAAGACGATATGATTGTGAACGAAATCGCAGATCGCCTGCACGCGCGCCCATCCAGGCGCGGTATTGCCGAATTTCGCCCAGGCGAAATCTCCAAGACGATCGGTATCGCAGTAGCGGCTGCCCAGAAGAAAAACGAGCACCTCGTCCGGCAGCTCCTTGATGTTGTGCTGCACAGCCTGCTCGGCGACCGCATCGGGCTCGCCGCTATCATAGATCTCGAAGGTGGTTGAGATCGTCGTCAGGCCCGAGGGCGCCTCGATCCTCGTGCAGGCGTTGCCGAAACCGTCGACGTAACCGCGTGCTTCGACGGAGCGATCAAAACCTATGATCTGTTCCGTCAGCAGATCGACACGGCGCGATGGGTGGATCTCGAGCGCCAACAGCATCGGTGTTGGCCGCGGACATTCATAGGTGAGGGTGAAACCCGCGCGGATCCGCATCGAGGCTCCGATTGGTGTCATTCAGCAACCGGGCAAACTCCGCGATGGCCAAACAGTTCCGGAAAACATAAGCGAGTGCTAATTTTATTGCGGACCGATGTCCTTGGCCACTTTTACCTCGACGGTCATTCCCAGAAAACTCGACGCGCTTCCCGAATAACTCCCGGAAAGAGGGATGGCTTGCTGGGGATGCCGAGCCACGGCCACCCTGATCAAATCCCGGTTGCCGACAATGCCATTGGTGGGGTCGAACTCGACCCAGCCGGCACCAGGCAGGTAGACCTGGCACCAGGCATGCGTCGAGCCGCCGCCAAGAACCGCCGCGCTGTCGCGGCTTGGCACATAGACGTAACCAGTCACAAAACGGGCGGCAAAGCCGAGCGAACGAACCGCTTCCATCATGAACAGCGCAAAGTCCCGGCATGTGCCGCGACGCAGGTGCAACGTCATCAGAGGCGGTTGCGTCCCTGGCTCGCTTCGACGGGAATACACAAAGCTCTCATGGATGGCGTAGCAAAGCGTCATCAACAAGTTGCCGGTCCCGGTGTGCCCTGCGGCATTGAGGAACTGTCGTGCCCACTTGCCAACCTCGTCACCGTCATCCTCGTATTGACGTTCCATCGTCTGGGAGAGATCGGCGGCTTCGTCCGGATCATAGGAAAACGGATAATGAAGCGCCGCCTCGTCAATACGGAAATCAGGCGCATGCTGCGGCGTGTGATCCAGCCGAATGTCTGTCGAAAAGCGCAGTTCGGTTGAGGGGCTCTCGAAGTCGATCACCGCCACGCAGTTTCCAAAAACGTCATGGATCCAGCGAACCTCTTTCGGTTCGGGGTCGACAAACAAGGCGTGGTCCAGAAGTCTTTGATCGAAACTATCGCGCGGCCTGAACATCAGCCGGTGCTCGCCGAACCTCACCGGTCGGCTATAGCGATAGAGCGTCGTGTGCTGGACTGAAAAGATCGGCATCAGCTTCCGACAAGTTTACCTGCGATGTTGGCGCAAGCATATACTCTTTTCCAGGGTCATCCGATGGTTCCTACTCGGAACTTGCCCGAACTGTTTCCGCTCTGAGCGACCCTGCCGGCAGCGGCCGCAAAAGTTCAGCCTCGGACCTCGTCAGGTGGATCCAGGCCGCCCAGTCCGATGGCCGCAGCACAACCACTTGCCGATTGTGATATGGCGCGACATCCGGGCCTGGATCGGTGGTCAGCATCGTGAAATTGGGCGGCTTGTTGCCGGCACCCTCGCGCCACAGCCCGGCAATCGCCATGAACGAATGGCCATTCAGCGTGAACCTGTGCTTGGCTTTTGGATACTTCGTTCCGGTGAATTCGAAGAATGCCGATGCGGGAACGAGACAGCGTTTGCTGTTGCCGAACTGTCGACCCTCCGAGCGAAAGTTGAATACAGGTCCGCCTTTTGGTCCGGCCGGCGGAAAGCCGAACGTCATCGACGCCAGTTCGATTGTGTCGCCGGCCGCGCGCATCACAGGCCCGGGGTCGTTGATGTGAATGTCATCCGCCTGCGGCAGATCCAGCTCGGTTTGGTGGCTGGGGATCTTGAGCGCCAGCGAAGCCATCATCCGGCAATACTCGGCCCAGGCGATATGCTGCTCGTAGTCATTGCACATGGAAGGCTCCGCACGCTCGATCGAGATCAGTTCAATGTAGCGTTTATCGGTTCGCGCCGATTGCTGGCGGACTTGCCGTCGCCCTATTTGGGCCGGCGTGCGGCAGCGATGGTCTGCAAGAGATTGATGCTGTTCATGTCGGGTTGACTGGATGCGGCAACAGCAAGTGCTGCAGCTTCGGCTATTTTCGCGACGTCGTCGCTGCTGATCGTTCCACGCTTTTCCAGCAGATTTACAAGTTCGACAACGAGAAGAAAGGCGTTCACGCCATATCGTTCGGCTTTGAGCTCGAACTCGCCCCGAGCCAACCTCTCCGCGTCTCCTTCAGCCCGTTTGTCCACGTGATCGCCCTCTACTTTTGCCGACAACCTATTAACGCTTAGCACGAATGGTTTAATCCTTCGAATTGGCCGCACCTTTCGCCAGTTGCCCGGGCTCGACACCGTGTCGCCGGTGGCAAGGGCACGGGTTCAGCTAAGGATGAGACCCGCCAATAGAACCGTAAGGATAAGGGACAGCACGACGGCAAGCAGCCCGCATGCCTCCAAGGTATTGGTTTGCCAAGGTTTCATCGGGCGCCTCCCGCCTGAATTCCTGTTTCGCGGAACAAACTTCATCTGGCACCAGATCGGACGCGGAGCCGGCTTGAATTTGTGTAAGCGCTCCCCTTCATCTGCCCGGAAGCGCAGATGAGCTGCGGCATCTCCACGGAACTCCGGAACACTGCCTGCGCGGCGCCGGCCTGCTTTTCATCGACGCGGGCCATCACCAGAACGACACCCTCTGCAATCTTCGGCTTGCCCGGCTTTTGGGCAAAATTGGCCAGCGTTCCGAGAAGCCCGCCGGCAAAGCCGCCCCACGCCGTACCGACCAGGGCCATGCCGGTCATCCCCGCAGGATCGATGCCCTGAGCTCCAAAAGCGCCAAAGCCGGCTAGCAGACCGGCCGCCGCGCCAAGGACGGCACCGACCCCCGGACCCCGCCAGAGAGCGCTCATCTCATCCTTGTAAGATCCGACAACGCTAATCGGTTCATTGTTGTCGTTGTAAGATCCGACGACACTGATCTGCCGGCGACGAATCCCGGCCGCCTGAAGCGCGGCGACGGCCCGTGCTGCCTGGGCATGGGAATCGAACAGTCTGCTGATCGTTTGCATTTACACCCAAGCCCGCCGTTCGTTCGGAGCGTCGGGCCCTCTCCTCCCTGGCATTGAGCTCTTCGCTGGCACGCATCTTCATCGCGCCAAGACTCACCACAACGTGAGCCAGCTGGAGACGTTCCTGTGCCGGGGCTTCGGTCCATTCCTGGAGCGTCTTGCTTAGGACCTAAGTCTGACCTGCTTGAGAGCAGCGGTCAGTGAGGCCACGCCGACCGGGGAGTGGCTGTCGGGTCGAAGAGAGGCTACCGCAGACCCAAAAAGCTCAAAATGGCGATTACGATCACGATGGCGCCGACCAGCCAGATAATGTTGTTCATGCTTACGCTCCTTCGCCTCCGGGCCGGGCACACCCCGGGGCGAAGCCCGCCACGCGAGTAGAACATTAGATGTGGCTAAAGGTTCTCTCGCGGGCCTCGCTGTCGAAAGGGCCCGCCGCACCAGTCGGCACGGCGGGCGACGCAGAGTTTCACCGGGTGGTGAGCAGCAGACGGCGTTGCCTCCAAGGCTCAGCGGACGCTTCGGGACCAGTCATCTACCTGGCGCTCTGCCTCTTCCTTGGCGATCCCATATCGCTCCTGGATCCGTCCTAAGAGCTGGTCTCGGTTGCCCTCGATCCGATCAAGATCATCGTCGGTGAGGTCCCCCCACTGCTCTTTCGCCTTGCCTTTGAACTGTGTCCATTTTCCCTTGATTTGATCCCAGTTCATATGTTCCTCCTTGCTTCCTGCGTGTTGTGGGCCCGCACTAAAGCGGAGCGCGGACCGATCGAGCATTTCGATCCAAACACCGAGAGGGATATCTGTCGGTGACGAATGAAGATTAGCAGCCGCTAAAAGTTCCGGGGCCGGCGCAAAAAGCCCGCCGTGCCTTCGGATGAGGGGACTTTGCCCAGATGAAGGTCGGCGCGACGCCATCCTATCCTGTTGAAGTCGCTGAGCTTCTCGCTGGGTGGCTTTGGCTGGCAAGCCTCGAAAGACTGCCCAGCAGCATTGTTCTGTCCTTGCCGATCATCAGCACGCCGCTGTCGGGTGCCAACAGTGCCGAGAACGGCAGCATCGCCGCGCCGATCGGTGAAGCCTCGGGGCCGAATTGTCCCGATACGATTTCCGGCGCCACGATGCCGATGGCGCTGATCCTGTTGAACTGGGTCTGCACCTTTGCCAGCAGCTCGAGATGGATCGGCCGCGGCAGGATGCTGTCGAGAACGATCGCCTCGATATCGATGACCGAGGTGATGGCGATGATCGCCTCGACCAGCGCATTGGCACAATCGTCGATCCATTCGGACAGCGGCTCGCGCGCCCCCGGCGGCAAGGGATCCAGTTCGCGCACACGATTGATCTCGATGCCGCGCGATTTGAGATGATTGACCAGCACATAGATCGAGGCGCGATGCAGCAGACTTTGGTAACGCGCCGGCTTGGCCGCGACCGAATCGAGGCTTGAGGGCGAAACCGGCAAAGGACCGAGCGCGGCGCTGTTGCCGTGCGGACCGGTATGGACCTTGCCGCCTTGCACCAATCCGCCGCCGACAAAGGTGTCGATCGAAATATGCATGAAGTCGCGGAACCGCGCGCCGGTCCCCTGGATGAGTTCGGCGAGTGCGGCCGATGACGCGTCGTTTTCCACGAAGACCGGGGTCTTCGGTTTTGTGGCGAAGAATGTCGTCAGATCGATTGCTTCCCAGCGGCTACCGAGGTCATCGGGAAAGCCGAGTTCCTCGCTCCAGCCGCCGAGGAAATATGGCGAGGCGATGCCGACACCGACGATGCTGGCATCGCCAAGCCCCTCGACCAGCTTATCGAAATTGGCCAGCGACATGTTGCCGGCCTTGAGCACCATGTCGGGATCCGGAAAGCGATATTCGTGCGACTCGCGCGAGCGGACCTCGCCGGCGAAGTCGACGAGGACGGCTTCCAGCGCGCGCCGGCCGATCTTGATGCCGGCGCTGTAGATGCGCTCCGGTGTAAGCCGGTAGAGAGTGGACGGCGATCCACGTTGCCCGAACCTTTTTCCCACTTGCTTTACGAATCCGGACGACTCCAGCCCGTCGACAATGGTGGCGACCGCGGCCGGCGTCAGATTTGCGGCGCGCGCCAGGTCGGACTTGGATGCCTCCTTCAGGCGGCGGATGGCATCAAGCACGAAGCGCTCGTTGTAATGCCGAACCTTGACCGAATTGCTGCCTTTTCCGGACAAAACCGGCGCCTCCCCATTCATTCTCGCGGAGCCACTCTGGCCGCCTGCAGCTTTGAAGCTGCTGCGGTCGAGCACTTCAGCTGCACCCGTGCGCGACGCGACAGTGCCCTTCGGGGCCATGGAAGTCAATTTTCCAGTTGCGGCGTTAAGCCATTTAATATAGCAAATTTAAAAACAGGACCAGGGAGGAAGGGTGCTGCACTTGGGCGCATTAGGCGAAGCCGATGCCATAGTGAAGAGCGACGTGGCTGTCCCCGTCGCCCTGGTTCAGGCGACAAAGGCCTTCGGCGGCACGATTGCCCTCAAGGACGCGTCCTTCGAATTGCGCTCAGGCGAGGTGCTGGCTCTGCTTGGCGAAAACGGCGCCGGCAAGAGCACCTGCGTGAAGCTGCTGGCCGGCGTGTATCTTCCTACCGGCGGCCATATCGAAGTCGATGGCAAGCCTGCGGTCTTCCATTCGCCGCACGACGCCCAGGCTGCCGGTATCTCGGTCATGCACCAGCATCCCGGTCTTTTTCCGGATCTTTCGGTGGCGGAAAACATCTATCTCGGCCATATGCCGCGCGACCGCTTCGGCGGCATCGACAACGCCGCCATGTTTGCCGGCGCCCGCAAGGTGCTGGCGACGGTCGGCCTCGACGTGCCGGCCGAAACACGGCTCGGAACGTTGCGCACCTCCGAACAGCAACTGGTCGAGATCGCCCGCGCCTTGTCGCTCGACGCGCGGGTGCTGATCATGGACGAGCCGACGGCCGCCCTGTCGCAGCGCGAGGTCGAGCGGCTGTTCACCGTCGTCGCCGATCTGCGGCTGCATGGCGTGGCGATGATGTTCGTCGGCCACCGCATGGACGAGATCTTCCGCATCGCCGACCGCATCGCGGTGCTGCGCGACGGGCGCCTCATTGGCGTCAAGCCGAAGGCCGAGCTTGGCCGCGCCGCCGCCATCGGCATGATGGTCGGCCGCGAGGTGACCGACCTCTATCCGGAAAGAAACCACGCCACCGGCGCGCTGGTGCTGGAGGCGAGGGGGCTTTCGCACGCCGGCGGCTTTTCCAACATCGACCTCAAGCTCCACGCCGGAGAGGTGCTCGGGCTCGGCGGCCTGGTCGGCAGCGGGCGGACCGAGATCGCGCGCGTGCTGTTCGGCATCGAGCAGCCGGATGCCGGCGAAATCCTGATCGACGGCGAAGCTGTGCGCTTCGCATCGGCACGCGACGCGATGGATGCGCGCATCGCCTATGTCTCGGAAGATCGCATGGGCCAGAGCCTGGTGATGGATTTTTCTATCCTCGACAACGCGGTGCTGCCCGTCCTCGACAAGGCAGCTCGCTCCGGCTTCTACGGCACGGACCGCGCGATCGATCTGGTTTCGGACTGGCTGAAGCGGATGAAGCTTCGCTTCTCCGGCTACGGGCAGCCGGTAAAGGAACTGTCCGGCGGCAACCAGCAGAAGGTGGTGTTGGCCAAATGGCTGCGCACCGAGCCGCGCGTCCTCATCCTCGACGAGCCGACGCAAGGCATCGATGTCGGCACCAAGGCGGAAGTGCATGCGATGATCGCCGATCTTGCCGCACAGGGCATGGCTATCATTCTGATCTCCTCGGAAATGCCCGAGCTCATCGGCATGTGCGACCGCATCATCGTCCTGCGCGAAGGCCATCGGACGGCCGAATTTGCCAGGGGCGAAGCCACCCAGGAAAAGGTGCTGGAAGCAGCTACGAAGGCCGGTGAAAGCGCCGGCCCGGCAGCGCAGGGCGCCAGCGAGGAGAACAGAAAAGGACCGCTCGACATACTGAAGCGGCGGGAGTTCGGCCTGCTCGCCGCGATGCTGGCGGTCGCCATCCCGGTTACCATTATCAACCCGCGCATGGTGAGCGCGGCAAACCTGACCGCCGTGTCGATGGATGCCGCCCTGTTGGTAGTCGCAGCACTCGCTCAGATGCTGGTGCTGATCACCCGCAACATCGACCTTTCGATCGCCGCGGTGATTGGCCTGTCGGCTTACATGGCGGCCAGCATGGTCCAGGCCTATCCAGGGCTCGACATCGGCATCGGCCTCGTAACCGCATGCGCGGTCGGTGGTGTCGCTGGCCTGATCAACGGCCTCGTCGTCACCAGGGGAAAGATCCCGGCCATCGTCGTCACGCTGGCCTCGATGTCGATCTTCCGCGGCTTCAACTCGATCTGGGCAGCCGGCGACCAGATCAGCGCCGACGAAGTAACGCAAGCCTGGCTCGACATGACCGGCCTGAAGATCGCCGGCGTGCCGCTGATCGTCGTCATCGCGATCGTTATCCTGTGCTTGGGTTACGTGCTGCTCTATCGCACGGCCATCGGGCGCGAATTGTTCGCCGCCGGCTCCAATCCGGACGGCGCGCGTCTTATCGGCATCCCCGTCGACCGGCGCATTCTGCTGGCCTTTGGCATGGCCGGCCTGCTCGGCGGCTTGTGCGGCGCGCTGTGGGCATCCCGCTATGCGACCATCGATGCCCGCGTTGCGCTCGGGTTCGAACTCACCGTGATCGCGTCGGCGGTGGTCGGCGGCGTCGCCATCCGCGGTGGTTCGGGCACGCTGCTCGGCATCATCCTCGGAGCGCTCACGCTGCTGGTCATCAAGAACGGGCTGACGCTGGTGCGCGTCGACCCGCTGTGGCTGCAGGGCGTCTACGGCCTGGTGATCCTGGTCGCCATCGGCATCGACGCCTTCATCGTGCGGCGCGCGGAGCAGGCAAGACAGGCGAGGGCGAGATGAAAAAGTTCCTTCGTTCGATCGACTTCTGGGATCTGCTGCTGGCGACCTCTTGCGCGGCCATCTTCCTCTATGCGGCGATCTTCGTGCCGAATTTCGCTTCCGGCTTCAATCTCTCGCAACTGGCCGCCAGCGCCTCGGAAAAGGCATTGCTGATCCTGCCGATGACGCTGCTCATCATCACCCGCGAAATCGACCTGTCGATCGCCTCGGTGCTGGCGCTGACGTCCGTCGTCTTTGGTTTGCTGGTCCAGGCCGGCGTGCCGACGCTTGCCGCAATCCCGCTGACGCTCGTCGCCGGCGGCCTGCTTGGCGCTTTCAACGGCTATCTGGTCTCGCGCCTTGGACTGCAGTCGCTGGTTGTGACGCTCGGCACCATGGCGCTCTATCGAGGCATTGGCTACATCCTGCTCGGCACCGGTTCGGTCAACATCCTGCCGCCTGCGGTCGTGGATTTCGGCATCAACAACCTGCCGGGCACCGAGATACCGTGGACCATCGTGCCCTTCCTGGTGCTGGCGCCGATGTTTGCGATCGTGCTGCAGAAGACGCCGACCGGCAAGCGCATCTACGCGCTCGGCGGCAGCCCCGAAGTGGCGCGCTATTCCGGCATAAACACGCGCCGGATGGTCCTGAACCTGTTCGTCGTCTCGGGCGTCGTCGCCGCCATCGCCGGCATCGTCTATACTGCGCGCCTCTCCAACGCCCGCGCCAACAATGCGCTCGGCATGGAGCTCGACGTCATCACCATCGTGCTGCTCGGCGGCGTCAGCGTCTTTGGCGGCAAGGGCCGCCTGACCGGCGTCATGCTGGCGTTGGTCCTGATCGCCATCATCCGCAATGTGCTAGCGCTCAACCAGATCGGTGGCGACGCACAGGGCATGATCATCGGCCTGCTTCTGATCGGCTCGCTGCTGGTCGGCAATTACTGGCGCTCCACACAGGAGATGCTCAGCAGATCCCGCGCAATGCGCGAGACCAAGGGGTGATCTCGGGCCCCTTCCTTCAAGCCCGAATTTTAAACGGAGGAGTCACAATGAAAGCGTTTAGATTAGCCCTGCTCGCATCCGCGGTTCTGCTCGCGCCAACCTCGCTGGCGTTCAGCCAGGAATGCGCCAAGGAACCCGTAACGGTCGGTTTCCTGCCCAAGCTCGACACCGACCCCTACTTCAAAGTGGCCTTTGGAGGCGCACAAGAGGCAGCCAAGGAAATTGGCGGCACCGCTACGCAGGTCGCCCCATCGCAGGCGACTGCCGAGGCGCAGATCGAATTCATCAACAGCCTCGTGTCGCAGAAGGTTGGGGTCATCGCAATTGCCGGCAACGACGCCAATGCCGTCGCGCCTGCGCTGAA
The DNA here is from genome assembly GCF_040323155.1 of Mesorhizobium sp. M0060. Lineage (NCBI taxonomy): Bacteria > Pseudomonadati > Pseudomonadota > Alphaproteobacteria > Hyphomicrobiales > Phyllobacteriaceae > Mesorhizobium > Mesorhizobium sp. M0060. The sequence continues at coordinate 31,094 of NZ_JAMYUP010000014.1, forward strand.
GCGCGCCGTTCAGCAGGGCGTCAGGGTGATTTCGTATGACTCCGATGTGGCCGCCGATGCCCGCGCGGTGTTTGTCAATCAGGTGAAGGGCGACAGTCTCGCCGAGATGATGCTGGAAAGTGCATTCGCCCTCAGCGGCGGTGAAGGCGAATTCGCGATCCTGTCGTCGACGCCGACGGCGACCAACCAGAACGCCTGGATCGACTTCATGAAAGCAAAGATGGCTGCCGAGCCGAAGTTCTCCAAGATGAAGCTGGTGCAGGTGGCCTATGGCGAAGAAAGCGAACAGATCAACCAGCAACAGGCGTTGGCGCTGGTCCAGGCGTTTCCCGATCTCAAGGTGATCATCGTCCCGGCAGGAATTGGCCTTCCGGCGGCCGCGCGTGCACTCGAGGAGGCGGGCATGATCGGCAAGGTCAAGCTGACCGGCCTCGCGCCGGCCACTCTGATCTCGAAATACATCAAGGACGGAGCGGCTCAGGATATCTGGTGGAACGTCACCGATCTTGGCTATCTTACCTATCAGACAGCCCAGGCGTTTGCGCAGTGCAAGATCACCGGCAAGGAGGGTGAGAAGTTCACAGCCGGCCGGCTCGGCGAATACACGATTGGCGCCGGCGGCGAACTGATCCTTGGTCCGGCCAAGATCGTGACCCCCGACAATCTGGCCGAGTTCAAGTTCTGATCCTGTAGCGCTCAAGCTCCGGCGGGGCGCCGGGTCCATCCGGCGCCCTTCCCTAAAACCTCTCGAATGAAAACAGTGCGGGGGCGGCAATGAACATATTGCTTGCAGGCGAGACCTTTGCGGCGACGACGTCGGTCGCCATCGGCAGTGATGTGCTTACAAGTGCGACCTCGACAAATGGCGCGACGGCCTTCAATGCCGCGCTGGCCGCCGAAGGCATCGCCGTCACGCAGATCGGCGGCGAGCGCTGCGCCGCGGAATTTCCCTATGACCTCGATGCGCTCGCCCAATACCAGGCGGTGGTGATCTCCGATGTCGGCGCGCTGACATTGCTGGTCACGCCGGATGCCCGCGCTGGGCGTGTCGGCGTCAACCGCCTCGATGTGCTCAAGGCCTATGTCGAAGCTGGCGGCGGGCTGATGCTGGCCGGCGGCTACATGGGCTTTCAGGGCATGTTCGGGACGGCGCGGTTCCACGACACCCCGGTCGAGGACGTGCTGCCGGTCCGCTGCCTGCCCTTTTGCGACGGCATGGAGGTGCCGCAAGGCCTGCAGGCCTCCATCCTGCAGTCGTCGCACCCGATTTTTTCCGGGGTCGAGGGGCCGTTGCCGCCGATCCTCGGCATGAACAAGCTTGAATTCAGGCGCGACGGTTCGTGCCAGCTTCTGGCGACCTGCCATTATCGCGGCACCGACTGGCCGCTCCTTGCCGTTGGCAGCCATGGCCGCGGCCGAACGATTGCCTGGGCAACCGATATCGGCCCGCATTGGCTCTCGCAGGATTTCCTCGGATGGCCGTTCTACGGAAAACTGATGGCGAACATGGTCCGTTGGCTCGCCGGCAATGAATGAGAAAGCCGGATACCGGGTTTGACCAGTGCGGTTGCCCAATCCTCAACGAAAGGCGAGGCCATTAACCATGCGTTTCAGGACGGAAGTGGCTCATAGACTGAAACCCCGACATATCGATCGTATGAGCCACGATCTTTCTCAGGAAGCTTGTCTCGGGTTACGCGCAATGTGAATCCCCCATGCAAGTGCCCCTCGTCGAGAACCATCCAATCGAAAATATCGTCGCCTTCAAATGCAAGTCGCTGGCCGACCTGATGCCATTTCTGAAGCTCGGGTGGCACCTCGAAAAATGTACCCGAAAATAGCCGCTCCTCGGCATGATAGTGCACGGCGGTAAGCCAAAGGAAAAGAAAGCAGTCCTCCCCAAGACGTTCTTCGTCGGGATCGCGAAAGCGAAGCTTCGCAGAACACAGGGCATCTGCATTCCTCTCTATATGTTCGATAAATGTCGGCACACTCGCAAGCGCTCGGTCGTAAGCAGCCAGGAAGGGGGGGTCTGTTTGCGAGTTAGCCACGAAGAGTGGCTCATCCCGCGGTTCGTCGAATTTATCGTTCGATTGAGATTTTTCGCTCATAAAAGACCTCTTGGAGTAATTTTGAAAGCTCGACGACCTGCGAGATCAATCGCTCTTCCCACATCTGCGTTCGCTGCTCATCGGAAAGCACTCGCGAGGCGGTGTCGCAGCATCAGCCGAAGAGCCCTCTCACGCCACCGACCAACCGCCGTCCACCAATATATTCGCCCCCGTAATCAGCGACGCTGCCGGCGAGGCGAGGAACACGACGGTGCCCGCGACGTCGATCGGGTCGCCGATGCGGCCGAGCGGGATGTGGCCGAGCACATGCGCATGGAACTTCGGATCGTCGAGCGAAGGCCGCGTTCCGTCGGTCCAGATGAAGGTCGGCGCGACGCTGTTGACGGTGATCTTGTGCTGCGCCCATTCGGCGGCCAGGCAGCGCGTCAAATGGTTGATCGCCGCCTTGGTCATGCAGTAGATCGCCTCGCCCTTCAGCGTCACCGTGCCGGCCTGCGAGCTGATGTTGATGATGCGCCCGGATTGTTGCACGATCATCAGCCGTGCGACCGCCTGCGTGGTGAAGAACGTGCCCTTGAGGTTGACGTTGACGGTGAGGTCGAAATCCTCTTCCATCACGTTCTCGGCCAGGTTTTCTGGCCCGAGCCCGACATTGTTGACGAGAACATCGATGCGGCCGAAGGCGGCGTGGGCATCGGCGACGGCCTTTCGCACCGTTGCCAGGTCGGTCAGATCCATTTGCAAGGCAAGCGCGCGCCGGCCCATGCGTTCGATCTCGGCGGTGAGATCCGCGCCGTCGGCAGTGTTGCGCACGCCGACGATCATGTCGGCGCCCGAGCCGGCGCAGGCGAGTGCGCAGGCGCGGCCGATGCCGCGCGAGGCGCCGGTAACCAGCACCACCTTGCCGGCCAGATCGAATTTCGGCGTGAACTCATTTGTCATGCAGTTCCACCTTCTTCTTCAAATCGGACCGGCTGCCGTGTCGAACCGAATAGGCTCGCGTGAATTCGGCGCCCAGCAAAAATACCTCGGCCGAATAATAGACCCATAACAGCACGACGAGCAGGGCACCGGCTGCGCCGTATGACGAAGCGATGGCGCTGGTTCCGATATACCAGCCAATCAGCGACTTGCCGATGGTGAACAGAAACCCGGTTACGACCGCGCCGATGCCGACATCGCGCCATTGCAGGCTGCGGTCGGGCAGCACCTTGTAGATTGCGGCAAACAGCAGCGTGATCAGGGCAAACGAGACAATCCCGTTGATGGCGCTCAGGATGATGGTGCCAAACGGCAGATAGGCATTGATGACCTCTCCGAGCGCCGAAATTGCAGCGCTTACGACCAGCGACACCAGAAGCAGGAAGCCGAGCGCCGCGACCAGGCCCAGGCTTGCAATGCGTGCCCGCACCAGCCGTGAAATCGATGCTCCGCTCGATTGCACCTTCCAGATTTCATTCAGCGCAAGCTGCATTTCGCCGAACACGCCGGATGCGGCAACGAACAGCGTGACCAGCCCCAGAATGCTGGCAACGATTCCCGTTTTTTTCTGCGAGGCGTTTTCGATCGTCGCTTGCAGGAGCTCGGCACTTTGCGGCCCCATCAGGCCGGCGATCTGGGCCGAAAGCGCGAGTTGCGCCGCCTCGTGCCCGAAGGCCATGCCGGCGATTGCGACAACGATAAGCAGGATCGGCGCAAGCGAAGTCGTGGCATAAAACGCTATCGCCGCCCCACGGCTCAGCGCATTGTCGTTGACGAAGCCGAGGATGCTCTGCCTGAGGAGTACCCAGCCCTCCGTCGCCAAGTTCCACATGTGGGCCTCGCATGCTTGTCATTAAACAAGTAGCGGCGAGATAGAGGTGGGCGAGGGGTAGTAGGGCCGGAAACGGGCGCAAGCAGGACGGCTGCTGCGGTGCGGAACTTTGATGTCGGCGGGACAGAGGCGGCGCGAAGGATCGCTACTGAGCGGCATTGCAGAGCCCATGACAACAACACGTCTTGCCCAAACAGTTGCCACGCGTCGGCCATCATGCTGCCCGCAAGCAGAAGGCGATGGCCGAAGAAGCTATTGCCGCCTGCCAGCATGCGCTCGTCATCTTTCGGGATGGCAAGATGGGCGACCTTGCCGCCGGCTCTGAAAAAAACCTTGCCGAGGCGCAGGCGTTGCTGGCCGAATTGCGGTAGCCCGCGAGAAAACCGACGCAGCCCCTTTCGTGGATCCGCTCACCCCTTATTGTGTAAGGCTATTGGACGCGCTCACGATCCAACCAATGGAACTGTGACAGTCGTCCCATAATTTATCGGATACCGATCGAAGTACGGGAACTCGATAACGAAAGCATACCTGGCCGTGAGATGGGCCATGCGAAAGCCGCCGCTTGGCGCGTCGATTGCTATTGTTACATCGACGTCGCTCAATCCCAAACTCAGCAGTTTCGCTGTGGCTAGGGCTTCTATTTCGGCTTCAGTCAGCGAGTTCTTCATTTGCAGCGCACGTGAGGACGTTTCCAGCGTATACCGAACACTCGACATGGCATTCAGAGCCCAGCCGAATGCGAAAACGCCGATCAAAAGCATTATCAGAAAAGGCGCGATTAGCGCGAACTCCAATGCAGCTCCGCCTGATGCATCACGCGTGAAAGCTCTCCTTTTAGCGGACACGAATCACCTGTTGATGATTGAGCCCGCGCGTGAACTCGCCAAAACTGAAGGGCGCTGACCAGGTGGCTGTCGCCTGTATTACAACGAATACCGAGGGAACTTTCAAAGTGTCGCACAGGATAGACGGATCGGCCACGATGTTCCCGCACATGTATTTCCGGCTCAGTGTCACCTGCGCGTCATCAGGACGGTTTTCCCAGCTCGAAAGAGCGACGGCCTGGGTAGCTGCATCGTTGACTGCTCCTTGCATCACGAGGTTCGCCGCCGTTTTCACGCCTGCACGCATCGACAACGCGCTTGATACAAAAGACCAGCCGTCAATGATGGCAAGAAGTACCAGGCAAAGGATCGGCACAACCAGCGCAAACTCTACCGCAGCAATACCCGAATCGCTCCGGAAGATCCGGACTGATAGCCATTCCACGAACATTACTCGACAAGCTGAACGGTTTGCGTGGCCGGAATGTCTCGCATTCCAAGGCTGGTGCAATCCTGATTGACGTTCGCGTTGCCGGACCACTGCACGGTACTGGCGACGACCTGAGTGCAACCACCTTTGCCCGAGAAATTGCCGAGGTAATTGACATCCTGTGTTGGAAAATACAAAGCGCCGGTCAAAAGCGAATCTGCCGTGCCATTAAACGTGTTCGATCCAGTCAGGTTAGCTTTGTCGCCGTAAAACAGCACCCCCGAATAGGTGCCTGACGTCGGTGCGCTGAGCTTGACGGTGGCCGTGCCGTTCATGCTGACGCCGGAGCTGCCGGCCAGATAGATGATGACTCCCTCGCCTGAAATATTTGCATTCGAGTTCGCTTTGAAATCTCCTCCCTGAATGACGTATACCCCGGGCGAGAGCGTTACATTGCCGCTCAAGCTGAGCCCCCTGCAGTATGTTCCAGGTTGCAACGTCGACTGATTGCTGTTTTGACAGGGGTTCGTGGCCGGTGGCGCCGGCAAGTCGGCAAAAGGATCGGCAGCGGGCAACGCCTGGGTTATCGGGCTGGCGCACACGGTCGTCACGGGGTTGCTCAACGAAACACCGCCTGCCGATATCAGGCAATCGACCTGAAGGCTTGCCGATCCCTGAAGCTTGATGGCGTCCGCGGCTATCGAATTCGACATCACGACGCAGCCGGTCAGTTTGAGGTTCGAACTGCCTGAAAAGAGCGCCGCTTTCGGAGCGGAAGGATTGAGCACCGTAAGGCAGGCCTTTGAAGCATCCGTGATAAGAGCCACCGCCCTTGCCTGTGCGCCAACCGCGTTTTGAGTGAATATCGACGTAAAAAACCGATCGAGGTTCTGGTGAACGATCACCTCAACCGCTTTTTTCCCGACATTTGGACCGGCTGACGGGGGCGTGAAGATCTCGATTGTACCTGCTGACGGTTTCCAGCCGTTCGTGGTCGCTGACGTTGTCGCGGCGGAGACAATCGTTGGCTTGTCGGATCCTGAAACCTTTTCCAAAGCGCCAGCATAGGCTGCCGCATCCGCCACCGCTTGTAGCTTCAGGCCGCTGTAATACCAGTAGGAAGTCTCAACGCCGAGACCCGCGCCGCCGACGACAATCGGCAGAGACAGGGCAAAAATAGTAGCAACGTTGCCACTCCTGCCGGTTCGTCGCATGCGGAAAAAACGCCTGAAGATACGGGCACGCCAGTCCATTCCTCATTTAAGTCGGGATGCATAAAAGAATGACTAAGAATTTCCGTCCATTTCTTGGCTGTGATCCATTCAAACGGCGCTTAGCGGTTCTGCTCCACTCGTTTCGCCGGTTGAATCGGTGCCCTGAGAGGCTTTTCTAAGATCTGAGAACGCGGACGTTGGCCCAACAGGACCGTCGGTAACACTTTGGCTGGGTGCATTGTCTTCACAGGAACCAATCCGATTTTGGGGCCAAGCGCAAGAAAACGCCGCCGGCGGCCGGTTTCGTTGGCAAACCGTTACCGTTCCCTGCTATTCCCGCGTCCTGATGCATGTTGCCCAAGTGCGCAGTCGTTTTGGGATAACGACATGCATAAAAACAAAGACTTAAAGCAGTGGACGCTCCAGCATGACTAATGTCGCCTTGACCGGGCTTGCCGGCGATCTTGCCAAGCGCGCCGCGGAAGGCCGCCCGGTGCGTATCGGCGTCATTGGTTCGGGCGAGATGGGCACCGACCTGGTGACGCAAGGCATGCTGATGCCGGGCATTTCGGTCTGCGCGATCTCGACCCGCCGTCCACATACGGCGCGTGACGCCATCCGCATCGCCTATGGTGACGAGGCGATGGCACGGGAGGCCGATACGCCTTCGAAGGTCAGCCAGGCGATCGAAAGCGGAAAGATCGCCATCACCTCGAACGAAATACTGGTCACCAATCCACTTATCGATGTCGTCATCGATGCCACCGGCAAGCCCGGCGTCGCCGCCGATTTCGACCTGATGGCGATGCAGCACGGCAAGCATCTGGTGATGATGAATGTCGAGGCCGACGTCACCATCGGGTGCTATCTGAAGCAGCAGGCCGACCGGCTCGGCGTCGTCTATTCGGTCGGTGCCGGCGACGAGCCGTCGAGCTGCATGGAGCTGATCGAGTTCGCCTCGGCGCTCGGCTACACCATCGTTTCGGCCGGCAAGGGCAAGAACAACCCTCTCAACCACGACGCCGTTCCCGACGACTACCGCGAGGAAGCGCTGCGCCGCAACATGAACCCGCGCATGCTGGTCGAGTTCGTCGACGGCTCGAAGACCATGGTTGAGATGTGCGCCATCGCCAACGCCACCGGGCTGGTACCCGACATTCCTGGCATGCACGGCCCCAAGGCCGACCGCGACGAGCTGGTCAAGGTGCTGATCCCGCGCGAGCATGGCGGCATCCTGTCGAAGAAGGGCGTCGTCGACTACACCGTCGGCAAGGGTGTGGCGCCCGGCGTCTTCGTCATCGTCGAGGCGACGCATCCGCGCATCATCGAGCGCATGGACGATCTGCATATCGGCCACGGCCCCTATTACAGCTTCTTCAGGCCCTACCATCTGACCTCGCTGGAAGTGCCGCTGACGGCGGCCCGTATCGCGCTTTACGGCAAGCCCGACATGGTGCCGCTGCCACGGCCGGTGGCCGAGGTCTGCGCCGTGGCCAAGCGCGATCTGGCGGCAGGCGAGACGTTCGATGCGATCGGCGAGACCTGCTACCGCTCCTGGACCATGACCGTCGAACAGGCCCGCGCCCATCGCGCCGTGCCGGTCGGCCTGCTCGAAGGCGGCAAGGTGCTGAAACAGGTGCGGAAAGGCGAATTGCTCACCGCCGACAATGCCGCGCCCGACCCCACGACCAGGTTATTCGCCTTGCGCCGGCTGCAGGACGAGATGCTGTATGGGGCGTGAGGCTCTCGACCGGTGAGCCGTCGCAATGGCCTCCGGCCGAGCGCACTGGCGTTGTCATGACGAATTCTCTATATTGTAGTGACGATGAAGGCGGAGGCGATTACATGAATCTTCAGATGATTACATGAATCTTCAGATCAGGGACCCGCGCGCACGCGAACTGGCGCGAGAGCTTGCTGCCAAACGCAAGATTTCGATGACAGAGGCGGTCATCGAGGCGCTTGAATCCGAATTGAGGCGGGAAAGCGGACGCATTCCCCTGGCGGAGCGGCTCGCTGCCATTGCCAAGGACTTCAAGGCCAAGGCAGGCCAGGGCGGTCGGGCTGTCAACAAGGATGAGATCGACGAAATGTGGGGGCATTCCTGATGTTCGTCGACACCTCCGTGGTTGTCGCGATTCTTTCAGGAGAAGAGGATGCCGGCGAGTGGAGCAACCGCATCGAGGCAGCGCCAGCAAGGATAACTTCGGCTCTAGTCGTGCTTGAAGCGGCGATGCGGCTTTCGACGATGCTTGCCGTGCCACCGGTTGTCGCCGGAGATGCGATAGAGGCGTTTCTTCGCGAGGCTGAAATCGAAATTGTGCCGATCGACGCCAGCGATGCCAAGCTCGCGTTCCAGGCATTTTCAGACTACGGAAAGTGGCGCGGACATCCCGCCCAGCTCAACTTAGCCGACTGCCTTTCTTATGCCTGCGCAAAAAGTCATGGCTCCGCATTGCTCTACAAGGGCAACGACTTTTCGCGTACCGATCTCGCGTAATCCGCAATCGGCTATTACTTCCCCAGCTCTATCGACCGCAGCCGCGCCGCTTCCACCGCCTCGGTGAGCAGGCGCGTCAGCCGGTCCTCGCCCATCAAAACGGCAAGCGCGGCAGCCGTCGTGCCGTTGGGGCTGGTCACCTGCTGCCTGAGCACGCCCGGCTCCTCGCCGCTTTCGGCGGCCAGCGATGCGGCGCCGTAGACCGTCTGCATGGCCAAGAGTTTGGCAGTCCCGGTCGGCAGGCCAGCCTTCTCGGCGGCCACGGTCAGCGCTTCGATGAAATGGAAAATATAGGCCGGCCCCGACCCGGAGACTGCCGTCACCGCATCCATCAGGCCCTCGTCGTCGATATCGGCCACTTGCCCGCTTGCCGAAAGCAGGTCGGCGACAAGGCGTTTGGTGTCGTCGGAAACCAGCCTGTTGGAAAACACCACCATCATGCCCTTGCCGATCGCCGCCGGCGTGTTGGGCATGCAGCGCACGATCGGCGCGCGGTCGCCGAGAATACCTTCGAACGTAGCGACCGGTGTCCCGGCGGCGATGCTGAGGAAGGTGGTTCGGCCATCGTTGAAGCGGATGTAGCCAGCCGTCACGTCGCGGATCACCTGAGGCTTCACCGCAATGACGACGAGGGTCGGCACGGCGTCCGCCGGGATCGTGCCAGCATCCGCGGCAGCAGCGCAGCCCAGTGCTTCGGCACGCTTGCGCAACTCGGCATTGGGCTCGACCACGAACACCGCAGCCGGAGCGAGCTTGCCGGCTTTCAGCCAGCCCGAGAGCATGGCGTAGCCCATATTGCCGCAACCGGCGAGAACAAGCCTGATCGTCATCGAAAGCCTCCCATAGAGATGGCTTCCCATAGACGTTCGCGGCAGGGCGGGGAAGCCCCTGTTGGGACTGTGATCAGGCGGAATCCCGGACTGCGATCGGTCGCAACGATACTTGCTCAGGCCAGCAACACCACCATCATCAATGAAGAAATCGCCGAGACAGATGTTCTCCTTGCGGTTGGGATGCGCATGTAGTCGCGCAGCGGCGGGGGCGGCCAATTAACCTTTTATTTCCTATGCCTGTTTAGCATCGGTTAACCAATGGGCGGTCGCTACATCCCAGCCCGAGGGGAAAGCTCCAGGAACCATGGCTTACAGGGATAATCGTGAACACTGCAGGAACGAGCGGTCCTTGCTGTCGCTCGTCGAAGCGGTGCGCGCCGAGGACGAAGCATCGCTGGTTTCGCTAGAGGACCGCGCAGGCCGGTCATGGCGCGAGGCCGCCACACGCCATCGTCTCGCCCGCTCGCGCCGCGAGGCGCGCTCCAGCCCCATCCTCTCGGCGGCCGCCGGCTCAAGCCAGCCCCATCCTGATGAGCCAGAGGGCGGCACCATACTGACGGAAGAGGCTGCAGCTGCCGATGTATTTTTCGACCCCGCTGGCTCCCTTGGCGGCCTCGATGCCGGTTCCGCTGATCGCGCCGCGTACCGGGCAGCACCGCCTCCCGCTCCGTCGGTCGAGGTCGCGCGCACCAAACGTCCAGGCGCGATCGGTGCCGTGTTGTCGGCGCTGCGCAGACTCGTGCCCGGCAGAGCGCCGGAGGAGATGACGTCCGGCGAGAATTCCGCCCCCACAAATTCCAGCGCAGCCATGCCGCCCGCCTTCTATCCACAGCCGCATTATGCCGGACAGGCACCTTATCCGCAGCAACCCGCGCCGCCGCATTCGGCCTATACTGAGGCCTGGTCGACGGAGGCAAATCAGGCTTCGGAAGCCGCCGATCAGCAAAGCCAGATCGAGGAAATCCGCGCCAGCCTGCTCGAATTCCGCGAGGCGGTTCGCGAGCTCACCGAAAACCGCACGCGTCGCCGCTATTTCTGAGCGTCGAATAAAACATGCCGGTTTCGAGTTAACGGCATGAGACGGCGCATTGGCGGGATTGCCCGGCCGGATTTTCGTGAAAATGCCGCGCTGCATGTCCGTCCGGCTGCGCATGGTTCTGGGCAACGACACGCATAAAAGATATCTGGAGCACGCCGCATGGATGCTTTAACGCGGCAGGCTTAGGCGATAGACGTCGAGGGTGGTTCATGGCTGAGTTGATTGACGGAAAAAGTGTCGCCGAAGACGTGGTGCGGCGGGTCAAGGCCCTGACCGCCGAACTGACGGAAACGGGCGGACGGCAGCCCGGTCTCGCAGTGGTCCCCGGTCTTGCAGTGGTCATCGTCGGCAAGGATCCGGCAAGCCAGGTCTATGTCGCCTCCAAATCCCGCACCGCCAAGGAATGCGGCTTCCATTCGGTTCAGCACACGCTGCCGGCCGAAACCTCCGAGCAGGACCTGTTGAAGATCATCGGCCAGCTCAACGCCGATCCGGCCATCAACGGCATCCTGGTGCAGCTTCCGCTTCCCGGCCATATCGATGCCGGCAAGATCATCCAGACCATCGCGCCGGAGAAGGATGTCGACGGCTTCCACTTCATCAATGTCGGCAAGCTCGGCACTGGCGAGCTCGAGACCGCCTTCGTGCCTTGCACGCCGGCCGGCTCGATGCTGCTGATCGAACGTGTGCGCGGCAAGGACCTGTCCGGCCTCAATGCGGTTGTCGTCGGGCGCTCGAACATCGTCGGCAAGCCGATGGCCAATCTTCTGCTCGCCGCCAACTGCACCGTCACCATCGCACACAGCCGCACCAAGGACCTGCCGGCGCTTGCCCGCACCGCCGACATTCTCGTTGCCGCCGTTGGCCGGCCCGAAATGGTCCGGGGCGACTGGGTCAAGCCTGGCGCCACCGTCATCGACGTCGGCATCAACCGCATCGCCGCACCTGAGAAGGGTGAAGGCAAGACCCGCCTCGTCGGCGATGTCGCCTTTGCCGAAGCGGCGAAGGCGGCCGGCGCCATCACGCCGGTGCCTGGCGGCGTCGGACCGATGACCATTGCCATGCTGATGGCCAACACGCTAGCTTCCGCCTATCTCGCAGCCGGGTTGAAACGGCCTTCCTTCTGACCAGAAAGCAGCGTCCTTGCCGAACCTCACTGTTCCCTTAGAACGGCCGGTCACTAATGATCCCGTTCAGGGCGGCCGGCAGTTCGGGTTTCTGCTGGTCGACAAGTTCTCCATGTTCTCGCTGGCCGCGGCAATCGACACGTTCAGGTCGGCGAACCGGCTGGTCGGCCGCGATTTTTACGGCTGGACGACGGTGTCGGCCGACGGCGATGCCGTCATGGCGTCCAACGGCCTGCCGCTCAAGATCGACTACGCCGTTGCCGATTTGCCGCCGGTCGATATCCTTTTCGTCTCGGTCGGGCTGACGACGGAGTTTCCCGGCAAGAGCAAGGTGCTGGCGGCACTGCGCAGTTGGGGCCGGCGCGGCAATGCGCTCGGCGCACTTTCGGTCGGCTCCTACCTGCTTGCCGAGGCAGGCCAGCTCGACGGCTACCGCTGCACCATCCATTGGGAAAACCGCGCCGGTTTCCTCGAACGCTTTCCGGACATCAACTGCACCGGCAACGTCTTCGAGATCGACCGCAAGCGCTACACCTGCGCCGGCGGCACCACCTCGATCGACCTGATGCTGGAGATCGTGCGCGGCGATTTCGGCTCGAGCCTCGCCAACGGTGTCGCCAACCAGTTCCAGCATGAGCGCATCCGCTCGGCCGGAGACCGCCAGCGCGTCGGCCCGGAGCGCGACTTGACCGGTAAGTCGGAAAAGCTGCGCCGCATCGTCGAGCTGATGGCCGACCATCTCGACGAGCCGCTGTCGGCGGTGCAGCTCGCCAAGTCGGCGGGCCTGTCGGTGCGCCAGGTCGAGCGCCTGTTCCTGCGCCATCTGAGCGTGACCCCCGGCCGCTATTACATGCGGCTCAGGCTCGAGCGAGCGCGCGAATTGCTGCGCCAGACCAACATGCCGATCCTGGACGTGGCAATCGCCACCGGCTTCACCTCGCATTCCTATTTTGCCCAGAGCTACCGGCTGCAATTCGGCCGGCCGCCTTCCGAGGAGCGCCGCACGACCTATTGAGGGTTTGGCGCAGTTGGCGATGCAGCTTCGTGCTCCATCCGGGCTTGTGTCGCGACGCGGCGTCAAATAGCTTTCCCGCGCCGGGCGGCGGCGACCGAGGGGGAGATCTTTATGGCGGCATTTGCACGGAGCGTCGCTGCGGCGGCCCTGCTGCTGTGGATGACGGGGCTCGGCTTTGCCGCCGACCGCGTCATCGTCATTCTCGATGCCTCCGGCTCGATGTGGGCGCAGATCGACGGCAAGCCCAAGCTCGAAATCGCCCGTGAATCGCTGCGAGCCGTGCTGCAGTCGGTCCCGGCAGACGAGGAAATCGGCTTCATGGCCTATGGCCATCGCGAGAAGGCCAGTTGCGACGACATCGAACTCATTGTGGCGCCGCAGGCAGGCTCGGCAAGCGCGATTTCAGCCGCGGCCGACAGCTTGAAATTTCAAGGTAAGACGCCGCTGACCGCCGCCGTCAAGCAAGCGGCGGAATCGTTGAAATACAGGGAAGACAAGGCGACGGTCGTTCTCATCACCGATGGCATCGAGACGTGCAACGGCGATCCCTGTGCGCTCGGCAAGGAACTGGAGGCTGCCGGCGTCGACTTCACCGTCGACGTCGTCGGCTTCGGCTTGACGGCTGCCGAAGGCAAGCAGGTCGCTTGCCTCGCCGACAACACCGGCGGCAAATACATCCAGGTGTCCGACGAGAAGGCGTTGCAGGATGCCCTCGTCGAGACCGTTGCGCCGCCGCCACCGGCTCCTGAACCGGCTCCCGCCCCGCAGCCTGCTCCCCAGCCGGCGCCCGCTCAGCCGGCGGAATTCAATTTCGTGCCGACCGTCGTGCTTGCCCAAGGTGGCGACCCCGTCACCGACGGCAATGCCTGGGAAATCTACAAGGCAAATTCCGACGGCACGCGCGGCGATCCCGTCACCACCGAATACGGCCGCTACAAGGGCAATCTGGAGCCGGGCGACTATATCGTCGTCGCGCGCGCCGGCGAGGCCAAGGCCGAACAGAAGATCAGGATCGAGCCGGGCCAGGTCGCCAAACCGCTCTTCACCTTGAATGCCGGCACGCTGGTCATCCACCCCAGGCCAAGCGAAGGGGCGGACGTCGACGACGGCGCGGCTGTCGTGATCGCCTATCCGGGCGTCGACACGCCGCCGACCTATTATGGCGACACGAAAGTCGTGCTGCCGGCCGGCGACGAGAAGGTGACCGTCACGATCGGCCAGGGCGTGGTCACCGAGACGATCCCGCTTGCTGCCGGCAGGGTCATCGACAAGCACATCATCGTCGGCGTCGGGCGTGTGGTCGCCAACGCCTATTATGCTGCCGGTGGCGACAAGGCCGAGGGTTCGGGCGTCGGCTTCAAGGTGCTCCAGGCGAAAAAGCAGGTCGACGGAACCAGGCAGGAGGTGACTTATGCCTACGGTCCCGACAGCAAGTTCGATCTGCCGCCCGACAATTATATAATGATCGCGACGGTTGATCTCGCGGTGGCCGAGCAGCCGTTCAGTGTCAAGATTGGCGAACATCAGGACCTGAAGGTTGCCATGAACGCCGGCGTGCTGGCGATCACCGCGCCAGGCGCCTCGAAGATCGAGGTTTTCGAGGCCAAGAAGGACATCGACGGAACCCGCAAGTCGGTCGGCTACGCCTATGACCAGAAGTATCAGGCCACCCTTTCGGCTGGCGACTACGCGGTGGTTTCGGAGAAATCGGACAACAGCTCGAAGGAAGGCACGGTAACGGTCAGGGCCGGCGCGCGAGCCGAGCTGACGGTTCAATAGAGCATTTTGCAGCCAAGTGGAATCAGTTGGCGTCGTAGAAATGCGGCTAAAACAATAGATAGGGCGGCCACCAGCCGCTCTTTCTCATGCCGAAAACGGTCACGCCGTTCCGAAGGCGCTCGCGCCGTGGTCGGCGCGCCCAACCATCTGCCGGAACCCGGCGAAAAGCTCGCGGCCGAAGCCGAATTCATTGCCTATGAGGTCGCTGTCCGCTGCTCGCCGCAGTGCGAAATCGCCGGCCGGCACCAGCACCTCCAGCGTTCCGGCCTCGGCGTCGAGCTTGATGATATCGCCGTTATGGATCCTGGCGATCGGCCCGTCCTCCGCCGCTTCCGGCGTCACGTGGATCGCCGCCGGCACCTTGCCGGAAGCGCCTGACATGCGCCCGTCGGTGACCAGCGCCACATGCTGGCCGCGGTCCTGTAGGATGCCGAGCACTGTGGTCAGCCTGTGCAATTCCGGCATGCCGTTGGCCTTTGGGCCCTGGAACCGGATGACGGCGATGAAGTCGCCGGTCAGCGACCCCGCCTTGAACGCCTCGTTCAGCCCTTGCTGGCTATCGAAAACCTTGGCCGGCGCTTCGATGATGCGCCGCTCCGGCTTGACCGCCGAGGTCTTGATGACGGCATGGCCGAGATTGCCTGAAAGTACCTTCAGCCCGCCGCTCGGCTGGAACGCCTTCTTGAACGGCGCCAGCACCTTCTCGTCGCCGCTCTCGCGCGGCGAGGCCTCGCGCACGACGCCGCCGTCGGCGCCGAGCTTGGCCTCAACCGCGTAGGGGCGCAGCCCTTCGCCCCACACCGTCTGCACATCCTCGTGCAGGATGCCTGCGTCGAGGAGTTCGCGGATCAGGAAGCCGAGCCCGCCCGCGGCGTGGAAGTGGTTTACGTCGGCAAGGCCGTTCGGATAGACCCTCGCCAGCAGCGGCACTGCTTCCGAGATGTCGGAAATGTCCTGCCAGGTAATGGCGATGCCGGCCGCTGCCGCCATGGCGATCAGGTGGATGGTGTGGTTGGTCGAACCGCCGGTGGCGTGCAGGCCGACGATGCCGTTGACGATCGAGCGCTCGTCGATCATCCGCCCGACCGGCGTGTAGGCGTTGCCGAGCGCGGTGATCGCCAGCGCCCGCTTGGTCGCTTCCCTGGTCAGCGCGTCGCGCAGCGGCGTGCCCGGATTGACGAACGAGGCGCCAGGGGTGTGCAGGCCCATGATCTCCATCAGCATCTGGTTGGAATTGGCGGTGCCGTAGAAAGTGCAGGTTCCCGGCCCGTGATAGGATTTGGATTCTGCTTCGAGCAGTTCGGCGCGCCCCGCTTTGCCTTCTGCATAAAGCTGGCGGATCTTGGCTTTTTCATCGTTGGGCAGGCCGGTCGTCATCGGTCCCGCCGGGATGAACACGGCAGGCAGATGGCCGAAGGTCAGCGCCGCGATCACCAGCCCCGGCACGATCTTATCGCAGACGCCGAGATAGACGGCGGCGTCGAA
Source organism: Mesorhizobium sp. M0060 (assembly GCF_040323155.1). Classification (NCBI taxonomy): domain Bacteria; kingdom Pseudomonadati; phylum Pseudomonadota; class Alphaproteobacteria; order Hyphomicrobiales; family Phyllobacteriaceae; genus Mesorhizobium; species Mesorhizobium sp. M0060. Next base: position 47,228 of record NZ_JAMYUP010000014.1, read on the forward strand.
CATGTTGTGCGACAGGCCGATTGCCGCGGCCATGGCGATCACGTCGCGCGAGAACAGTGACAGCTCCATTCCGGGCTGGCCCTGGGTTACGCCGTCGCACATCGCCGGCACGCCGCCGGCCACCTGGGCAATGCCGCCGGCCTCGCGTGCCGCGTCCTTGATCAGCGCCGGAAACGTCTCGAAAGGCTGATGCGCCGACAGCATGTCGTTATAGGAGGTGATGATGCCGAGGTTCGGCACCCGGTCGCCGCCAAGCGCCACCTTTTCGGATGGACTGCAGACGGCAAAGCCATGGGCCAGGTTGCCGCAGGACAGCACGGCCCGGTTGGCGGTGCGGTTCGAGGCTTCGGCGATGCGGCCGAGATAGGCCTCGCGACCGGGCTTGGAGCGCTCGCGGATGCGCTGGGTGATGGCTTCGATGTCGCGTCTTGCGGTCATGGCGATCAGTCCTTTCAGGCGAGGTCCCGCAAACACTTCCGGTTGGATGCCGGGACCTGCAGCCAAGTTCGAAATCAGGGTGCCCAGAAAACCTCTACGGGCCTCTCGGCTGCATCGAGCACAGCACGAATGGGCTTTCGTGTTCCCGATGCCATCGCGCTCTCGAATGCCTCGCGCTTGTCTTCGCTTTCGATGTGCAGTGCGAGAAGATTGGCTTCGACGATCCGTGCCAGCGACAGCGTCAGCCGCGGCTCGCCGGCGCTTGCCGCGTGAACCGGCAGCACGATCCTTTGGGAAGACGGGTCGAGCAATTTTGCTAGTTCGTCGGCATCCGGAAAGAACGAGGCGGTGTGGCCGTCGGTTCCCATGCCGAGCACGACGACGTCGAGCGGCCAAGGCAGCGATTGCAGCGCCTTGCTGTCGGAGACCGCCGCATCCTCGACGCTTGTCGCCTCATGGTAGAGGGGAACGAAATTTGCGGCGGCGGCCGCGTTCTGCAGCAAGTTGGCGGCCACCAGGCCGGCATTGGATCGCGGCGACGACGCCGGCACGAAACGCTCGTCGACCAGTGTCACCTTGACCTTGTCCCAGGCGATCGGAATGTTGGAAAGCGCCGTGAAGAATTTCGCCGGCGTGGTGCCCCCGGAGACGGCGAGAAATGCCGTGCCGCGCGCCGCGATTGCCTTTGACAGGCGGCCGGCGACGTGGCCGGCAAGTGCTGCCGCCAGCTGCTGGCGTTCGGCAAATTCGTGCCACGTATAGGCGGCGGCGTCGCTCAATTGCTCTCGTGCCATGTCCGCCCGTCGCGTTCGATCAGCGCAATGGAGGCCGATGGCCCCCATGTGCCGGCGGTGTAGCTTTGCGCTTCCTGCCTAGCGTTCTCCCAGGCGTTCTGGATCGGGTCGATCCATTTCCACGCCGCCTCGACCTCGTCGCGGCGCATGAACAGCGTCTGGTTGCCACGGATGACATCCATGATCAGCCGCTCATAGGCATCGGGCGCGCGCGCGCCGAAGGATAGCGCGAAGCTCATGTCGAGCGGAATCTGGCGCAGCCGCATGCCGCCCGGCCCGGGATCTTTGATCATGATGAACTGCTTGACGCCTTCGTCGGGCTGCAGCCTGATCACCAGCTGATTGGCGAAGATCGGTCCGGCGCTGTCGCCGAAGATCGAATGCGGGATTGGCCTGAATTCGATGACGATCTCCGAAACGCGGGTCGCCAGCCGCTTGCCGGTCCGGAGGTAGAACGGCACGCCCGCCCAGCGCCAGTTGCCGATCTCGGCCTTGAGCGCAACGAAGGTCTCGGTGTTGCTATTCTTGCCGAGCTCCTCGACATAGCCTTTCACCGGCCCGCCGGCCGAGGCGCCGGCACGGTATTGCCCGCGCACCGTGTGCTTGGGCGCTTCGTTGCCGTTGATGCGCTTCAGCGCCCGCAACACTTTCAGCTTTTCGTCACGGACGGCATCGGCGTCCATCGACGACGGCGCTTCCATGGCGACGAGGCAGAGCAGCTGCAGCATGTGGTTCTGCACCATGTCGCGCAATGCGCCGGCCTTGTCGTAATAAGTGACGCGGTCTTCCAGGCCGACCGTCTCGGCCACGGTGATCTGCACATGATCGACATTGGCGGAGTTCCACAGCGGCTCGTAAAGCGCATTGGCAAAGCGCAGTGCCATCAGGTTCTGCACGGTCTCCTTGCCGAGATAGTGGTCGATGCGGAAAATCTGGCTTTCATGGAAGTCGTCGCCGACCAAATCGTTGAGCGCGCGCGCCGAGGCGAGATCGCGGCCGATCGGCTTTTCCAGCACGATGCGCGAATTCGGCGTGATCAGCCCGTGTTCCTTCAGCTTGTGCGAGATGTCACCGAACAGCGCCGGCGCCACCGCCAGATAGAAAGCGCGGATATGTTCGCTGTTGCCGATTGCCTTCTTCAGCCTGTCGAAGCCAGCACCTGTGGTCGCGTCGGCCGGGACATAAGAGAGCCGTGCGAGGAACGTCTTCAGTTCGGTAGCGTCGATATCGGCAGGCTTCACATGGTCGGCAATCGCTTGCCTGGCGAAAGACTGGAATTCCTCGTCGGTCATCTTCGAGCGCGACGTGCCGATGATGCGCGTCGGTTCGGAAAACTGGTGGTCGCGCTGGCGATAGTACAGCGACGGCAGAAGCTTGCGTTCCGACAGATCGCCGGTGCCGCCGAAAATGATGAAGTCGAAAGGGTCGACGGGGATGATCTGGCTGGTCATGGTCTGTCCGCTCTGACGCCGGGCGCGATAACGCGGCTGATATAATCTAATCGATTTAAGTGTTCCAGTGCCATTCCGTCACATCCGCGTGTGCTCTTGACACCGGCGCCACCCGGAGGCTTGTCGGCAAGCGATGCTTCTGGGAGCCTTCGCAGGTGCAGCATAGAGCGGGATCGAGGCGAAAGCCAAAGGAGAAATCGGCAATGGACCCACATCTTTCGATGGCCATGGCCAAACCTGCCGTCGGTCGTCGTCAATGATAAGTGAGAAAAGCATGCGTCTGGAAAACAAGGTCGCCATCATCACCGGCGCTGCCTCGGGCTTTGGCGAGGGCATGGCCAGGCGCTTTGCCGAGGAGGGCGCGCGAGTAGTCGTCGCCGATCTGAACGCCAAGGGCGCGGAGCGCGTCGCCGGCGAGATCGGCGAAAAGGCGATCTGGACTCAGACCGACGTCTCGCTGCGTTCCGAATTCGATGAGATGGTCCGTGCGGCGATGAGCGCTTTCGGCCGCATCGACATCATGGTCAACAATGCCGGCTACACTCATCGCAATGGTGACATGCTGGAAGTCGACGAGGCGACCTTCGACCTGATCATTTCCGTCAACATGAAGGCGATCTACCACGCCGCGCTGGCCGTGGTGCCAATCATGGAGCGGCAAGGCGGCGGCGTCATCCTGACGACGGCCTCCACGGCCGGTATCAGGCCGCGGCCTGGTCTTACCTGGTACAACGCATCGAAAGGCTGGGCGATCACCGCGGCCAAATCGATGGCGGTCGAGCTCGCGCCGAAGAACATCCGAGTCAACTGTCTCTGCCCGGTTGCCGGCGAGACCGGCATGCTCGAGAAATTCATGGGCGCCGACACACCCGAAATCCGCGAGAAGTTCCGCGCATCGATCCCGCTCGGCCGGCTTTCGACGCCGCTTGACGTGGCCAATGCTGCGCTGTGGCTCGCATCGGACGAGGCGGTTTTCATCACCGGCGTGGCGCTGGAAGTCGACGGCGGGCGCTGCATTTGAACAGTCCGGTCATCCGGCGAAAGCCGGACTGACGGGGAGCGATCCGAGCCGCGATCGCTCTGCCGGCCTTACGCCCCGGTTTTGATGTAGCTCTTGTAGACCCAGCCGCGCTTGCCGTTGTAGACGATCTGGCACCATTGTTTGCAACTCATCACTTGCACCGAGGTCTTGGCAGGCACCGTGAGAATGGCGGCCGCATTCTTCTTCGGGCCGATCCGCATTGTGACTGATCTCAGGATGCGTCCGGTACCGGCAGCGTTCGCCTTCCCGGATTTTGTCTTGGTGCTGCTGTTGTCGTCTTCGCTCGCGGACTGCGCTGCCGGCGGCTTGGGCGTGGGGATGGCGGCGGTCTGCGCGCCGTCGGGCCCGGCGTTTTTCGTCGAGCTGCCGGGAGCCGCCACCTTGGCAAACAATGCTGCAGCGTCGGGTTTCGCTGCCGGGTCGGCGAATGCCGCCCCCGCAGACGATTTGTCGGCCGCCTGCTCGGTCTGGCTTGCCAACTGGTCGGATGCTGCCGTGGCGGCCGCTGATGTGGTCTTTGGCCCCGTCCAGCGTGGATCGTTAGGAGCCAGCGCCGGTATCTCGGCTTCCGCGGCGGCCACCGCCGAGGAAACCGCGTCGGCTTTGCCCGTCGCCCGCGGCGCCGCAGCAACCTTGGCAGGCGCGATCTTCGTCGTCTTGACCGGAATGGTCGGAACGGTCTGCTCCGGGCTCGCGGCCGCCTGTCGCTCATTTGCCGGCAATGCCAGCCACAGCGCCACCGCGGCAACGCCGAGCAGAGCTGCCGTGCCAAGCGCAGCTATCACCAGATGCGCGTTCGACCGGACCCCCTGCCAGAACGTCGGCCGCATATCATAACCGAATTGCATCGCAAGGCGCCGTCGTTCCGGCGCGCCGAAACTGAAGGGCTCTCTCACTCTTGCCACCTCCATTTGCGGGCCGATGTTCTTACGACCCATGCCGGAGAGCCGGCAATCGATCGGCATCGGTCCCAAACCAAAAGCGGGCAGACCCGCAAAAATTCCCCGTTCAGCTGCCCACGAGCATCTTCTTTCGCCCGCGATTGTGGCATCACTGCGCCCTTGGCGCGAATTCTGCGCTCTGGTTAAGGATTCTGCAACGTCTGGTTAAATCCTGTCCCGCAACGCGTACCAGTTGAGCGCGAGAAAGAGCAGTGGCGCGCGGAAACGCCGACCGCCGGGGAAGGGTGGGATCTTCAAATCCTCCATCAGCTTCAGCCGGTCGCGGTTGCCGGCGACCGTCTCGGCATAAAGCTTGCCGAAAAAGTTCGACAGCATGACGCCGTGGCCGGAATAGCCGCCGATCGAGATCACATTGGGCATCACTTCGCGCACGAACGGTTTTCTCGGCATTGTGATGCCGACATAGCCGCCCCAGCCATGGGTGATCTCGACGTCCTTCAGTGCCGGATAGATCTCGGCGATCTGCCGGCGGATGTGGATGTGGATGTCCTTGGGATCGTTGACCGCGTAGATCTCGCGCCCGCCAAACAGCAGCCGCCCATCCTTCGATTTGCGGAAATAGCGCACGACGAAGCGCGAATCGTCGACCGCCTCGCCACCCGGCAACACTTTGGAATCGGCTCCCAGCGGTACCGTCGCCCCGATGAAGGAACCGATCGGCATGATATGCGCGGCACTCACCGGTTCGAGCGTGCCGCCATAGGCATTGACCCCGATCAGGCATTTGCCGGCGGTGATCGTACCCTTCGGCGTCGTCACCCTCACCTTGCCGCCGTCGGAGGTGACGCCGGTCGACGGCGTCTGCTCGAACAGCTTTGCGCCGGCCTCTGCCGCGACTTTTGCGGTGCCGATCACCAGCTTCAGCGGATGGATGTGGCCAGTGCCTGTGTCGCGGGTGCCGCCGAAATAATGCGTCGAGCCCAGCCGCTCGGCGGTCTCCGCGGCGTCCATGAATGAGATGTGCGGATAGCCGAACCGGTTCGCCATGATCTCGGCATGCGTCTTATAGTCGTCGACATAGCGCTTCTTGTGCGCCACCGACATTTGGCCGGGCATATAGTCGATCTCGATCTGGTTGACGGCAGCGAAGTCGAGGAGATGCGCCTTGGCCTCTTCGGCCAGGTCGAACAGCGCCTTGGCGCGGGAAAAGCCGTATTCCGCCTCAAGTTCCTCTGCCCAGGCCCGTTGTCCGGTGCCAAGCTGGCCGCCATTACGGCCCGATGCGCCGTCACCGAAACGATGCGTTTCGATCAGAACGACATCCGCGCCTGTCTTGGCGAGATGGACCGCAGCCGACAGGCCGGTAAAGCCGCCGCCGACGATCACGACATCGCACGTCCGGTCGCCGTCGAGCGCCGGATATTCTCGTCTTGGCCCGGCCGTGTCCTCGTACCAGGAGCGGCCGGGGGAGATTGGGGATTGGTAGGACATGGGAACGCCAGTGAATGGTGAATAGTGAATGGTGAACGGCTTTGCGAAAGCGCACTGTCTGCGTTCATCCGTCCAATATGAAACTATTCACCATTCACTATTCACCATTCACGCGACAAAGTCGCCACTCACACATTCAGCAGCAAATACTCCCGCTCCCATGGGCTGATCACTTCCATAAAGGTCTCGAATTCCGCTCGCTTGATCGCCGCATAGGTGGCGGCAAACGACTTGCCGAGCAGGGCGCAGAGTTCCTCGTCGGCCTCGAACAGGTCGACGGCTTCGAGCAGGCCGCGCGGCAGGTCGATCTCATCCTCATTGGCGGTCGTCAGTACCGGCGGCTCGGCCTTGATCTTGTTGGTCATGCCGATCAGCCCGCAGGCGAGCGATGCGGCCAGCGCCAGATAGGGATTGGCGTCGGAGGAAGGGATGCGGTTTTCGACGCGCCGCGCTGCCGGGTCGGAGCGCGGCACGCGGAAGGCGGTGGTGCGGTTGTCGTAGCCCCATTTGTTGTTGACCGGCGCCGAGGCCGCCTGCGTCAGCCGCCGGTAGGAATTGACATAGGGCGCGAACATCACCAGCGCGTTCGGCACATGTTTCTGCATGCCGCCGATGAAGTGGAAGAAGGCGTCGGTCTCCGAGCCGTCCTCCGCCGAAAAGATGTTCTTGCCGGTCTTCTTGTCGATGATCGATTGATGGATATGCATGGCAGAACCGGGCTGCCCCTGGATCGGCTTGGCCATGAAGGTGGCGTAGATTTCGTGCTTCAGCGCCGCCTCGCGAATTGTGCGCTTGAACATGAACACCTGGTCGGCGAGCTCGATCGGATCGCCATGGCGCAGATTGATTTCGAGCTGGCCGGCGCCTTCCTCGTGGATCAGCGTGTCTATCTCCAGGCCCTGGCTTTCGGAGAAATGGTAGATGTCGTCGATCAGTTCGTCGAATTCGTTGACGCCGGCGATCGAATAGCCGGCGCCGCCGCCGATCGGCCGCCCGGAGCGTCCGACAGGCGGGGTCAGCGGGTAGTCCGGATCGGGATTCTTGCGCACCAGGTAAAACTCGATCTCGGGCGCCACCACCGGTCTCAGTCCGCGTCTGTCATAGGCGGCAAGCACACGCTTCAGCACGTTGCGCGGTGTGAATTCGACCGAGCGGCCGTCCTGGTGGACGAGGTCGCAGATGACCGCCGCCGTCGGGTCCTCCTCCCACGGCACCACCGTCAGCGTCGAGAGATCAGGCATCAGCTTGAGGTCGCCGTCGTCCTCCGGATAGTGAAAGCCGTTGCCGTCCTCCGGGTAGCCGCCGGAAATCGTTGTCATGAACACCGCCGAAGGCAGCGCCAGCGAGGTGTTGGAGGTGAATTTCTTCGACGGCATCATCTTGCCGCGCGCAACCCCGGCCTGGTCGGGTGTGATGCATTCGATGTCTTCGATGCCGCGCCATTCCAGCCAGGCGCTGACTTCCTTCCAGTTCTTGACGCCGCGTTGGTTTTTCACGAAGGCAGGCGTGCGGGCGCGTCCTCCGCGGCTCGACGGACGGACTTCTTTTTTTGCAGGCGGCATCAATCACCAGATTTGTTGCAGATTGTGGAGTATAGCCGTTGCCGGCCACGAAAGGGAAGGGCAGCCGGCTGGCGTCCCGCCTCGATACCCGGGGAACAGAACGGCTTCCGGATAAAAACATCCTGGTCTAGGGTCGGCCTCCCGCAACGCCGCAATTGAACACACCGAATGCAACACAACCGCAAACTGACGACGATCGGCTTCGATGCCGATGACACGCTGTGGCAGAACGAACAGTTCTTCCGCATGACCGAGAAGCGCTTTGCCGTGCTGCTCGCCGACCGCGCCGAGGAGGACCGGATTTCGGCAAGATTGCTGGAGGCCGAGAAGCGCAACCTTGCGGTCTACGGCTTCGGCATCAAGGGATTTACGCTGTCGATGATCGAGACGGCGATCGAGGTCACCGAAGGCCAGGTGCCGGCCTCAACCATCGCCGAAATTCTCGCCGCGGGCCGCGAGATGCTCAGCCATCCGATCGAGCCGCTTCCCCATGCGCGCGAAACCGTGGAAAAGCTGGCCGGCGCCTACCGCCTGGTGCTGATCACCAAGGGCGACCTGTTCGACCAGGAACGCAAGCTCGCGCAATCCGGACTGGGCGAGCTGTTTCATGCGGTCGAAATCGTCAGCGACAAGAGCGCTGCCACCTATAGCCGCATCTTCAGCCGCCACGGCGATGGCCCGGAAAAGAGCATGATGGTCGGCAACTCGCTCAAATCGGACGTCGTGCCGGCCATCGAAGCGGGCAGTTGGGGCATCCACGTGCCGCATGAGCTGACCTGGGTGCTGGAACATGTCGAGCCGCCGGTCACGGCACCACGCTTTCGCCAGATAGCCAATCTCGGTGAACTGCCAGGCCTGATCGAGCGTATCGGCGAGATTGATTGATCAGGTCTGCAGTCGACGCGTCGCGGTAAGAGGTCAGTTGCGGCCGAGCCCGACCAGCCGGTCGATCACCGGCTGCAGCCGTTCGGTGGTGATCGGCTTGACGACCACCGCATCGATGACGCTCGACAGGCCCAGGGTCTCCGGAGTGCCGGTCTTGACTGAAAGCAGGATTACCGACGGAAGCGATTTGCCTGACGCCCTCCGCAGTGCATCGATGCCCGTCAGCAAGGCGTCGCAGTCCCCGTTCTCCGCTCCGCCGTCGAGAACGACAGTGCCGGGAACCAGTGCGTGCAAGGCCTTTGCCGCGGTTTCGGGAGTTTCCGAGATCGGTTTGAGGCCGGACCGCTCCACGATCTTCGAAACCACGACCCGGTTGATCGGTGATTTTCCGACTACCAGCACCCGCGAGAAATCCGGGCGCATCCCGGTCTCCACGTCCCGGCTACCGAAAGCCAGCTGTTTTGCAGTGTCGATATCGCGATTCGCTGGGCACATGGAGGGCAGGCCGTTGTTCAATGTTTCAATGCAGGGTTGAAACTTGACGGGTAATTGGCGTGAGATCGCTGCTCATGTCAAGCTGAAATGGCACATGAGGAGAATATCGCAAGAAACACTAAAATTAAAATTAAGTGCTGTTCTCTGCCGCCGCTGGAAAGGCAAAGTCGACCCCACAACTGGGCAGGCCTCAGCGAAGTTTGGCTTTGAGGCGCGAACGCATCAACTCGCAGCCACAGCAGGATTGACGCAGGTTGGACGAAGGCGAGGCAAGTCGGTCGCGAGCTTGTCGTATCGCCTCGCCGGACTATCCTTCCTCGTTGGCTAAGCACGTCTCTTTGAGCGAGGGGGATGACAATGGACCTCGTGACTCACAAGAAATTTAAAAATGGCCGGTTGATGCCGTGGGGAAAGGGTACGGTCGTTACCGGCGCAAAGGGATTTGTCTACCTTTCCGGACACACTGCGACCGCCGAGAACTATGATCCGATCGGCAAAAGCGGAGGTGGCGCCGTCGGCGATGCAGCCGCGCAGTGGCGCGAAATTCTCACGAACATCAAATCAGATCTGGAGGAGCTCGGCAGTGCACTCGAATATCTCATCAGGCTGAGCTTCTTCGTTAAGGGACCATTTCCCGATGGCGGTGTTCTGAGCTCTCCCAATTTTCGCCTGGACATCTTGGACGAGTTCTTTGCCGAGCACTGCCCGAAGCACTGCAGCTACAACAACCCGCCGCCCTCGGAAGTGATTGGAGTTGCAGCGCTTGCGCATCCCGACCTTGTCATTGAAATTGTTGCACTCGCGGCTCTGCCGGACTAGGCAGAGCCGCGGCTTGTGAGGTGCGATAGCATGCGTTCAAAAGGCGCGGCGCTGTAGAAGTTCATCAGCCGTGGCTCCGTTGCGTGACGATCACCGGGATCAGCAGGTCGCCCCAGTTGCCGTCACCGCCATGGTGCCGTGCTGAGCGCACCAGCTCGACCGAGACGCCAGCCTCGACAGCCTTCATCACCGACTGATTGAGCCTGTGCAGGTCATTCGCCAGCATGCGGATGGTCGCCTGTTGGTCGACATTCATGCTGGTGGCCTGCTCTTCGGCCCGTTCCTTGACGCGGCTTATCGATGCCATTGGTCTTCTCCCTGTGTTGCCATGCCTGTTGTGTTGCCATGCCCGTTTGGGCGTTCCCTCTGTTTGTCTGCTATTCCGCTATTCCGCCGCCGGCCTGAATTGGGCGTGCTCGGTCGATCCATGCATGGCCGTGGTCGAAGACTGGCCACCGGTGATCGCCATCGAGACGGCGTCGAAATAGCCGGTGCCGACCTCGCGCTGGTGCTTGGTGGCGGTGTAGCCATTGGCTTCCGCGGCAAATTCAGCTTCCTGCAGTTCCGAATAGGCCGCCATCTGCCGCTCTTTGTAGCCGCGGGCCAGTTCGAACATGCCGAAATTGAGCTGGTGGAAACCGGCCAGCGTGATGAACTGGAATTTGTAACCCATGGCGCCGAGTTCCTTCTGGAACTTCGCTATCGTCGCGTCGTCGAGGTTCTTCTTCCAGTTGAAAGACGGCGAGCAATTATAGGCGAGAAGCTTGCCCGGATGGTGCTTGCGCACGCCCTCGGCAAACGTCCTGGCCTGCGCCAGATCGGGCTTGGAAGTCTCGCACCAGATCAGGTCCGCATAGGGCGCGTAGGCGACGGCGCGGGCGATGCAGGGCTCGATGCCGTTGCTGACATGATAGAAGCCCTCCGCGGTACGGCCGGCACCATAATCGACGAAGGGCTGGTCGCGCTCGTCGATGTCGGAGGTCAAGAGCTTTGCCGCTTCCGCGTCGGTGCGTGCCACGACCAGCGTCGGGGTGCCCATGACGTCGGCGGCAAGCCGCGCCGCGTTGAGGTTGCGGATATGTGCGGCGGTCGGGATCAGCACCTTGCCGCCAAGATGGCCGCATTTCTTCTCCGAAGCCAGCTGATCCTCGTAGTGGACGCCGGCAGCCCCTGCTTCGATGAACGCCTTCATGATCTCGAAGGCGTTGAGCGGCCCGCCGAAGCCGGCCTCCGCATCGGCGACGATCGGCGCGAACCAGGTGTCGACCGACAGCCCCTTGCTTTCGGACGTCTCGATCTGGTCGGCGCGCTGCAGGGTGCGGTTGATGCGCTTGACCAGTTCGGGCGCTGCATTGGCGGGATAGAGCGACTGGTCCGGGTACATGGCGGAAGCGGTGTTGGCATCGGCGGCGACCTGCCATCCGGACAGATAGATCGCCTTCAGCCCGGCCCGCACCTGCTGCATCGCCTGGTTGCCCGACATGGCACCGAGCGCGTTGACGAAATCCTCTTCGTGGATGAGCTGCCACAGCCGGTTGGCGCCCATTTCGGCGAGGCTCTGCCGGATCTGGATCGAGCCGCGCAGCCGCCTCACGTCCTCCGGCGAATAGGGCCGTTCGATACCGTCAAAGCGGCCTTGCGGCGCCGAGGGGACGAGGTTGTAAAAATCGGTCATTGGTAGCTCCAAACGGTTTTCGATGCCGGTTTCGGAAAACGCCGCACAGGGAAATACGTGCGCCGTGTGTGACACCATTTACATTTCAGGACGAGGACAAGCGAGATAAACCTCAGAATAGGCCGCAAAATAAGGGAAAACCTGTGTTGTGTTTGACCGATGAGAGCTGTAAATCTGTCATGATTGTAAAGACCGTCATGCCATCGGTGGATGTAAATTCCTGTCAAGGACAGTCGATTGGGCGACCATAAAATCTTCGCCGGACCGCGCATTCGTCGCATCCGCAACGCCAAGGGCCTGACCCAGACGGCGATGGCCGAAGGGCTCCGCATCTCGCCGTCTTATCTCAATCTCATCGAGCGCAACCAGCGGCCGCTGACGGTGCAGCTGATCCTGAGACTGGCATCCGTCTACAAGGTCGACCCGCACGAATTGCAAGGCGAGGCGAGGGGGTCGGTTGCCGACTTGAAGGAAGTGTTTTCAGATCCGCTGCTGGCCGGCGAACTGCCGGGCGATCAGGAGCTCATCGAGCTTGCCGAGGCGGCGCCCAACGCCTCCGCTGCTGTCATAAAGCTGTTTCGCGCCTATCGCGAGCAGGCCGAGCGGCTCTCCGACCTCAACGAGCTTCTCGCGCGTGACGGCAAAGCGACCGCGCTCTCAGGCGCCCGCCTGCCGATCGACGAAGTGCACGAGATTTTCGAGCGCCGGCCGAACCATTTTGCGCCACTCGAAGAGGAGGCCGAGGCATTCACCTCGGTGCTCGATCCCGGCGACGATCTGCTCAGTGCGCTCAAGGCCTGGCTGAGGCGTGAGTTCGGCATCGTCGTCAAGGTGCTGCCGGTCGCCACCATGCCCAACTGGCGCCGTCGCTATGACCGTCACTCGCAACGCCTGTTCCTGTCCGAACGCCTGTCGCCATTCGATCAGCTGCGCGAGGTGGCGATGGAGGCCTGCCTGATCCGCATGAGTGTCGCTGTCGCTGCCGAAATCCAGGCGCTGAAGCTGACCACGGACGAAGCCCGCCGGCTCGCCCGTTTCGAGCTCGGCCGCTATGCCGCGCACGCGCTGATGATGCCCTATCAGCTTTTTCACGCCGCAGCGGTCCGCGCCCGCTATGACATCGACATGTTGCGGTCGCGCTTCGGCGTTTCCTTCGAGCAGGCGGCCAACCGGCTGACGACCCTGCAGCGGCCGGGTGCGCTGGCTGTGCCGTTCTTCATGCTCGAGGTCGATAATGCCGGCAATCGCTTTCGCAAGGCGGGCGGCCACGGCTTTCCGCAAAGCCGTTTCGGTGGCGGCTGTCCGAAGCTGCCGGTCCATGCCGCCTTCGGTCAGCCCGGCCAAATCCTGGTCGAGGCGGTGGAAATGCCAGATGGTGCAGCGTTTCTCTGCATTGCCCGCACGCTCGAAGGGCCGCAGGGCTCGTTTGCCGAGCGACCGCGCCGCACGGCGCTGCTGCTCGGCTGCGACATCGGTTTTCGCGACGAAGTCGTCTACGGAGCGGCGTTGCCGGGGCCGGCCGCTATCGGCAAGGCCGGACAGAGCGCCACGGCGGCGGCGACGCCGATAGGCCCCGCCTGCCGGCTGTGCGAACGCATCGGCTGCCTCGCCCGCGCAGAGCCACCGGTGACACGCCCGCTCGGCCTCGACGAAATGGTGACGGGACTGAGCGCCTTCGATTTTCAGTGATTCGGCTCCAGCAATATTGCGGCTGAATCTTCGACCGAAGAACCTCATCTGTTCCTGCGGCGGCGACCAGTAAGCTGGTTCGCAGTTGCCGGCCAAAATATTGGTTCAGCCAAAATATTGACTCAGCCAAAATATTGATTCAGCCGAATATTGATTCAGCATTGACGGTACGGTATCAAAAAAAGAACTGCGCAACGGTCGGGGGATCAATGATGGGCAGGACAGTTTTTTGGTTTGGCTTGGCGCTCGCGTTTTCGGCCGATCCCGCATTGGCTGAAAAGTCCTCGGATTTCTTCAAGTCCTATCAACAGTATAATGATGCCGGCAAGGCGTTCCTGGACAAGATCGATCCGAAGACCGGCGCGATAAATCTTGCCGAAGGCATCCATCTCGACCTCAAGGACAAGTTCTATTTTCTGGACAAGAAGGACACGCTCTCCGTCCTCACCAAAGCCTGGGGCAATCCGCCCGACTCTGGTTCCGATGCCCTCGGCATGATCTTTCCAGTCTCCCATGATCCCATTGCCGACAACAATTGGGGGATAGAGCTGCGCTGGGAAAAGATCGGTTACGTCGACGACAGCGACGCCGCGTCCATCGATTACAATGAACTGCTGCGCAACATGCAGTCAGACACTCTGTCCGGCAACGATCAGAGGGTAAAGGATGGCTATGCGCCCATTACGCTGATCGGCTGGGCGTCGCCGCCGGTTTATGACGCGGCCCACAAGCGCCTGCACTGGGCCAAGGAGCTGCAATTTGGGAACGATGCCGCCCATACGCTCAACTACGACGTCCGTTTCCTTGGCAGGGAGGGCGTCTTCGTGATGAGCTATATCGCGACGATGGAACAATTGCCGGAGATAAGGCAAAGCCTGGATGAAGTGCTTGGCCTCGCGGACTTCAATACCGGCAAGACATACGCCGATTTCGTGCCGGGCGTCGATACGGTTGCGGCGATTGGCTTCGGTGGCCTGATTGCCGGAAAGCTGGCGGCGAAAGCAGGTTTTCTGGTCGTGGCGCTGATCGCGCTGAAAAAGTTTGGCCTGCTCCTGCTGGTTCCGCTGGCCGGTCTCTGGCGCTTTATCCGCGGCAACAGGGGCACGTCGTAAAGCCATCGTCGACAGGTCGCCTCGGATCATCGCCGGGCGAGGGCGAGGCGCCCTCATCAGTGCGCCAAACGGAACATTGAACTGGATCACGCCCGGCCTTCTGCTTTGCGTTACGCGAATGAGGCACGTCTCTGTCGTCCATTGCATGTCGTGCTGCTCCGAATTCGCCGACAGTCGCATCCATGACCGATACCGCATCATCTCCGGTTGCCGCTTCGCCGATCGTGTCGCCGCAAGGGGAACGCGTCGGCTTCCTGCTGGTATTCCTGTCGGCGCTAATGTGGAGTTTTGGCGGCACCATTGCGCGCTTCATCGACAACACTGACAGCTGGACGGTGGTGTTCTGGCGCTCGGTCTGGGCGGCCGCCTTTCTGCTTTGCTTCATAGTCTGGCGCGACGGCTGGCGTGGCACGCTGAAGCTGTTTCGCGACATGGGCCTTGCCGGCCTTGCCGTCGCGTTCTGCTTCGCCACGGCGTCCACCTGCTTTGTAGTGGCGCTGGCCTATACCACCGTCGCCAACATCCTCTTGATGCAGGCCGGCGTGCCGCTTCTGGCGGCGCTGTTTGCCTGGGTGCTGTTTCGCGAACGGGTGGCCGTGACGACCTGGGTGGCGATCGCCGCCGTCATTGCCGGCGTCGCCATCATGGTGTCGGAATCGCTCGATGGCGCCGTATCGCCGATCGGCGACGGGCTGGCGCTGCTCATCGCCGTCATGTTCTCGATCGCCACCGTCATCACGCGCCGCTTTGCCCATGTGCGCATGACCCCGGCGACCTGCCTCGGCACGATGCTGGCGGCCGCCTTCGCGGCATCGCAGACGTCGGCAATGGGCGTTTCCAGCCACGACATGGGCTTCCTTTTTGCCTTCGGCGTGATCAATCTGGGGATCGGTCTCGCCTTCTTCGCCACCGGCGCCCGGCTTGTTCCGGCCGCTGTGGCGGCGCTGCTCGGCACGTTCGAACCGATCCTTGGCCCGATCTGGGTCTGGCTCATCCATTCCGAGGTGCCGTCGGCGCGCACCATCCTCGGCGGTGCGGTCGTCGTCACCGCGCTGCTCGTCCATATCGGGCTCGAATTCAAGCGCCAGACGCGGCCGGGGCGGGCGGGCGTCACCGGTGTGCCGTCGCCTAATTGATGCGGCGAGCGCGCCAAAGCGAGATGAACCATTGACAATGTCGCAGCCGCGCGGGCAGGCTGCGGTCACGGCAACAACAAGACAGGCGTATCTTGCCAAGTCTCCATGCCGGCCGCATCGAGGCCGGACAACATCGTCGTCTCCCTGCCTGCGCCGTAGCGAAAGCTTCTGACGGCCCCGGAACACCACCAACGCCACGCCAAGTCTTCACTGTCGCCTCGTCGCCGAACCATAATGGCGCCGGCAATTCGCGCTTGTCGCCTGCCTGCAAGCTCAATACCCTGAAGCAAATGCCCAGCCGCGCGAACGCCGCGACGAGCTGGCGACGGAACACTCATCAAAGGAGAATAGCATGACCCGCAAAGCGCTCTGGCTTTCGGCGACTTCGGCGTTTCTGGCAGTTTTCACCTTGGGCGCGCATGCCGAGGACCGTGTCGTCAACGTCTTCAACTGGTCCGACTATATCGACAGTTCGATCATCGACGACTTCACCAAGGAAACCGGCATCAAGGTCGTCTACGACACCTTCGATTCCAACGAGATCCTGGAAACGAAACTGCTCGCCGGCGGCAGCGGCTACGACGTCGTCGTGCCCAGCGGCAATTTCCTCGCACGCCAGATCCAGGCAGGTGTGTTCCAGAAGCTCGACAAATCGAAGCTGCCCAACATTTCCAACATGTGGGACACCGTTCTGGAACGAACCGCCAAATACGACCCCGGTAACGAATATTCGATCAACTACATGTGGGGCACGGTCGGGATCGGCTACAACATCAAGAAGGTGCAGGCAGCGCTCGGCACCGACAAGATCGACAGCTGGGATGTGTTCTTCAATCCGGAAAGTCTGGCCAAGCTGAAAGACTGCGGTGTCTATGTGCTCGACTCACCGGCCGACATCATACCGGCGGCGTTGAAATATCTTGGTCTCGACCCGAACAGCACGTCCGCCGACGATATTGCCAAGGCCGAAGAAGCCTTGCTGAAGGTCCGGCCCTATGTCCGCAAGTTCCACTCCTCCGAATATATCAACGCCCTGGCCAATGGCGACATCTGCCTGGCGGTCGGCTGGTCGGGTGACGTCTTCCAGGCCCGCAACCGCGCCGAAGAGGCCAAGCAGGGCGTCGAGATCGGCTACTCCGTGCCGAAGGAAGGTGCCCAGATGTGGTTCGACCAGATGGCGATCCCGGCCGATGCACCGCATGTCGCCGAAGCGCTTGAATTCCTGAACTACATGATGAAGCCCGAAGTGATCGCCAAATCGTCAAACTACGTTCTGTATGCCAACGGCAACAAGGCGTCGCAGCAGTTCATCGACAAGGCGATCCTGGAGGATCCGGCGATCTATCCGGACGCTGCCACCTTGCAGAAACTCTACACCGTTTCGCCTTACGACCCCAAGACCCAGCGCATCATCACCCGCACCTGGACTAAGATCGTCACCGGCCAATAACAACCTGACTAGGCCCCGGCAGCCGGCTGCCGGGGTCGCTTTTCGCGGGGCAAGCAGCAGGACGGAGTGGGACATGAAATCGCTTGGCAGCATCCGCAGGGATTTTGCGCCTTGGAACGATCCTAACGCCAAGCCATACATCCAGTTCGACAACGTCACCAAAAAATTCGGTGACTTCACTGCCGTCAACAATCTGTCGCTGACCATCTTCGAACGCGAATTCTTTGCCCTGCTCGGGGCCTCAGGCTGCGGGAAATCGACGCTGCTTAGGATGCTTGCCGGTTTCGAGGAGCCGACCGCCGGCCGCATCCTGCTCGACGGCCAGGATCTGCGCGGCATTCCGCCATACCGGCGGCCGGTCAACATGATGTTCCAGTCCTATGCGTTGTTCCCGCACATGACGGTCGAGAACAACATCGCGTTCGGCCTCAAGCAGGAAGGCATGGGCAAGGCCGATGTCGAAAAGCGCGTCGCTGAGATGCTGAGACTGGTCAAGCTCGAGCAGTTCGCCAAGCGCAAGCCGCACCAATTGTCCGGTGGCCAGCGCCAGCGCGTCGCACTGGCCCGCTCGGTCGCCAAGCGGCCGAAAGTCCTGCTGCTCGACGAGCCGCTTGGCGCACTGGACAAGAAGCTGCGCGAGGAAACCCAGTTCGAGCTGATGGACCTGCAGCAGAACCTCGGCCTCACCTTCGTCGTCGTCACCCATGACCAGGAAGAGGCGATGACGATGGCCGACCGCATCGCCATCATCGATAAGGGCGAGGTGATGCAGGTGGCGACGCCGGCCGAGGTCTACGAAGCGCCGGGCTCGCGCTTCGTCGCCGGCTTCGTCGGCAACGTGAATATGTTTGACGGCAAGATCGCGCGCGGCGAGGCCGGCAGCGCAAGCATCGATGCCGGCAACGGCATCACCATCCGCACCGACAACGCCGGCAGTGCCGCCGCAGGGACTGCCGTCACCTTCGCCATCAGGCCGGAGAAGATCAAAGTGTCGTCCACAAAACCGGCCGGTGCCGTCAACGCCATCGAGGGCGAGGTCTACGACATCGCCTATCTCGGCGACATGACCGTCTATCACGTCAGGCTGGATGACGGTCAGGTGGTGCGGGCGAGTACCATGAACGCGGCACGCCTCACCGAGGATCCGCTGAACTGGAACGACCGCGCCTGGGTTTCTTTCCGCCCCGACGCCGGCATCGTGCTGACGCGGTAGGCGACGATCATGTCCGCCGTCACCGCCCCAACAAGCCCTCCGGCAAGCGCTGCCGGCAAATCCGCCTTGGCCAGGCTGGGCGCGGCTTTCGTCGGCCGTCTCGTCATCATCATTCCCTATCTCTGGCTGCTGTTCTTCTTCCTCGTTCCCTTCATCATCGTCTTCAAGATTTCGCTGTCGCAGACGGCGATCGCCATGCCGCCCTACACTCCGGTGCTCGATTTCCGCGGCGGCATTTCCGGGTTCATCTCGGGGGTTGGCGCGCTCAATTTCGACAACTACATCTTGCTGACGCGGGATGCGCTCTACTTCAACGCCTATGTGACGAGTGTCATCGTCGCCGCCATCTCGACCGTCCTGACATTGCTGATCGGCTATCCCATAGCCTATGGCATGGCACGCGCTCCGGCGACGATCCGTCCGACCTTGCTGATGCTGGTGATACTGCCGTTCTGGACCTCGTTCCTGATCCGTGTCTACGCCTGGATCGGCATCCTCAAGCCCGAGGGCCTGCTCAATCAGCTGCTGCTCGCCACCGGCATCATCAGCCAACCGCTGATCATCCTCAACACCTACACGGCGATCTTCATCGGCATCGTCTACTCCTATCTGCCGTTCATGGTGCTGCCGCTCTATTCGTCGCTTGAGAAAATGGATTATTCGCTGATCGAGGCGGCCAAGGATCTCGGCTGCCCGCCGACCAGCGCCTTCTGGAAGATCACCTTCCCGCTGTCGCTGCCCGGCGTCATCGCCGGCTGCCTGCTGGTTTTTATTCCCGCCGTCGGCGAGTTCGTTATTCCCGACCTGCTCGGCGGCTCGCAGACGCTGATGATCGGCAGGACGCTGTGGAATGAGTTCTTTGCCAACCGCGACTGGCCGGTGTCGTCCGCCGTTGCCGTCATCCTGCTGCTGCTGCTGATCGTGCCGATCATGATCTTCCAGCGAGCCCAGGCGCGCGCCCAGGAGCAGGACAAATGAACGCCACCTGGAGCCGCTTTAATATCACCTCGATCGTGCTCGGCTTTGCCTTTCTTTACCTGCCGATCGTCCTGCTCGTCGTGTTCTCTTTCAACGAGTCGAAGCTGGTCACTGTCTGGGGCGGCTTCTCGACGAAATGGTACGTCTCGCTGTTCCACAATCAGGGTCTGATGGACGCCACCTGGGTGACGGCGCGCGTGGGCGTCATCTCGGCCACCGTGGCCACCGTGCTCGGCACGCTGGCGGCGCTCGCCTTGACGCGCTACACGCGCTTTCGCGGCCGGCTGCTGTTTTCCGGCATGGTCTTTGCGCCGCTGGTCATGCCGGAAGTCATCACCGGCCTGTCGCTGTTACTGCTCTTCGTCGCCGTGGGCCTCGACCGCGGCTTTCTCACGGTGACGCTTGCCCACACCACGCTGACCATGTGCTTCGTCGCGGTGGTGGTCCAGTCGCGCCTGATCACGTTTGATCGTTCGCTGGAAGAGGCCGCGATGGACCTCGGTGCGCCACCCGTGAGGACCTTCTTCCAGATCACGCTGCCGGTCATCATGCCGGCGATCGTCTCCGGCTGGATGCTGGCCTTCACGCTTTCACTCGACGATTTGGTCATTGCCAGCTTCACCTCGGGTCCCGGCGCCACGACGCTGCCGATGAAGATCTACAGTCAGGTTCGCCTCGGCGTGACGCCGGAAATCAACGCGGCCTGCACCATCCTGATCGCCGTCGTCGCCGTCGGCGTGATCATCGCTTCGCTCGCAAACAAACGCCGCGAGGTGCAGCGCCAGCGCGACGAGCAGGCGGCGCAGCGAGGTTGAGTTCTTGCTGCCTACTCGCCTGAAACGCCGCGACTTATCGGCGAGATGAACGGCGTGCTCCACGTGCCGCCGACGAAGAACGACGACTGCTTGGGCGCCTGGCCGTTCGTCTGCGTGGCAGCCTGGCTCGGCTGGACGATGCCGCCGGACAGCGCCAACCCGCGTCCGGCATAGGATGCGATGCCGGAAAGCCAGATCTTGTATTGCGCGGAATTCACCTCGGCCTTGTCGATGCGCGCCACGCCGTTCGAAACGCTCGCCTTGAGTTCGGCCCCGTCGATCGGCAGCGTTCCGTCCGAGACGTCGTCGAGCGCGAAGAATCCGCCCTGTTCGGTGTGCTTGAGGAACGCCGGCAGGTTAAGCCGGCTCAGCGCACCCGCGCCGAACGTCGCGGACAGCGAGCCATTGGCGTTTTCGAAAATGGAGTCCCAGGTTCTGCCCGGCCCCTTGAGGATGACCGAAACGGTTCCGGTGCCGATCGGCACCAGACGCGTCATCCCGGCTGCGGTGCCGAAAGCGCCGCCGTCGATATCGGAAGCAAGCAGCCGGATCTCGACTTCCGTGCCGGCGGGCTTGCGGTCGAAACGGACGCTGCTCTGGATGTTGCCGCCAAAGGCGGATGCATCGGAGATGTCGAAGACGGCGAGGCCATTCTTGACCTGTGCGGTGGCGGCGACGTCGGCAAGCTGGATTGCGCCTGCCGTGGCATGCGCGGCCGACAGCCTGAGATCGAGATTGATCCGGTCGGCGAAGCTTGTGTCGATTTCGCCCGGGCCGGCGGCGCCGGCGGATGGCACGGGCGTAAAGGCCGAGAGAAACGATCTGAGGTCGAGCGTATCGAAGGCAAGTGTGCCGGAGATCACCGGCAGTGTCTCGCCGTAGGTGAAGTCCAGCGCGCCCATTCCGGGGTTGTTGTCGAGGGTTAGGGCCGTGTTTTCGAACTTGATGCGTCCGTCCGTCGCCGTGATCTTGCTCGAAACCGAGATCGAGCCGATTGCGGCACCGGGCGCGATGCCGGCCTGCGACCATTCGAGCACACGTCTCAGCGAAGGTGCGGCAAATTTTGCCTGGCCGTCGAAATAGCCATTCTCTGACATGCTGGCCAAGCCGTCGAATGAAAAGCTGGCAGGCGCCGCCTTGAAGGAAAAGGTGACAGGTGCTGCGCCGCCGCCAAACAGCACCAGCGGGTTCG
The DNA here is from genome assembly GCF_040323155.1 of Mesorhizobium sp. M0060. Classification (NCBI taxonomy): domain Bacteria; kingdom Pseudomonadati; phylum Pseudomonadota; class Alphaproteobacteria; order Hyphomicrobiales; family Phyllobacteriaceae; genus Mesorhizobium; species Mesorhizobium sp. M0060. Next base: position 68,367 of record NZ_JAMYUP010000014.1, read on the forward strand.
GCGATGCGGCATCGACGGCAACGCTTTCGCCGCGCCATATCCCGGTCGCCGATAGCGTCGCATTGCTGTTCATCGCGGCCCAATTCGCCTGGCCGCTCAGGCTGCTCAATATCTCCTGGTCCTTGCCGCCGATGGCAGCCACCACGCGGCCGTCCCGGAACTCGACCGTGCCGAACGGATCTGCCGGCAGCTTGCCAAGATCCGGCTTGGCGGGATTTGTATTGATCACCGCGCGGGCAGCGTCGATCGAACGCGTAATGCGTCCGCCGGTAGGAATCGCAGGCAGGAAAAACCCACTCGCGCTACGCTGAACCCTGATCGTCGGCCGCACCAGCCGCGCCGTTGAAAACACCACGTCGCCCCGCAGCGCCGCCATCGCCGAGAGGTCGACCTCGACCCGTTCGGCCTCGACCACAGGCGGCGCATCCGTCTCTGTCCATTGCGACAGCGTCACGTCGCTCAGGATCGCCCGGAAATTCGGCCAGACCTCGATCCGCGGCGCGCCATCGATGGTGACCCTGAAACCGCTCCAAGCGCTCATTTCCCACGCGATGCGGTCACGCACGATGCGGGTCGAGGCGATCAACGGCAAAGCTGCGACAACCAGCGCGATGACGATGACGGCTGCGCCGATCGCCCATATTCCGCGTCGGATCAAAGGTGATGGCATATCGCCCCGTATGCTTCCATTCCGACAAAATCGCCCGACGGGTGTAACCGACGGCTGACGCATTTCAAGTCTTTATGGCCCGGCGATGGCATTTGCGCACACCCGGGCCGGCCCGGTCCAACAAAATCTTGCTCTGCTGCATCGCGATATGCATAAGCGATGCCAATGCATGTCGCCCAAAAGTGCGCAGCGGTTTTGGGATAAACGACATGCATAACGACAAAAGTTTAAAGCGCGTCGCGTGAATCTCTTCAAACGTGACGTGCTTTAAGGAGGAACAATGGATGGCTGACGACGCACCGCTCTGGACCCCGACGCAAGAGCAGATCGACGCTGCGCCGATGACCGCCTTCATGAACGCCGCGGCGGCCAGGTCCGGCAAGGCTTTCTCCTCCTATGCCGAACTGCATCGCTGGTCGATCGATGACCGCGAGACCTTCTGGAGCCTGGTCTGGGGCTTTTGCGGCATCGTCGGCGATAAGGGCGAACGCGTGCTGGTCGATGGCGACAAGATGCCCGGCGCGACCTTCTTCCCTGACGCGAAGCTGAACTTCGCCGAGAATCTCCTGAAGAAAACCGGGCTTGGCGACGCAATCGTCTTTCGCGGCGAGGACAAGGTCGAGCGGCGGCTGTCCTGGAACGAGCTGCATGCGCTGACCTCGCGCCTGCAGCAGCTTTTCCTGTCGCTCAAGGTGAAGAAGGGCGACCGAATCGCCGCGATGATGCCCAATATGCCGGAGGCCGTTGCAGCGATGCTGGCTGCCGCCTCGATCGGCGCCGTCTGGTCGTCCTGCTCTCCAGATTTCGGCGAGCAGGGGGTTCTCGACCGGTTTGGCCAGATCGAGCCCGTCGTGTTCATCGCGCCGGACGGCTACTGGTACAATGGCAAGGCGATCGAAGTCGCCGACAAGATCGCGGCCGTAGCGGGCAAGCTCGCCACCGTGCGCAAAGTCCTCATTGTCGACTATCTCGGCACCTCGCTCGACGTCGCGGCGACCATCGACAAGGCGGCTGCGCTGGAGGAGGCGCTGTCACCCTTTGCCGCCAGGCCTGTCAGTTACGAAAGGCTGCCGTTTTCGCATCCGCTCTACATCCTGTTTTCGTCGGGCACGACCGGCATCCCTAAATGCATCGTCCATTCGGCCGGCGGAACGCTGATCCAGCACGTCAAGGAAGAACGGCTGCATGCCGGTCTGCTCGACGGCGACCGCCTCTTCTATTTCACCACCTGCGGCTGGATGATGTGGAATTGGCTGGTGTCGGGCCTGGCGTCGGGTGCCACCTTGCTGCTCTATGACGGCTCGCCTTTCTACCCGGACGGCAATGCGCTGTTCGACTTCGCCGATGCCGAGAAGATGACGTATTTCGGCACCTCGGCCAAATTCATCGATTCCGTGCGCAAGGCCGGCCTGAAGCCGATCCACACGCATGATCTTTCCAGCGTGCGCGCCATATCCTCGACCGGCTCGCCGCTGTCGCCGGAAGATTTCCGTTTCGTCTATGAAGGCATCAAGAAGGACGTGCATCTCGCCTCGATCTCCGGCGGCACCGATATCGTCTCCTGCTTCGTGCTCGGCGTGCCGATCGAACCGGTATGGACCGGCGAGATCCAGGGGCCGGGGCTCGGCCTTGCCGTCGATGTCTGGGACGATGACGGCCGCCCGCTCCGCCAGGAGAAGGGCGAGCTCGTCTGCACCAAGGCGTTTCCGGCAATGCCGATCGGCTTCTGGAACGACCCCGAGGACAAAAAGTACAAAGCCGCCTATTTCGAACGTTTCGACAATGTCTGGTGCCACGGCGATTTCGCCGAATGGACCGCCCATGGCGGCCTGATCATCCATGGCCGTTCCGACGCCACGCTCAATCCGGGCGGTGTCAGGATCGGCACGGCGGAGATCTACAACCAGGTGGAGCAGATGCCGGAAATCCTCGAAGCGCTATGCATCGGCCAGGATTTCGACAATGACGTTCGCGTCGTACTGTTCGTGCGGCTGGCGGCCGGCGTTGAGCTCGACGCCGAGCTGGAAAAACGCATCCGCACCAAAATCCGCACCGGGGCGAGCCCACGCCACGTGCCGGCCAAGATCGTCGCCGTCGGCGATATACCGCGCACCAAATCGGGCAAAATCACCGAGCTCGCGGTTCGCGATATGGTGCATGGCCGCGCCATCAAGAACAAGGAAGCGCTCGCCAATCCCGAAGCACTCGAGCTGTTCCGCAACCTGCCGCAGCTTGCCGACTGAGCCGGATCCAAACTGAGAGCCGGTTTGGCGTCTGCCTCTCCGGCGTGGTTAACGAAATGTCTCTGCGGAATTTACCTAGATTTCATGAGTGGTACACATTGGTAAATTTTCGGACGCGCGGGTAAGGATTTGTTAAGGCCCGGCATCGATAGTCGTGCGTAACTTGAGGGAGAAATCCCGTTCCTCTAGCCCCCAGAGGATCTGATTCGCTCAAGCCCCCGTTGTGACAGCAATTCTATCATTCAAGGCGTCCTGTTGGACGCCTTTTTCTTTGGGCAGCCATAGACCTAACCGGCCAGCACGCGGGTCGAGGGAAAGGCGACTTCGACCAGGGTTCCCTCGCCGGGCGTCGAGTTGATGGTGAACCTGGCACGGTTCGCTTCGACCATCGCCTTCGTCAGCGGCAGCCCAAGACCGGTGCCGTCGCCGCGGCCGCGCTTCAGCGCGTTGATCTGCTTGAACGGCTTCAGCGCCTGCTCGATCTCGGACTGGCTCATGCCGATGCCGGTATCGCGCACGCGCATGACGACGTCGCCGGAGATCTCGTAGGCCGTCGACACGATCACCTGCCCGCCGGCCTGCGTATAGCGGACGGCGTTCGACAGGATGTTGAGCGCGATCTGCCGCACGCTGCGCAGATCGGCCACCACTTCCGGCAGCCGCGAGGCGAAGCTGGAGCGGATGATGACGCGTTCCCGATTGGCTTGCGGCTGCATCATCGCCACGGTTTCGGCTAGCGTGTCGTTGAGCGACACCGCCTCATAGGCCATCTCCTGCTGGCCGGCCTCGATTTTCGAAATGTCGAGCAGATCGTTGACCAGATCGAGCACGTGGTTGCCCGAACGATTGATGTCGCGCAGATAGTCGCGATAGCGGTCATTGGCCACCGGCCCGAATTTCTCGTCCACCATCAGCTCGGAAAAGCCGATGATAGCATTGAGCGGCGTGCGGATCTCGTGGCTGATGCGGGCCAGAAAATCAGTCTTCTGCGACGAGGCGCGCTCGGCGACCGCGCGTGCCTGGGTCAGATCCTCTTCGGCCCGCTTCCACTGGGTGATGTCGCGCACCACCGCGCAGAAGCCGCTGTCGTTGGGCAGCCTGCCGATGGTCATGAACAGTGGAATGAAGCGCCCCTGCGCCTCGCGTCCGATTACCTCGCGGCCATCGTTCATCACGCTTGCCACGCCGGGCTCCGACAGCCCGTCGAGATAGTCGCGCGCCGCGCGCTGGCTCTCGATCGCAAACAGCGAGACGAACGGTTTGCCGGTCACCTCGTCGCTGTCGAAGCCGAACAGCGCTTCCGCCGGACGGCTAATTGAACGGATCGTTCCGTTACGGCTGATCAGCACGACGCCGTCGGTGGCAGTGTCGATGATGGTGCGCATTTCGGCGATGCGCGCCTTGAGCTCGGAAACATCCGGCTGCGTTTGGTCGTCGGCGGCGCCATGTGGAATGGCTGCTGCTTCGTCGTCGCCGGAACGGCGTACGACCAGCATCAGCGCCTTGCCGTTCCGCCAGGGGACGGAGCGTAAAATCGCGTCGATCGCAAACTCCTGACCGTCGCGAGTCTTCAGCCGCAGTGCATGATCGCTGCCGTCGGAACTGCCGTCGTCGTCATAAGGATCGGCAAACAGCGCGCCGAGCCCGCCGGCCTCGTCCAGCGCGTCCAGCGTCGCATAGCCTGTCAAGCCGAGGAATTCCTCGTTCGCGTAATGCAGGTGGTCGCCGGAATGGATAAGCAACGGCACCGGCAGCTTGCCGAGGATCGAGGTATCCGGCCCCTTGTTGTCCTCTCCGGCGGCAAACGCCGACGGCACGAAGCCGTCGAGTTTGAGCGGTGGTGCCTGCGGTCGCTCGATTGGCGCCGCCGGGCCGGCATCGTCGTCGGCGGCTTCGCTGTCATCGGACCAATCTTCGCTGTCCTCGGCGTCGCGGAAATCTTCGGCCGTCATGCTGTCGTCGTCTTCGCCATCCCGCGGCGCCTCGGCGACGATCGTTGGACGGTTCGTGCTGGGCTCGACGCCTTCCTGCGCTTCGTCGCTGGGTTCGCGGTCGGCATAGTCGAGCAGCGACCCGGAGGCCGGGCGTGTGACGGGTTCGCCGGCTTGCGTCTCTTCTGCCGTCTCATCGGGCTGCTCGCCGTCGAGCCGGGCAAGGTCCTTCTGGTCCTCCGCATCAGCCTCGGGCGGTTCAGCGGCAGCTGCCTCGCTTTCCGGACCTGGCGCTGGCATTTCACCCATGTCCGTCGGACCAGCTTTCAGCTTTGGCTCGTCGGCCTTGCCGGTTGCCTCGACTTTGGTCTCGGCCTCCGCAGCCGGCTTTGGCTTCCGGGCGCTCGGCCGCTGGTCTGCCGGCTTTTCGGCCGGGGTGCTGTCCTTCTTGAGACGCTCGCCAATCTCGCGAAACGCGCTGCGTTCCAGCGTCGACAGGCCCTTGTCGTTGGCCGGCTGCCGGTGCTCGGCCAGCCGGATCACCTTGTCGGCAAAGCGCCGCTCTGGTCTTGGCACGATGGTCAGCGCCGGCACTTCGCCCCGGAACGGATCGGCGGGTTTCGGTGTCTCGGGGGCAGGTTCAACGGCTTCCGGCGCGACGGGCACGGCAGGTTCGCCGTCGGCGACAAGGGCCATACCGACCGCGTCCGGATCGACCACCGCATCGCCGCTGCGGGCAACGCCGAAACCGCGAAAGCCTTCGAAAACCCGGCTGCGGCTGTAAACCGGGAGCGCCGCCAGATCGACGGGTATCTTCAGATCGGTGCCACCGACCGGCCACAGCACGGAGCGGCCGGACCAGGTGTCGCGCCGTTCGAGCAGGCCGGCGATCTCGCCTGAAGCATCGAGGCCGTAGGCGGCCGAAACGTCCTCGAAGCGGCGGCCGATCACGTCGGCGGCAGGCTTGCCGACGAGTTCGGCAAATTCCGGCGACAAGGCACTGAACCGGCCCTCTGCGTCGGTACGCCAGACGAAACGCATGGGCGCAGCCGTGCGGTCGATCGCCGGGGCGGGGCGTTCGGCCGGGGAGGCGGCTTTGGTGGCTCGTGCAGCACTTTCCTGCGAAGCATCCGAGCCGGCCTGCGAAGCATCGGGGCCGGTTGGTGTCTCGACTTCGCCGGGCACACGGACCTGCGCGTCGTCGCCGGCATTGAAGTACCAATGGTCATGCTGCGTCGGCGTTTCGCCAACCGTGTGCTGATTGTCGGCCAAGTCGGGAGGCTCGTGCTCCGCCGCTGCGGAGGTGCCTTCGTTCGCTGGGCCGATCTCCGCCGCACCCATCCCGGCGATTGGCGGCTCGTTGTCCTGGTCCGTCGACTGGGGAAGATCGCCACCGCTCGGTGCCGCTGCTGCTTCGCTGCCGGTTTCCGCGCCGGCGCGCTCGCCAACAAGGGCCTCGCCGTCAAGCCGGTCCTCGTCGATCACCACCAGCAGGTGCCGCTCGTCCGTCAGCCGGGCAAAGCCCGCCGGATAGGAGCTGGATCCGCCCGGAACCAGGCGCTTGACGATGCGGTCGCTCTCGTTTGCCACGTCGGCGACAAGGGCAGCCAGCGTCTCAGGCCGGATGCCGAGCGACGAAAAGCCGTCCGACGCGGCGTCGATATTGCCCTTGGCGTCGACAAAGGCGATGTAGTGGCCGTCTTCGGTAAAGCCGCTGATGGCGCGATCGGCGATCTCGGCCGCGCTGCGCGAGCCGGCCTGCGCCCCCGGTAGCGCCAGCATGATTGCTTCCTCGCCATCGGGCATTGTCACTGCGCTGGCCAAGAAGCCGACCGCGCGGCTGGTCAGGCCGGTCGCCAGTCGGACCGTGATGGCACGGTCGCGGCCGACCTGCGGAAAACCGCTGGTTGCCATGATCTGGCGCCTGGCGATCAGCGGCAATCCTGTCGAGGCGCCGATGATCGCTCCGATGTCCGGATAGCCGAATACCGCAGCCCCGGGGCCGTTGGCCCAGATCACCTGCTCGAGATCTGCCGACAGAATGGCGATCGCGTCGCCGGCGGCGAAGCGCAGGCGGACCGCGTCGAGCACGGCGACATCGAGGAAGGAGTAGTTTTCAGCCGGCATGCGCTTGGCGACCCTCACAGAGCGGGCAATTTGCGGTTAACGCTTTGTTAATAAAAGCCGGCGGCGCGAAGGTCCACAAGTCATAGCGTGCAACCAGCGGAATCTCTGGGCGCGTGGTTAACGCCGCGAGACAAATAATCTATGGTGCGATGCAACAAACATGTTGCAACGCACAAAATTTGCCTTTATATTGCCATGATAGATGAACGAGACGGCTTTCTGTCAAAGCCGCTGCCGATGAAAAGGATGGAAAATGTCCAGGACCAAGACTGCCGACACGATCGAAAACGTTGAATTCCCGAGCTTCGACGCTTCCAAGGCCACCGACCAGATCCGCGCCTTCGCCGAAAAAGGCGTCGAGCAGTCGAAAGAGGCCTATGCCAAGCTGAAGACCGGCGCCGAGGAGACCCAGAAAGCGCTGGAGTCGACCTACGAGACCGCCAAGACCGTGTCCAGCGACCTGTCGCTCAAGACCATTGCCGCTCTGCGCGCCAATGCCGAAGCCGGGTTCTCACATTTCGAAGCCCTGATCGGCGCCAAGTCGCTGTCGGAAGTCGTCGAGCTGCAGACAGCATTCCTGCGCAAACAGGTCGAAATGACCGTCGAGCAGGCCAAGGACTTCCAGGCCGTTGCTGCCAAGGCGGCCGAGGACGTATCCAAGCCGATCAAGACCGCCTTCGAAAAGGCCGTGAAAGAAATTAAGATCGCCTAATATTTGGACACAGTTTGACGATGCATCAAAAGGTCGCATTTCGTCAGACAAATAGATGTGCGATATAGTCGTTCAAACGAATACCCGGCGAGTGGAACCTCCTCCCTCTGCTCACCGGGGTAACCAGCCAGCACCTCCTCCCGCTGGCTCGTAACAGGAAAAGGCCGGCACCTCCTCCCGCCGGCCTTTTCTTTGTCCGGCGAAAGCTTGCGCTGGGAGACGATCTTTTACTACAGCGCCGCGCGCCCTCTTGGATGCGCAAAAGACGCCGCAGAACTTTGGATTTGCGCATGATCCTTTCCGAAAATCGAAACTGATTTTCGGGATCATGCGCCGTCAAAAGCCTTGAATTAAGCTCCGATAGCCCGTATGGACGCATCGCCGAACGACAGAGCGGGTCCCGGAGAATAAACGTTCCGTCTGGATCTCGCTCAGGCAAGCGTGCCGTTGTAGCTCAGATGGTTAGAGCGCCGGATTGTGGATCCGGAGGTCGCTGGTTCGATCCCAGCCAACGGTACCATCAGCTTTCAGCTACATTTCTGACTGGCAAAATATCGCTAAAGCGGTCTTTACGATCCGGTCGCGGTCACCCGCGATTCCGCGCCTGACGCGTGCCGCGCAGGTGATCCACGAGAGCTCGCAGCTTCGGCGCGATATTCCGCCGGCTGGGGAAATAAAGATAGAAGCCCGCAAACGGCGGGAAGTAGCCGTCAAGGATTGGCACAAGCTCGCCGCGGTCGATCCAGGGGCGGAATGTGTCCGCCATGCCAAACGTGATCCCGGCGCCCGCAACAGCCAGCCGGATCATCAGCCACATGTCGTTGGTCGTGATCTCGGGCGCAACAGCCACGTCGAACTCGCGCCCGTCCTCGCCAAACTCCCAGCGATAAGGCGAAACTCCGGGCGCCGGCCGCCAGCCAATACAACGATGGGCCACAAGCTCACGCGGATGAGCGGGGGCTCCGAACCGGTTGAGATAGCGCGGCGCGCCGACGGCCATCTGTCGCTGATCGCCCGATACCGGCACGGCGATCATGTCCTGCTCGATCACTTCGCCGAGTCTCACCCCGGCATCATAGCCTTCGGCCACGATATCGAACTCCTCGTCGGTGACCACAATGTCCAGATGCACCTCGGGAACGTTTCCGTGAAGGACGCCAGCAACGGTCCTGACAGGAACGCCTCTGCGATCGATGAAACCGCGATCCGCAGCAGGCCGCGCGGGTGGTCCAGAAACTCCGTAGTGGCTTCGACTGCCGCGTTCACGTCGGCGATCGCCGGTGCGACGCTCGCCAGCAGTCGTTCACCCGCTTCGGTCAGGTTTACGCTGCGTGTCGTGCGCTGCAGCAATGCGATCCCCAGACGCTGTTCAAGCCTAAGGATGCCCTGGCTTACCGCCGAGCGCGTCACGCCCAGGCGGTCTGCCGCAGCGCGAAAATTGCGTTCCTCAGCCACGGTGACAAAGACGGCAATTGCATTGAGATCGACGTCCATTGGTTAGCAACACTTACCTTAGAGGTTAACAATAGGCGGGTTATCGCGACAATGCCATGCTCCTATCTCTGTCGCAACGGCAAGAAGGCTTGATCGTCTCGATCCAAACCGATGCCGGCTGACAAAGGAGATCCCATGACATCACTGCCTTCTTCCTGGAACCTGGATGGAAAAATCGCCCTCGTGACGGGCGCGGCACGCGGCATCGGTCGCTGCACCGCGGAGCTGCTGCGTGCCCGGGGTGCCCGGATCGTGGCAAGCGATCTCAGCGACACTGTACGTGAATTGGAAGCCGAGGATGTGGCAACCCTGGTCGGCGATGTCGCCGACGAGGATCTGGCGAGACGCTCGGTCGAGTTCGCGGCGAAGCGTTTCGGACGCCTCGATCGTCGTGAACAACGCCGGTCGTACGCTCAACAAACGTCTGACGGAGACCTCCGTCGACGACTATGACCGCATTCTGCAGATCAATGCGCGCGGCAGCTTCGTCACCGCCCGTGCCGCAGTGGAATTGATGGCCGCCGGTGGCGGCGGCGCGATCGTCAATGTCTCATCGATTTCGGCGGTTGCGGCCTTCGAGACGCAGGCGGCCTATGCCTCCTCCAAGGCGGCTGTCGCACAGCTGACCAAGGTGATCGCGATCGAATACGGGCGCATGGGCATTCGCTGCAACGCCGTTGCCCCTGGCGTGATCGAAACCGACATCATGGAAGGTGTGGTGGAGAATGGGCGGGAGATGCTGCGAAGCTTTGGCAACGCACATCCGATCGGCCGGATCGGGCAGCCGGAAGAAGTTGCCGAGAGCATCGTCTTTCTTGCCTCGCCGGCGTCCAGCTTCATTACCGGGACCCTGCTTCTGGTCGACGGCGGCTACACCGCCCAATGAAACGCAACCCTACCATCAGACCGGCGCGCTGCAGGATCTTAATCGCACGCCTACCCTTCACATCGTGAAAATACTCACAGGATTTCTGGAACCGAAAGGATCATTTTCATGACCATGGACAAAGTTGTTCTGATCACCGGTGCCTCCAGCGGCATCGGTGCTGGCATCGCCCGCGAACTTGGCGCGGCAGGTGCAAAGCTGATCCTCGGCGCGCGGCGTACCGACCGCCTTGAAGCTCTCGCGGCCGAGATCGAGGCGGCTGGTGGAACGGTTCGTGTGCGAGCGCTCGATGTCACCAAGAGGGCAGATGTCGCAGCGTTCGCCGATGCCGCCCGGGCCGAATGGGGCCGGGTCGATGTCATGATCAACAATGCGGGCGTCATGCCGCTGTCGGCCATGGCCGCGATGAAGGTTGGCGAATGGGAGCTGATGGTGGACGTCAACATCAAAGGTGTTCTGTATGGCATCGCGGCGGTCCTGCCCGAGATGACGGCACGCGGCTCTGGCCACATCATCAATATCGGCTCCATCGGAGCACTGGCCGTCTCGCCCACGGCTGCCGTCTATTGTGCAACGAAATACGCTGTCCGCGCGATTTCCGATGGGCTCCGCCAGGAGTGTGACGATATCCGCGTAACCTGCATTCATCCTGGCGTGGTTGAAAGCGAGCTGGCGAACACGATCACCGACCAAGCCGCCGCCACTGCCATGAAAACGTGGCGGGCAATTGCCCTGCAACCCGACGCCATCGCCCGAGCTGTGCGCTACGCAATCGAACAACCCGACGATGTCGACGTCAACGAGATCGTCGTGCGTCCGACGAAGGCGGCGCATTGATGCGGCCCCGTTTGGCCGCAGTGCTCGCTTGTGTTGCAATCGCTGCTGCGCCAGTAGGGCTGGCCCTGTTGTTAACTCCAATTCTTGCAGAGGAACCGATGACGCACCAAGATCATCCCTACGTCGGAATGTGGATCACCGAGGATCGCCATGTCCGGCACGAACTCCTGCCGAACGGCCGTTATGACGAAGCGCGCGGTGACCGCGAGAGCGCCTACCGGGGACGCTATCAAGTAGAGGGCAACCACATAGAATACTGGGACGATACGGGCTTCACCGCAGATGGTGAGTTCGTCGAAGGCGTTCTCTATCATGGCGGGATGATCCTTTATCGCCAGCGGTAGAGAGCCACCCTGAGACAAGCACTTCAGGGTTCCACCGTTACGGTTGCGCGGTATTTGATCGAAGTGCCGCCGCTCTTTTCCTCGGACACCGCCCCACTTGCCAGGAAGCTATTGCACGCCTTGCATGAGGCGCTCAGCAGTTTGCACTGCAAGGCTCGCCGCACCACATATCTCCCGGCAAGCGCGGCGGAAAGAAGCAGGATCGCGAGCGGAGTCGACATTGCAAAGGGTTGTCACTATATAGCGGCGGCTTTGACGGCTCGCCTCTTACGTGGTGCCGGCGAGAGCGCGGTAAATGTGCTAGTCATTGCGACATCTATTGTGATCCAAAACGGCTTGAAAACCAAAAAAAAGCAAATAGAAACAATAGCGCGGGTCGAACGAGTTTCGTCGAGAGAATCAGTCCTCAAGAACCAGAACGTGCTCCTTGAACCCTCCATTCCCTTCAGCTCTGTGGACCTCGGACAAGTTCGGCTTGCCGGGCGAAGCCGACTCGGCTCGAATGGCAGCACGCATCTTTTCCAAGATGCCGACGTTTATGATTACCAACCGGCATAGCCGCTAGGGAACAGCAGTATGAGTGAACACGCGATCGAGTTCTTGCGCGGGTGGATTGGCGAAAAAGTCCATTGCCAGCCCTCGCCAGCCAGAATCGAGAAGCAGGCCGAGACCCTCGCCAGGGAATGTGCGGCCAAGGCTGCCGAAGCCGGCATACCCCTGGAGGATATCCAGGAAGAGGTCGGCGACATTCAGGAGCTCATTGCTTCGAGGCTCGAAGAGGCGGCCGAGGCCGACCAGGACGAGCAGAATTCCAACAAGCCTGCCGGCTGACGGACCGCCCCCCGGCAAAACCGGCCGGGCGACCATTGGCTGTCTGATGCAGTTGCGCGGTCTATCGCCGCGCAGCCTTGCCAAATCTCTCCGTGAGCCACTCTGTCGGCAATGCCGGCACGAAATTGCCGTCGCGCCCGGTCATGTCTTCATTGGCGACCAGCGCGTTGAGGATTGCTTCCTCCACGCTCTGAACGACGGCGTCGAAGAACGGGTTGATGTCGGCATCCGGTATGTAGCCGGCGCTGACCAATTTGCCCGCCGCGCCGCGCGCCGCGTCGGGATTGGCCGTGCTGAAGGCCAGAAAGATATCGCCGGACGTATTGTATCCATAGCCGCCGGTCAGCGCCACGCCGAGCGGCACGCGTTTTGCCAGTCTTTTCAACTGATGCGGCATGAATGGCGCATCGGTGGCGACGATCGCGATGATCGAGCTCTTTTCCGCTCGCGGCGTGTTGTCCCGGACCGCCGGTTCGGCGAGTTCCGCTTCGGTCCTGACGCCACGGATGACGAGGTTCCGCCTTGCACCGAAATTCGACTGGACGAAGCAGCCGATCGTGACACGCTCTCCGTTCCAGTCGACGCTGCGCGAGGATGTCCCCGATCCCGCCTTGAAGCCGAAGGTGATCATGCCGGTGCCGCCGCCGACGCTGCCCTCTTCGATCGGCCCGCTTTCAGCCGTCTCGAGCGCCGAAAACACGTGCTCGAAGCTTACATGATGGCCGTTGATGTCGTTGAGGAAGCCGTCATAAGTCTCGCCCGCCACCGGCAGCGCCCAGGCGCTGTCGAGCGATTGCGGCAGCACCTTCTGTATCCAGCGCAGCGTTGCGTCGCGGCTGACGCCGCAGGAATGCGTGTTGGTGATGGTGATGGGAAGATTGAACGCTCCGAGTTCTTCTATCAGATGCGAGCCGGTCAGTTCGCCATTGCCATTGGCGCTGAACACGCCGGCGAACGCCGGGACGGCCAACTCGCCTCTGGGCCGTGGCAGGATCGCGGTCACGCCGGTGCGCACCGGACCTTTGCCGACAACGAGCGGCCCGTCCCCCGAGATCAGCGTCGTATAGCCGACTGTCACGCCAGGCACATCGGTGATGGCGTTTAAAGGCCCTGGCGTGCCTTCGAACGGGATCGCGAAGGCGCGTGCACGCAGTTTGCCCGAGGGCGTCGCAAGATGCGGGTCGGTCATTTCGTCCTCAGAAAGCAAGCCTTGGTCGTCCTTAGAAAAGCGAACCTTGGCCGCCCGGCGCCTTGAGCTTGGCCGCGGACTTGGCAACCGTCTTCGGCCGCGCCGTGCCACTGATGGCGACGGCATCCGCGGTGCCGTCGGCGAACTCCAGCGAAAGTGCCATTCCCGACGCGACTTCCGCCGCATGCTTGACCACCGCGCCGTCCGCATCCTTGACCAGCGCGAAGCCTCGCGCCAGCACGGCCTTATGCGACAGCGTCGCCAGCAGCCGGTCGGCCTGCGTCAGTCTTCCACGCAGACGGTCCAGCCGTCTCGAAATCGCGTGGTCCTGCCGTCGCGTCAGGGCCAGCAGGGCATCGCCTTGCAGTTTCTGCCGTCTTGCGATCGGCGCCGGTGACAGTCTGGTGGCGGTGCGCGAAAACCGCGCTCGCCGCTCGCGCACGATGGCAAAGAACGCCGCTTGCGCACGGGCGAGGTCGCGGCGGGTCAGCGTGCGGGCTTCGTTCATCCGCCGCGACAAGGTGGCCGGCGTCAGCCGCTGCCCCAGAAGCCTGGCCCGCTTGCGCTCGACGCTGACCGACAGCGCCCGGCCGAGCCGGCTCGTCGCCTCGTCGAAGCGCCGCCGCGGCAGCGCCAGCAACTGGTCGGGCGAGGGCAGCGCACGGGCGGCCGCGCGTGCTGCCTGCCGCTTGCGTTCGAAATTGCGCGACACCGCGGTCTTCAGCCGTGCGCCAAGGCCGGCAAGCGTCGCTTCGAGGTCGACTTTGACCGGTACGGCGATTTCGGCAGCGCCTGTCGGCGTCGGCGCCCGCACATCCGCCGCCAGATCGATCAGCGTCCAGTCGGTCTCGTGGCCGACCGCCGAAATCACTGGAATGCCCGAAGCCGCGACGGCCCGGGCGAGCGCTTCGTCGTTGAACCCCCAGAGGTCCTCCAGGCTGCCGCCGCCGCGCGCCACGATCAACAGGTCGGGCCGCGGGATGGCGCCGTCCCACGGCAGTGCGTTGAAGCCGTTGACGGCAGCGGTCACCTCCGCACCCGCCGTCTCGCCCTGCACCCGCACCGGCCAGACGAGTACGTGCAGCGGAAACCGGTCCTTGATGCGGTGGATGATGTCGCGAATGACGGCGCCTGTCGGCGAGGTGACCACGCCGATGACGCGCGGCATGAAAGGCAGCAGGCGCTTGCGGGCCGCGTCGAACAGCCCTTCGGCCTGCAGCCGGCGCTTGCGCTCTTCCAGCAGCGCCATCAGCGCACCGGCACCGGCCGGTTCGAGATTGTCGATAACGATCTGGTAGTTGGACTTTCCGGGATAGGTGGTGAGCCTGCCGGTGGCGATCACCTCCATGCCTTCCTCGGGACGGAATTTCAGCCGGCTCATCGTGGTCTTCCACACCACGGCATCGAGCCGCGCGCGATCGTCCTTCAGGCAGAAATAGGCATGGCCGGAGGAATGCGGTCCGCGATAGCCGGAAATCTCGCCGCGCACCCGTACATTGCCGAAGACGTCCTCGACCGTGCGCTTAAGCGCGCCGGAAATCTCGCTCACCGTATATTCGGTGGCGTTGGTGCGTGATTCGGATGCTGCGTCGCTCATCGGCCGATTGGGGGACTGTTGTTGGCCGGCGTCAAGGCGGCCGTGTTCGATGTCCGCCCCAATTGCGCGATCCTTCACCAGCCCGGCAGGATCTGGCTCGGCTTGGTCCGCTTCATCTTCGCGAAGGCGAGTGTTGCGAAGTCGAACGTGCCGGTCTCTTCCCCGAGCGGCACGGAAATATTGTCCAGGCTTTCCGAAATATGACGGGCGAGCGCGTCGACGATCTCCGGCTGCGAGGTCTGGCCGCGCATGATGCCGATGCGGCAATCGGGCAGGGCACCGAAACCGTCGGCCTCGCCCAGCACCCGCATACCGGGCCGCAGCGCGCATTCCGGCAGCACCGAGATCGCCAGGCCGGAAAGCACCGCGGCGGCGATGACGGTGGCCGAGAAGCTGGTGAACAGGATGCGGTAGTCGCGGTTCTGCTGGTCGAGCACGTCGGCGGCGGCCCGCCGCCAGATGCAGTTCGGCCGGCCGAAGGCCATCGGCAAGATCGTCTGCTCATGCGTCGCATGGTTGGCCGAGGTAACCCACAGCAGCGGTTCGCGCCGCACCACTTCCGACTGGCCGCGCGCGTCATTGTGCGTCACCAGCGCCAGGTCGAGATTGCCGCGCTTGATGTGTTCGACCAGTCCCGGCGTCGGCTCACAGATGACGGTCAGTTCGACATGCGGGTTGGAACGGGCAAACCGCGCCATGATCTCGGGCAGGAAGCGATCGGCATAGTCGTCCGGGGTGCCGATGCGGATGGTGCCTTCGAGCCGGCGGTCGTCGAATGCGGCCAGTGTTTCCTTGTTGAGATAGAGCAGCCGCCTTGCGTAGGAGAGCAGCCGGTCGCCCTCCTCGGTCAGCCTGTTGGTGCGGCCGTCCTTTTCGAACAGCGGCTTGCCGATCCGCTCTTCCAGCCGGCGCATCTGCATCGACACCGCCGACTGGGTGCGATGCACCGCTTCCGCCGCGCGGGTAAAGCTGCCGGTGTCGACAATCGAGATGAAGGTCTGCAACTGATCGAGATCGAGTGGCGCTTTCATCGGTCCAATCCATCATTGATGTTGATGCTAAAGATTAGAAACATTCGTTGGATTAATCAATCGCGCCATGGCAAATTCGCATTGTCTACATGAAGGCATGTGAATCGAAGCCGGAACGGCCGCTGTCGCCAGCGCCCGATCGACCGGTTTTGTCCGTTCGAGTCTAAAGGAGACCGACATGGCTACGTTTGATTTCGCCACCGAGACCTCGCGCATCACCTCGCGTCCGGCCGTTGCGACGCGCGTGGCCAATGCGGCTGCCAATATTTACCGCGCCTGGAAAAACCGCCGCGCCTTTTATCGCCTCGGCGAAATGTCAGATGCCGAGCTCGCCGACATCGGCCTGACCCGCGCCGACCTGCACGTCGCTATCGGTGTGCCCTTTGGCCGCGATCCGACCGAGAGGCTTCGCGTCATCGCAGTCGAGCGCGCCGAAACGATCGAGGATCTTGCCCGCAAGGTGGCCTGATCGCACAAGTTGCGATCCGGTCGCATTGAACCTTTTCGAGGCACGACGCCATCAAGTTACGCAGGCTCCCCACTCCCTGCCGGATCCCCCCGGCCGCCTGCGCGCTGCCCGGTCCTTGCAAGGACCGGGCTTTCTTTTTGGGAAATCAGGCGACGGCCGACTTTTGTGATGGCCTTGGTATCGATCTGCCAAGTTCGTGCGCAGCTTCTATCCAGGACGATATGGCGTCTTGGACATTAGCGATAGCTTCTTCAGGAGTTTCACCATCGGTGATGCAGCCTGGCAGGTCGGGGACCGAGGCCGAAAATCCGCCCCCGTCTTCTGCGGAAAGCGGTGCGATGACGACCGCATATTCAAGTCTGTCCGCCATGTCTCTTTACCTCGTCGATGAAAGCCACGAGTTTTCGAATATATACGGGTTTGATGGGGCGTTTAAAAGGCACTGTCAGAATCTCGGCCATTGCCGAATGATAGACTTTGTAATGCGACCCACCGGATCGTGGCGGCACGCATTGAACGCCTGCATCGTCACAAACTGCCCTTACATCAGCTATTGACCAATCACCGCGAGGGTTGCGGCGCATCTGTTCCAGTCTCTTGCCCACAGGACGTCGACTCGCAGCTTGTGGCGCTATCGCCGGCCCATTCCCTGTTTGAACTGGTCGAAGATCGACTCCATGCCCTTCTGGTAGTCGTCGCGTTGCTGGGCGCCCGTCTCGAACATCTTGCCGAACAGGTCGTCGAACGGATTTCTCGGCCTGCCGCTCGGATTGGTCTGCGGCTGCGGCGCCTGGGGTTGCCGCGGCGCCTGGCGAGGCTGCGGCTGAGACTGCGGCTGTTGTGCGCCGCCGAACATATCCTGCAGCACTTTGCCGAGCGGATTGTCACCATAAGGGTTCTGTGTCTGCTGCGGCTGGCTTTGCGGCTGCTGCCCGCCGCCGAACATATCCTGCAGCACCTTGCCGAGTGGATTGTCCGCTGGACCTGCAGGCTGTGGTGCCGGCGCCTGGCCGCCGCCGCCCGCCTGCCGCATCATCTGCTCGATGAGCTCGCCGAGCGGATTGCCGCCGCCGCCTGCCGCATGCATCTGCCCGCCTAGCTGGTTGGTGGTCTGCTTGAACAATCCGCCCATCATCATCGAGGCGATTGCCGGCAGCATCTGCTGCAGGACCTGCTGGCTGACGCCGCTCGCCCGCGCGGCCTGGCTGGCGACGGCGCGTGACAAATCCTTCGAGCCGAACAAATGCCCCAGAATGCCGTTGCCTTCATCGAGACCCTGCGGCGAGAAGGCCCGGCTTGCATCCTCGAAATATTTGGCGTGCTGGCCGCTGGCCATCGCCGTCATGAAGGCGCCGAGCCCATAAGGGTCCGCCGTATTGCGCTTCAGCCCCTGTGAAAAGGCCGGCAGCAGCGCCGCGACCGCCGATTGCGTCTGCTGCTGCGAAAGCCCGAACTGCTGGGCCAGCGCCTGCATGCCGGTGCCGTTCTGAGCCTGCGCCAGAATATCGAACAAGGAAGGCATTGTTTTCTCCTCCGGGAAAATCCTCGCAGGAGAAGCCTAGTTCGTTTCCATCACTGATTGAAGCGAATTTGCCGGACCATGAACCATGCGGATAGCGAAGCGTTAATACGCGTATTCCATGAACACCGGCTCGATCGAACCGCCCCAGCGCGTGTGGTAGGCGGAGAGCATCTCTTCGGCGCTTGTCGTGCCGCGCGCGACGACCTCGTCCAGCGTGTTGAGGAACGAGGTCTCGTCATAGCCGTCGCGGTTCTTGCGGCCACGGTTCTTCAGTCCCATGCGCGAGATGACGAGCACGTCGCGGGCGATCTCGCGCAATGTCGTGTTGCGGAAGGGCGCCGAAATGCCCTGTTCCGGCACCGCGTTGCGCATCGCCAGCACCTCGTCATAGCTCCAGCTCGAAGTCAGCGCCTCGGCCGCGTCGAGCGCTGCCGCGTCATAGAGCAGCCCGACCCAGAAGGCCGGCAGCGCGCAAATGCGCCGCCACGGCCCGCCATCGGCGCCGCGCATTTCGAGAAAGCGTTTCAATCGCACGTCGGGGAACAGCGTAGACAGATGGTTCGCCCAGTCGCCCATCGTCGGCAGCCCGTCCGGCAATTCGTTGCGGGCAGCGCCCGCCATGAACTGGCGGAAGGTGACGTGCGTCATGTCATGGTACTGGCCGTCGCGGATGACGAAATACATCGGCACGTCGAGCGCCCATTCGACATAATCGGCAAAGCCGAAATCGGGCGAGAAACAGAACTCGAGCAGGCCGGAGCGCTGGTTGTCGGTGTCGCGCCAGATCTCGCCGCGCCAGCTCTGCAATCCGTTCGGCCGGCTTTCGGTGAAGGGCGAGTTGGCGAACAGCGCCGTCGACAGCGGTTGCAGCTTCAGCGACACCTGCATCTTGCGGCGCATGTCGGCCTCGCTCTCGAAGTCGAGGTTCACCTGGATCGTGCAGGTCCGGTACATCATGTCGAGGCCTTTGGTGCCGACCTTGGGCATGTAGCGGGTCATGATCTCGTAGCGTGATTTCGGCATTTTCGGCGTCTCGGCCAGCGACCATTTCGGGCTGCCGCCAAGGCCGAGAAAACGAATGCCCATCGGTTCGGCGATCTCGCGTACCTGCGCCAGATGCGCATTGCCTTCGCGGCAGGTCTGGTGGATCGTCTCGAGCGGCGCGCCGGACAGTTCGAACTGGCCGCCGGGTTCCAGCGAGATCGCGCCCTGGCCGGTCGGCTCGACCAAGCCGATGATGCGGCCGGCATCCATGATCGGGTCCCAGCCGAGTTTGTCCTGCATGCCTTCGAGGATGGCGCGTATGCCGCGTTCGCCGCCATAGGGCACCGGCGCATTGCCGTCGATGTAGAACGGAAATTTCTCGTGCTCGGTGCCGATCCGCCACTTGTCGCGCGGCTTGTTGCCTTCGGCCAGGTGCTCGACGAGTTCGTCGACGCTTTCGACCGGCCGGAAATCGGTTGTATCGCGCGCCATGATAGCCCTCCGCACATGACCCCGAAAATCGGCTTCGATTTTCGGAAAGGATCATGTGCCCAATCAAAATGCTACAGCGTCCTTTGCGCGCCCGAAAGGACGCGCGGCGCTGTAGAGCGGTCGGACGACCGCCGGCGCTAGATGGACGAAATGTCAGTAGCCGATCAAGCGAAAAATCCTGAGCCAGCGGGTAACTGGAATTGATCACCAATCGCCGATTGTCGCCTGGATCAGCGCCAGTGCCGCCACCGCCGCCGTATCCGCCCGCAGGATGCGCGGCCCGAGCGGAATCGCGGTAACGAAGGGCAGCGCTCTCAGCATCTTGCGTTCCTCGTCGGAAAAGCCGCCCTCCGGCCCGACCAGCAGCCCGAGCTTCTTCTCCCGCACCGCCTGCAATGCCGGCAGGGGATTGTTGGTCGATGCGTCCTCGTCGCAGAAGATCAGCCGCCGCTCTCGGTCCCAGTTGCTGAGCAGGCGTTCGATTTTTTCCGCTTCGCGCACCTCCGGCACCGCCAATATGCCGCATTGCTCGGCCGCCTCGACGACATTGGCGCGCAGGCGCTCGATGCCGGGCCTTGCCACTTGCGTATGCTGGGTGATGACCGGCTGCAGGATGCCGGCGCCCATTTCCACCGCCTTTTGCACGAGGTAGTCGAGCCGCCCCTGCTTCAGTGGCGCGAAGCAATAGACGAGATCGGGCAGCGGTGGCTGCGGCCGCTGCAATGCCAGCACCTTCAGGCGTACAGCTTTCTTCGATTTTGCCGCGATTGTCGCCGACCACTCGCCGTCGCGGCCGTTGAACACCAGAACCTCGGCACCTTCGCCGAGCCGCAGCACATGCGAGAGATAATGGCTCAGCTGCGGGCCGACGTCGAACTCGATGTCCGGTCCAAGCCCATCCGGCACGAACAGCCGCTGCATCTTGTAATTGGCGCGCATCGCCGAGGAATGGGCGAGGCTGTCCCCGGCGTCAAGCCTCCGCGCTGACGTGCCAGACAGGTCTGTAGCCACGCTTCAGCACGGAAACAGTTGTCGCCGGCGTGAGCAGGCGGAGTGGGCGGCCGGCAAAGCTATCGAACGCTACCGGTTCGCCATAACCCGCGAACGACCAGTGCAGCGCTTTGCCGCCGCGCATCGCATAGGCATCGCTGCCGTCCGCAACCATGGAACCCTCCGCCAGGGCCATGAGGTCTTGCGCCGCGATGATCGGCGGCCGTCCGCCCGAGGCCAGGCGCTCCTTGTGCAGGCGCTTGTCGATCTGCGGCGCGCGCGGCTCGGCAATGCCGAAGGCTTCGCCGAAGCGCTGGACAAAATCCCTGGCTCGCTCGCGCCGGCAGAAGAAGCAGGGCCGATGCCCGGCCGCCAGCGCCGTCACCTCGTCGAGGAAAAACAGCTCGGTCCAGCCGGCCTTGCCGCCAGCCCGGTTGCGGCCCATCGGCTCGCGCCGCACGTCGCGGAACTCGCAGACGCAGATGATCCAGGCTTGCAGCGCCCAGCGATTCTTCAACAGCGTTCTCGTCTCGGGGTCATGGATGATGCCGCGATTGCCCATGAACAGGCCGCGCTCCGGCACGGCATGGATGGCGCCGAACGGATCGACCCGGTTCTGCAGCGGCATAGGCGTTCCTTCCTGGCTGCAATACTGGCTTGGCTGCAATGCTGGCGTCATGATATCGCTCGCTGCATCAATTTCATGTCAGCAGGTTTCGATGCGGGTCTTGGTCGTCCAGAACTTCGACAATGAGGGCCTTGGCCAGATCGGCGCGGCACTTGTCGAGGCGGGCGCCGATATCGACCTGCGCCGGCCCTATCGCGGCGACGCGCTGCCGCAAGATGGCGGCGAGCATGACGCCATGGTGGTGCTCGGCGGCGCCCAGAATGCGCTGGACGACGAGCTCTGTCCTTATTTTCCGGGCCTGCTCGACCTGACGCGCGATTTTGCCGACAGGGATCGCCCGGTGCTCGGCATCTGCCTTGGCAGCCAATTGGTCGCGCGCGCTTTTGGCGGCGAAAACCAGATAGGCGGCGCCTCGGAGTTCGGCTGGCACGAGGTGGCGCTCACCGCGGCGGCGCAGGCCGATCCGGTGCTCGCCGCCTTGCCCGAAAAATTCCCGATCTTCGAGTGGCACGACGACACCTTTGTCTTGCCTGGGACTGCCGTGCGGCTGGCCGGCAACGCCGTCGCCGAGAACCAGGCGTTCCGCATCGGCCGCGCCGTCTATGGCTTCCAGTTCCATTTCGAGGCCGACCGGCCGATGGTTCGCGACTGGAGCACAGCCTTTGCACCGCTGATCGCCGAGCGGCATCCTGAATGGAGCAGCCGGCTCGACGATGAAATGGCCCGCAACGGACCGCAAGCCGATGCCGCCGGCCTCGCCATCGCCCGCGCCTGGGTGGCGACGATCTGACGGCTCATACAGTCGACGTATTTGGCGACGTTGCATATTTGGCACGCGGCGGCAAATCCGCCGGGGAAAACGCGTTTCATCCTTGGCCTGTGTCCGTCCGCCATCCTAAAAGGCGCCCGCTCTGCATCTTCGGTGCAACCGCGATGAACCTTTCCTGTGACCCGCGCGACACACCGCCGATACAGAACATGCCTAGAAGCGCGAAACCGTCAGAGATTTGCGACGTATTTTGCGTTTCAACGCATTGGTAACCCGCTCGTGCATAGATGCAGAAAGCTCAACAAGAGATGACGTCCGTGAAAGCAGCCTTTTTGTCCTTTGCCATGTTGTCGGCTATCGTGTTGTGCGGCCTCGGCATTTATTCCGCCGACGCAGCCAACAACCACAATGCCGTCGACGGCTACGGCGTCACTGCCGCGCTTCGTTAGACCCTCTGCACATAATCCCACGCCTTCGTCACCCTCAACGCAAGGCTTCGCGATGCCCTAATCGCTCAGAGTTGATGACGAAGGAAGGGATGCTTCGGCAATCTCGAAGATTTGCAGTCCGCCACCACCGAGATTTTGGCGGCTGACAGGAACCGTCGGCGGTCGCTGCCGATCGCCCAGACCTGTCAAAACCACTGTGCAAAAAATGCCCTAAGCCCTCTCACCCGTGACCGTCAGGATGCGTTTTTCCGCACCGTCGACGACGAGCGCGGTGAGGTTTCCCGACTGCCAGGCGAGCGTGTCGACATTGACGCGGTTACCGGTGATCTCGGCCTTGGGCACCGGCGTATGACCGTGCACCACGATCTTCGGATGGAGGCCGGTGTGATCGTGGAAGACGTCGCGAATCCAGATCAGGTCCTGCGGACTCTGGCTTTCCAGCGCAATGCCGGGCCGGATGCCGGCATGACAGAAGAAGAAGTCGCCGAATGTCACTGAAAAGGGCAGCGACCGCAGGAACTCGACATGGTCCTGCGGCACGGCCTCGACCAGCGCGGCGTGACCTTGCCGCAATGCCGCATCGGCTCGGCCAAACCAGGCGCTGCCCCCACCGAGGGCCACCCCGTAGGATTGCGCCGTCTGGATGCCACCATAGCGCATGAACAGTCCGTCCGGGTCGGGGACATCGAGAAAATCGAGGAAGCCGATGTCATGGTTCCCGGCCAGCATCAGGTGACGCGGATCGCGTTTTTGGGCGTCGATCAGAAAGTCGATGACACCCTTGGAGTTCGGGCCGCGGTCGACGTAATCGCCGAGATGAATGACGCGCCAATCGGCCGGCGGCTTCTGACCGAGCTCAGCCTCGATGCGGTGGTGCAAGGCCGCCAGTAGGTCGAGCCGGCCATGCACATCGCCGATCGCGTAAAGACGCATGCCTTCCGGTCCGCGTGCGCCGAAAAAATTGATGCCGGGCTCCGTCAATGCCTGCGTCGCCTCCGTGATCATGCCGTCACGGGACTTTAGCGCCGAAGCTGATCCTTGCCCATGTCGGTGACCAGACGCTTTCCGCACAGTGCCAGCGTTATGTCCATCTCCTTGCGGATGATTTCTAACGCCTTGGTAACCCCTTCCTTGCCGAGTGCGCCGAGGCCGTACAGGAAAGGCCGGCCGATATAGGTGCCCTTGGCGCCGAGGCAAAGTGCCTTCAGCACGTCCTGGCCGGAGCGGATGCCGCCGTCCATATGCACCTCGATCGTATCGCCGACGGCGTCGGCGATCTCTTCGAGCGCCATGATCGACGACGAGGCGCCGTCGAGCTGGCGCCCGCCATGGTTGGAAACGATGATCGCGTCGGCGCCGGTCCTGGCCGCCATCAGCGCATCTTCCTTGTCGAGAATGCCTTTCAGGATCAGCTTGCCGCCCCAGCGCTCCTTGATCCAGGCGACGTCCTTCCACGACAGATGCGGATCGAACTGCTCCCTCGTCCACGACGACAGCGAGGCGAGGTCACCGACGCCCTTGGCGTGGCCGACGATGTTGCGGAACGTCCGGCGCTTGGTGCCGGCCATGCCGACGCACCAGCCCGGCCTGGTCGCCATCTGCCAGATGTGCTTTGGCGTCATTCGCGGCGGCGCCGAAAGCCCGTTGCGGATATCCTTGTGGCGCTGGCCGAGGATCTGCAGGTCGAGCGTCAGCACCAGCGCCGAACATTTCGCCGCTTTTGCGCGGTCGATCAAATCGAACACGAAATCCTTGTCGCGCAGCACATAAAGCTGGAACCAGAACGGCTTCTTGGTCACCGAAGCGACATCCTCGATCGAGCAGATGCTCATCGTCGACAGCGTGAACGGTACGCCGAATTCCTCCGCCGCCTGCGCAGCCAGCATCTCGCCATTCGGATGCTGCATGCCGGTCATGCCGGTCGGCGCCAGCGCCACCGGCATCGCCACCTTCTCGCCGATCATGGTCGATTCCAGCGAGCGGTTGTCCATGTCGACAAGCACCCGCTGGCGGAACTTGATCTTCTGGAAATCCTCTTCGTTGGCCCGGTACGTGCTTTCGGTCCACGCGCCGGAATCGGCATAGTCGAAGAACATCTTTGGCACGCGGCGGCGCGCCAGGGCCTTGAGGTCGGCGATGGTGAGAATGCTGCTCATGGATTTTTCCACTGGTTCTTCGCGGGTTCGTCGCTGAATTTTCTGGCCGGAGCCTACGGCTGTTTTCTTGCCGCCTCACCGTCACCGGGCTCGGAGCGCTGCCTGAGCCTCAGCCGCGACACGCGCTGCCAGTCGCCGCTGCGCTCGGCCTCGGCCATCGACCGTTCGACATAGGAGATGTGATCCATCGCCGCCTGCCGCGCCGCGGCCGGATCGCCGGCCTTGACCGCCGTGTAGATGGCCCGGTGCTGCGAAAGCAGCGCCTCGCGCGCGCCCGGCACGTTGAACACCAGCCGCCGGTTCTGGAACACGCCTTCCGACAGCAGCCGATAGCAGGAGCGCAGCGTATGCAGCAGGATGATGTTGTGCGCGCATTCGCAGATCGCGTGATGGAACTCGACGTCGATTTCCGCCTCGTCGTCGAAATTGCCGGTCCGGTGCGCCTCGTCCATCCGCGCCATGATGCGGTCGAGCAGCGCCAGATCGTCTGATGTGGCGCGCCGCGCCGCATATTCGGCCGCCACCGCCTCGATCTCGCGGCGGTACTCCAGATAGTCGGTCACCGCCTTGCGATGCATCGAGATCAGGTCTGTCACCGGCTTGGTGAACAGCTGGCCGATGACGTCGGCGACATGGGTGCCGCCGCCGGGCCGTGTCGTCAAAAGCCCGCGCCCTTCCAACGCCTTCAAGGCATCGCGCAGGATCGGCCGCGACACCTCGAACTGGCGCGCCAGCTCGCGCTCGCCCGGCAGCCGGTCGCCGGTGCGCAGGACGCCTTCGAGGATCAGGCTCTCGATCTGCTGCACCACCTCGTCGGCCGTGCGCGAATGCTCGATCCGGGAGAATATGTCGCTCAAACGGGCTGCCTGGGGTTGAACCGATGGTGCGCAAGATAAAGCCAGCGTCGCCAACTGGTCAAATTATTTATCCAATTCGCCTGATCGGGTCGGTTTCGAAGCCGCGGCGCCATATCATCTTCAGCTAAATTGGGCGTTTGCGTCCCCTGGCGATTGCCTCTAGAGGGACATCATTGCCAAAGGGCTCAGAGAAGCCCGGGGAACCAGCCGTGCCAGACGCCGACCCGTCCAACCTCGAATTCCAGCTACGCGCCAAAGCCGGCGTCATGGGCGGCAGCGTCATGGGCTTTCCGGCGCATGAAGGAAGGCCCGGCGCGCTCGGCGAGGTTCACGCCCGGCCGCACCCGCTGGTCGAAAAGCCGCGCGTGCTGGTGCAGCTTTCCTTCATGACCGAAGGCGGCTCGGGCGTCGATCTGGCCGTGCTTTCCGAACTGTCACAGCGTCTCGGCATCGCCGCGCCCGACCGTCATGCCCGCCATCACGCGATGAAATGGGGCAAGGGCTCGCTGCGCTGGGAACGGCACACCGAGTTCTCGACCTATCTCTGGGAAGGACCGCTTGCCGAAAACGGCAGGGGGCAAGAAGACACACCCTTTGGCAACGGGTTTTCGCCACCGGGAACGGTGATTTCCGGCATCAGGCTTGAAATTCGCAAATGGACGCCGGCCAACGAGAGGCTGATCGCCGGCTTCGACCCGACCAGCCTGTGCTATTCGCTGGTCGAGCGCGGCAACGCCGCAATCGTCACCGATTTCCGCCAGGATGGTGACGGCTTGACCCGCATTCTGGTGCTCGACCGCGGCCTGACGCCGGCGCGCACCGGCGCTCTGTCGCAACGGCTGATCGATATCGAGACCTACCGCACGCTGGCCATGCTTGGGCTGCCGCTGGCGCTGACACTTTCGGGACGCGCCCGCCGCATCGAGGACAGGCTGGCCCAGACCACGCTGGAAATGAAGGTCGCCGAAACCCGCGACAGCCAGACCTTGCTCGCTGACCTGACCGAACTTGCCGCCGAACTGGAGGCTGACGCCGCCTCCAGCCTCTACCGCTTCGGCGCCAGCCGCGCCTATGACGGCATCGTCGGCGAGCGGCTGGAGGCGCTCGATGAGGAAGCCGTGCCCGGCTACGACACCTGGGGCGGCTTTTTGCAGCGGCGCGTCGCCCCGGCTATGCGCACCTGCCGTTCGGTCGAGGAGCGCCAGGCCAATCTGTCGCGCAAGCTCACCCGCGCCACCACGTTGCTGCGCACCTGGGTCGACGTCGAGGTTGAGAAGCAGAACCGCGATCTGCTGGCATCGATGAACAATCGCGCCCGCCTGCAATTGCGCCTGCAGCAGACGGTCGAAGGTCTCTCCGTCGCCGCCGTCTCCTATTATGTCGTCGGCCTCATCGGCTACGTCGCCAAGGGCGCCTCGATCTTCGGCCATGCTTTTGCGCCGGAAGTGGTCACCGCCGCCTCGGTGCCGCTCGCCGTCCTGCTCGTCTGGTGGGGCGTGCGTCGTGTGCGCCGCATGCACTCCGAACCCGGCAAGCAGCCGGGCGAGTAGGCAGGTAATCTCCCCCCTTGAGGGGGAGATGTCGCCGAAGGCGACAGAGGGGGTTGTCCCGCATGGAGCGCCAACCTCGTTTCGCGGCGGGACACGATATCGGCGATTTACGTGAGACGACCCCCTCTGGCCGCTTCGCGGCCATCTCCCCCTCGAGGGGGGAGAAAGTCAGCGCTATCCTCGCGCCATCCCCCACCCCGCTCACTTCGTTCGCGACCCTCCCCACAAGGGGGAGGGTAGATATGCAGCGGCAGATTGCCGCTGCGGAAGGCTGTCCGGCTATAGGCCGTTCGTTCCGGCCAAAGCGGGATTTGCAACGGGCAGCTGTCGCTGGTAAAAGATTTTTACCAGTCGATCGAAGGAGGCTGTCGATGTCCGGCCTTGCCATGCCGAAACCAGACGACGCCACGCTGCGCCGGCGCGACGAGATCGTCGCCGATATGCGCATCATCGTGCCGGGTGAGGGCGTCGTCGACGCGGCCAATACCATGCGTGCCTTCGAGAGCGATGGGCTCACCGCCTACCGGCAATTGCCGCTGGTCGTGGTGCTGCCGCAAACCGTGGCGCAGGTCTCGCGCGTGCTGAAATACTGCAACGACCGCAACATCCGCGTTGTGCCGCGCGGTTCCGGCACTTCGCTGTCCGGCGGCGCGCTGCCGCTCGAAGACGCGGTGCTGCTGGTCATGAGCCGCTTCAATCGCATCCTCGAGATCGATTTTCAGAACCGCATCGTCGTCGCTCAGCCGGGCGTCACCAATCTCGGCATCACCACCGCCGTCGAGCAGGAGGGCTTTTATTACGCCCCCGATCCATCCTCCCAGATCGCCTGCTCGATCGGCGGCAATGTCGCGGAAAATTCCGGCGGCGTGCACTGCCTGAAATACGGTCTAACCGCCAATAATGTGCTCGGCATCGAGATGGTGCTGATGAATGGCGAGGTGGTGCGCCTCGGCGGCAGCCATCTCGACGCGGAAGGCTACGACCTGCTCGGCGTAATGACGGGCTCCGAAGGGCTGCTCGGCGTCGTCACCGAGGTCACCGTGCGCATTTTGAAGAAGCCGGAGACGGCGCGGGCGCTGCTGATCGGCTTCCCGACCAGCGAGCAGGCCGGCCAATGCGTCGCCGACATCATCGGCGCCGGCATCATCCCGGGCGGCATGGAGATGATGGACCGTCCGGCCATCCACGCCGCCGAGGATTTCGTCCAGGCCGGCTATCCCTTGGATGTCGAGGCGCTGCTGATCGTCGAACTCGACGGGCCGGGTGTTGAGGTCGACCATCTGATCGGCCTTGTCGAAGCCATCGCCTATAGGAACGGCTCGACCACATGCCGCATCTCGCAATCGGAGCAGGAACGGCTGAGCTTCTGGGCCGGCCGCAAGGCAGCCTTCCCCGCGGTCGGCCGCATCTCGCCCGACTATTACTGCATGGACGGCACCATCCCGCGCAAGGAACTGCCACGCGTGCTCGCCGGCATGCGCGAGTTGTCGGAGAAATACGGTCTCGGCGTCGCCAACGTCTTTCATGCCGGTGACGGCAATCTGCATCCGCTGATCCTGTATGACGCCAATGTGCCGGGCGAGCTCGACAAGGCGGAGAGTTTCGGCGCCGACATATTGCGGCTCTGCGTCAAGGTCGGCGGCGTGCTGACCGGCGAGCACGGAGTCGGTGTCGAGAAGCGCGACCTGATGCCGGAAATGTTCAACCAGATCGACCTCGACCAGCAGATGCGGGTCAAATGCGCTTTCGACCCCAACCATCTGCTCAACCCGGGCAAGGTGTTTCCGCAGCTGAGGCGATGCGCCGAGCTCGGGAGAATGCACGTGCATCGCGGGCAGGTGGCGTTCCCGGACATTCCGAGGTTTTGAGGTGATGCTTCGCTTCTCAATGTCGGCATTCCTTCGCACCCCTCTCTGTCCTGCCGGACATCTCCCCCACTTAGGGGGAGATTGGCCCTCATCGCCGCTTTCGCCAATCGCTAACGTTGCCGAACGAAGGCCGGCCGCGAAACTGCCAATCTCCCCCCTTGCGGGGGAGATGCCCGGCAGGACAGAGAGGGGCGCGAAGGATCACGGCATATCTGCATTTGGGGCTGGCGCTTTCTCCTCATGACCAATTTCACCCCCTCCACCGCCGCGGAAACTCTCTCCACCGTCGCCTGGGCAGCCGCCGAAGAATCGCTGCTCGAAATCCTCGGTCACGGCTCGAAGCGCGGCATTGGCCGTCCGCCGCAGAGCGAACATACGCTCGACCTGTCGACCCTGTCCGGCATCACGCTCTACGAGCCGGCCGAGCTGGTGCTGTCGGCAAAAGCCGGCACGCCGCTGGCCGAGATCGAAAGCCTGCTTGCCGAAAGCGGCCAGCAACTGGCTTTCGAGCCCATGGACTATGGCCCGCTGCTCGGCGGAAAGCCGGGAAAAGGCACGATTGGCGGCGTGCTGGCCGCGAACCTTTCCGGCCCGCGCCGGTTGAAGGCCGGTGCTGCGCGCGACCATATCCTCGGCATAGCGGCCGTCTCCGGGCGCGGCGAGGCCTTCAAGTCCGGCGGCCGTGTGGTCAAGAACGTCACCGGCTATGATCTGTCCAAGCTGATGGCCAACAGCTGGGGCACGCTGGCGGTCTTTACCGACGTCACCTTCAAGGTGCTGCCCTCAGCCGAGACCGAAGTCACGCTCGCCATCCGTGGCCTGCTCGACGATCGTGCCACCGCCGCCATGGCACTGGCGCTCGGCTCGAGCGCGGAAGTGTCGAGCGCCGCCCATCTTCCCGAACGAGTCGCAGCTAGGGTCGCCGGCGGCAGTCTCGGCAGCGATGCGGCGACGCTGCTGCGCATCGAGGGGTTCGGCCCGTCGGTCGCCTACCGCATCGCCGCGCTGAAAGACCTGCTGAAAAACGCCGGTCCACTGCAAGAGATTTCGGGTTCGGTCTCGTATTCGGTCTGGCGCGATGTCCGCGATTGCGCGCCGTTCGCCGACGGCAGCGAAAGGCCGGTGTGGCGCGTCTCGATGGCGCCGTCGCAGGCTCACCAAATGGTGCTGGCGCTGCGCATGCAGGCCGCGGTCGACGCCTTCTACGATTGGCAGGGCGGGCTGATCTGGCTGCGCATGCAGCAGGACGATCCCGAGGCCAGCCTGTTGCGCGGCCTGATCCAAAAACATGGCGGCGGCCATGCGACGCTGGTGCGCGCTGCCCCTTCGCACCGCGCCGCCGTGCCGGTGTTCGAACCGCAGCCGCCGCCGCTGATAGCACTGTCGGCGCGGCTGAAGGCCGAATTCGACCCGAAGAATATCCTCAATCCCGGCCGTATGGCGCCGGGCGCAGGCTCTGCTACTCTCGCCCCGACAATCGAGGGAGGAGCACAATGAGCGATATCAATCCAGGTCAAAACGATGCACCGCGCCAGACCGACCGCTGGCTGCAGCCCGGTCCGACCAACGCGCTGGTCATCTACATCTTGTACCTTGCCAGTTTTGTCATCGGCGTCACCGGTATTGCCGGCATCGTCCTCGCCTATATCAACCGCGGCAAGGCCGGCGGGTTCGTCGAGAGCCACTACACATTCCTGATCCGCACGTTCTGGATCGGCCTGCTCTATGCACTGATCTCGGCGCTGCTGATGGTCGTGGTCATCGGTGTCGTGCTGATATTCGCCGTCGCCGTCTGGTTCATCGCCCGCTGCATTCTCGGCTTGCAGGCGCTGCAGCGCGGCGAGCCGGTCAAGAACCCGGAAAGCTGGTTCCTCGGACTTTAGAGCATGATCCCGAAAAGTGGGAACCGGTTTTCGGAGAAGATCATGCTCAAACGGTAAGGACTCTTTGGCGTGCAAACCTCCTTCTCGCTTGCCCAGCTTGCCGATCCGCATGTCGCGGAATCGGAAAAGATCCTGCGCAAATGCGTGCATTGCGGCTTCTGC
This sequence comes from Mesorhizobium sp. M0060, assembly GCF_040323155.1. Lineage (NCBI taxonomy): Bacteria > Pseudomonadati > Pseudomonadota > Alphaproteobacteria > Hyphomicrobiales > Phyllobacteriaceae > Mesorhizobium > Mesorhizobium sp. M0060. The sequence continues at coordinate 99,038 of NZ_JAMYUP010000014.1, forward strand.
ACGGCCACTTGCCCGACCTATGTGACGCTCGGTAACGAGCTGGATTCGCCGCGCGGGCGGATCTACCTGATCAAGGACATGCTGGAAAACGGCCGTCCGGCAGACAAGGAGATCGTCACCCATATCGACCGCTGCCTGTCCTGTCTCGCCTGCATGACCACCTGCCCGTCGGGCGTCAACTACATGCATCTGGTCGACCACGCCCGCGCCCATATCGAGGAGACCTACAAGCGTCCGCTGGCCGATCGGCTGACCCGCGCCATGCTGGCCTTCGTGCTGCCTTATCCCTCGCGTTTTCGCGCTGCCCTCAAACTGGCCAGGCTTGGCAAGCCGTTTGCCGGGCTGTTCGAGAAAATCCCGGCGCTGAAGCCGCTGGCGGCGATGCTCAGGCTCGCCCCGGCGTCGATCCCCGTCGCATCGCCGATGGCCTCCCTGGGCATCCATGCGGGGCAGGGCACGAATAAAAATGGCCGCGTCGCCATCCTCACCGGCTGCGCGCAATCGGTGCTCGATCCCGGCATCAACGACACCACGATCTCGCTGCTGACCCGGCTTGGCGTCGAGGTTGTCGTGCCCCAAGGCGAGGGCTGCTGCGGCGCACTGGTGCATCACATGGGCCGCGAGGAGGCCGCCCTGGCGTCGGCCAGGCAGAACGTCGACGCCTGGACGCGCGCCATCGACCAAGGCGGGCTCGACGCGATCGTCATCACCGCGTCCGGCTGCGGCACCACCATCAAGGATTACGGCTTCATGCTGCGCCTCGATCCGGCCTATGCCGACAAGGCGGCGCGGGTCTCGGCGCTGGCCAAGGACATCACCGAATACCTCGTGAGCCTCGAGCTGCCCGAGCCGGTTCGCAAGCCGGGCACGGTCGTCGCCTATCACTCCGCCTGCTCGATGCAGCACGGCCAGAAGATCACCCGCCAGCCGAAGGAGCTTCTGGCCAGAGCCGGCTTCGTCGTGCGCGAGCCGCGCGAAGGGCATTTGTGCTGCGGTTCCGCCGGCACCTACAACATCCTGCAGCCCGAGATTTCGGCGACGCTGCGCGACCGCAAGGTCAGGAATATCGAGGCGACCGGTGCGGAAATCGTCGCCACCGGCAATATCGGCTGCATCACCCAACTCGCTTCGGCGGCGAAGCTGCCCGTCGTGCATACGATAAAGCTGCTCGACTGGGCTTATGGCGGGTCGAAGCCGGAAGGCGTCGCCGAAGACAGGGCGGTTATCGCGGCCGAGTGATGCGCCGGTTGGTTTACTCCGCCGCCAGCCTGTCCGCGGTGCCGTAGGTTGCCTGGTAGCGGGCGCGCTGGCGGCTGAGCGCCACCATGGTGTTGCGCAGCAGGATCGCCACGGTGATCGGGCCGACGCCGCCCGGCACCGGCGTGATCCACGACGCGACATGCCTGACGCTCTCGGCATCGACGTCGCCGACGATGCGGCCCTCGCCGTCCGGCCCGATTTCCGAATTGATGCCGATGTCGATGACGGCAGCACCCGGCTTGACCATGTCGGCCTTGATCAGCCGCGGCTTGCCGACGGCGACGAACAGTGCATCGGCGCGGCGGGCGTGTGCCGCTACCGAGCGGGTCATGTGATGGCACACCGTCACCGTCGCGCCTTCGCTCATCAGCAGGAAGGCGATCGGCTTGCCGACGATCTCGGAATGGCCGACCACCACCACTTCGAGCCCCTTGAGGTCGAGCCCGGTTTCCTTGAGCAACTCGACCGAGGCCGCCGCCGTGCAGGGCGCCAGATCGAGCTGGTTGTAGACGATGTTGCCGATCGAGGCCGGATGCATGCCCTCGACGTCCTTGAGCGGATGCACAGCCGCCTGCAGCGTCTTGATCGGGATGTGCACCGGCACCGGCCGCTGGATGATGATGCCGGTGACGCGCGGGTCGGCATTGAGGCCGTGGATCGCCGCTTCCAGTTCGCCGGCAGTGATGTCGGCGCCAAAGCGCCGTTCCTCGAAGCCGATGCCGGCCAGCCCGGCCTTGGCGCGCTGGTTGCGGACATAGACGTCGACCGCCGCGGTGTCGCCGACGGTGATCGACACCAGCTTGGCCGGAAACCCTTCGGCGGTGGCGATCGCCGCGTCCTCGCGCACGCCGGCGATGATGCGTTGGGCAACCGGGCCGCCTCTGAGATAGCGGCTGTCATCGGAGAGGGACATCGAGATAGGGCCTCTGTCTGGGACTTTAGCCGCCACATAGCAACGTTACCGCGAAAAGGCAGCGCGAAAAGCGAACCGCCATGCCCGTCGCGCGACGTGCCGGCGAAATCGTCCCGTCAATTCTCGCTGGCGGAAACAAAAAGGGCAGCACGGCTTGCCGCGCTGCCCTTTCGTGACTGGCCGCATCCCCACACGGCCCGTCCCCCGTTGTCGATTCATCTGGCCTCAGAAAGCCAAAGCTAATGTCTTTCTAGACCAGATGATTCATCGCGGCAACTATATCACCACCACCGTTGTTCCGATATTCACGCGTTCGTAAAGATCGACCACGTCCTCGTTGCGCATGCGGATGCAGCCCGACGACACCGCGCCGCCGATCGTCCAGGGCTGGTTGGTGCCATGGATGCGGTATTCGGTCGAGCCGAGATAGAGCGCGCGCGCGCCGAGCGGGTTTTCCATGCCGCCGGCGAGATAGGTCGGCAGATAGCGGCCCTTGGCCGCTTCGCGGGCGATCATCACCGCCGGCGGTCGCCAGTCCGGCCAGACCCGCTTGTTGGAGATCTTGTGGGTGCCGGACCATTCGAAGCCCGGCTTGCCGGTGCCGACGCCATAGCGCCGCGCCTTGCCGTTCTTCTCGACCAGATAGAGGAAATTCTCTCTCGTATCGATGACGATCGTGCCCGGCTTCTGCGGGCCGTCATAGGCGACTTGCTGCGGCAAATAGACGGGATCGATCTGCGGCCGCATGACCAGGCGCTTGGCCGGCGCCCGCACCGCTGCCGTGCGCAATTGATCGGGTTGCGCTTGCCGCTGATAGCGCCGTTGCGGCTGCACCTCTTGCCGGCTCTGCCGAACGATGCCCGGCGCATGGCCGAGCTGCAGCACCCAGGGCGCCGAAAGGTCGGGGCTGACCACCACCGGGGGCCTCTCGGCATAGCGGTCGTTGGCATTGGCGGCGCCGGCGGCAAGCACGGCCGCGGCGCCGAACAGTGGGAACAGGAATATCTTCATCGGATCGCACCTTGATCGTCGAACATGCCGGGGCGCAAAGCCTCCCCGATTTCCAGGACATTGGGCGCGAAGCGGCAACCGAAACATGAATCGGAATGCGTAAAATGCCGATCTGTCAGTAAACCTTTTGGTGTGGTTACCGCCCGGTTCAGGAATCTGGTAAAGCCGCGGTAAAGACAGCGTCAAAACGCGTTAACGCCAAGACACATCAACGAACGGAATTCCGCCATGGATGAAAAGACAGGTCTGCTTGCCGGTCCCGACGGGGTCGCCCGCTGCTTCTGGCACGGCAATCTGCCGGATTATCTGCACTACCACGACAACGAATGGGGCCGGCCGGTCGCCGACGATCGCCGGCTGTTCGAAAAGATCTGCCTCGAAGGCTTTCAGTCGGGCCTGTCCTGGCTGACCATATTGCGCAAGCGCGACAATTTCCGCGAGGCGTTCGCCGGCTTCGATGTCGACAAGATCGCCGCCTTCACCGACGAGGATGTCGAACGCCTGCTCGGCAATGCCGGCATCATCCGCCATCGCGGCAAGATCGTCTCGACCATCAACAACGCCAAACGCGCCCGCGAACTCATCGACGAGGCCGGCTCGCTGGCCGCATGGTTCTGGAAGTTCGAGCCCGGCCCAGGCGAGCGGCCCGAGATCGTCGATCTCGCCCATCTGCGCGCCAATCCGACGACGGCGGTCTCGGTCCGCATTTCGAAGGAGTTGAAGAAGCGCGGCTGGAGCTTTGTCGGCCCGACCACCGTCTACGCCTTCATGCAGGCCATGGGGCTGGTCAACGACCATCTCGAGGGCTGCGTCTGCCGCGAGCCGGTCGAGGCGGAGCGCAAAGCGTTCAAGCGGCCGAAGTGAGCGCCCCTTGCCTTCTCCCCTTGTGGGAGAAGGTGGATCGGCGCGTAGCGCCGAGACGGTTGAGGGGTGTTGGAAGGAATGAGGCGTTGGCGTTCGCTGGAACACCCCTCATCCGACCGAGCTTCGCTCGGCCACCTTCTCCCACAGGGGGGAGAAGGAAGAGGCGCTGTCAGACGCCGCCGATGCCGGCCAGGAAAAGCCCGGCGAGGATGGCTGCCAGCGCAGCGAACACCGGATAGATGACCAGCAGGCCGGTCATCAGAACGTCGCGCATGGTCGGCCCGTTGCGCTGTTGCGCCGCGATCTCGAACGGTCCTGCGATTTGCTTCGTCGTCTTCGGCGCATGACCATCGGCCGGCCGCAGCCGGACCGGGACTTCGCGTGCGCCGCTATCGATGATGTCGAACTTTTGTAGCGTGGCCATGGCCCCGAACCCCTTGTTTCGGCGCGCTTATCGGCCCGGATTGTGTCGGCACGATGCCGCGCGCATGGCGCAATTGTTTCAGCTTCTTGCCTTCTCCCGCGACGAGGGGAGAAGGAAGAAGTGCAAACGCTTGCCTTCTCCGGGCTGCATCGGTAGGACACGCCCACCCGAAATAAGTCATCGATTGCTTTAGCAAAGTACCCCATCCCATGGCCGACAAATCCGAAAAGATGAAAGCGCGGCTGCCGCGTGGTTTTGTCGACCGCAGTGCCGACGACATTCGTGCCGTCGAGAAGATGATGGCGACGATCCGCTCGGTCTTTGAGCTGTACGGTTTCGAGCCGGTCGATCAGCCGCTGATCGAATACACCGATGCGCTGGGCAAATTCCTGCCCGACCAGGACCGGCCGAACGAGGGCGTGTTCTCGTTCCAGGACGATGACGACCAATGGCTGTCGCTGCGCTACGACCTGACCGCGCCGATGGCGCGCTTCGTTGCCGAAAATTTCGAGCGCCTGCCGAAGCCGTATCGCAGCTATCGCTCCGGCTGGGTGTTCCGCAACGAGAAGCCCGGCCCCGGCCGCTTCCGCCAGTTCATGCAGTTCGACGCCGACACGGTCGGCACCCCGGGCGTCGCCGCCGATGCCGAGATGGCGATGATGATGGCCGACGTGATGGAGGCGCTGGGGATCAAGCGCGGCGACTACGTCATCCGCGTCAACAACCGCAAGGTGCTCGACGGCGTGCTGGAGGCGATCGGGCTTGGTGGCGACGAGAACGCTGGCCGCCGGCTGCAGGTGCTGCGGGCGATCGACAAGCTGGACAAGCTGGGCGTCGGGGGGGTTCGTCTGCTTTTGGGCGCCGGGCGCAAGGACGAGAGCGGTGATTTCACCAAGGGCGCCGGGCTGGATAATGCGCAAATCGACGTTGTCATCAGCTATTTCACAGTCATGGCGCAGCATGATCCCGAAAAAATTGTCCAGACACTGGGATCTATCACCCCAGGGCTCAGCAATCTTGTCGAGGAAAGGAAACTCGAACATCTGGGCATAACGAATGCCTCGTTTGTTGAGGGTCTTGCGGAGTTGGAGCAGATAAGAACCATGGTCGCCCAAAGCGGCTACGGTGAGGATCGCATCCGCATCGACCCCTCCGTCGTCCGTGGCCTCGAATATTACACCGGCCCGGTCTACGAGGCCGAACTGCTGGCCGAAATCCCCAATGAAGAGGGAAAAATCGTCCGCTTCGGCTCGGTCGGCGGCGGCGGCCGCTATGACGGGCTCGTCTCGCGCTTCCGTGGCGAGCCGGTGCCGGCGACCGGCTTTTCCATCGGCGTCTCGCGCCTGATGACGGCGCTGAAGAACCTCGGCAAGCTCGACACGTCGGATGTGATCGCGCCGGTCGTCGTGCTCACCATGGACAAGGACACCGAAAGCCTCGGCCGCTACCAGAAGATGGTGGCCGAGTTGCGCGCCGCCGGCATCCGCTCCGAAATGTATCTCGGCGGCGCCGGCATGAAGGCGCAGCTGAAATATGCCGACCGCCGCGGCAGCCCGGTCGCCATCATCCAGGGCGGCGACGAACGCGCCAAGCGCGAGGTGCAGATCAAGGACCTGATTGAAGGCGCGCGGATGTCGGCCGAGATCGCCGACAACGCCGAATGGCGCGCGGCACGGCCGGCGCAGGTGACGGTGGCGGAAAGCGAGCTGGTCGCCGAGGTGAAGAAGATACTGGCGGCGCAGTCCGGGGAGCCGGCGCGTGGCAAGTAGGGCGCCGCTCCCTTCTCCCCTTGTGGGGTCCGAAGGACGGGGCGAGACACGTGGCTCGCCCCAGGGCGGTGGCCGAGCGAAGCTCGGTCGGATGAGGGGTGTTCCAGGGGACGCCAACGCCTCATTTCTTCCAGCACCCCTCATCCGTCTTGGCGCTGCGCGCCAATCCACCTTCTCCCACAAGGGGAGAAGGGAAGGGCGCCTGCCATGACCTCCCGCCCCGCCATCGCATCCGACATCGCCAAGCTCTTCGCCGCGCGCAACACCCATGCCGTCGAGGTCGCGGTGCTGCAGCCGGCCGATCCCTTCCTCGACATGGCCGGAGAGGATTTGCGGCGCCGCATCTTTCTCACCGAAAGCGAGACCGGACAGACGCTTTGCCTGCGGCCGGAATTCACCATTCCGGTCTGCCTCGACCACATCGCCAGCCAGGCCGGTACGCCGCGCCGCTATTCCTATCTCGGCGAAGTGTTTCGCCAGCGCCGCGAGGGCGGCAACGAGTTCTTCCAGGCCGGCATCGAGGATCTTGGTGACCGCGACACGCCGCAGGCTGATGCCCGTTCGCTGGCCGATGCGCATGCGCTGCTTTCGCTGGTGCTGCCCGGCCAGGAACTGGCGGTCACGCTCGGCGACCAGACCATTTTCGAGGCGGTGCTTGCAGCGCTTGGCCTGCCGCGCGGCTGGCGCATGCGGCTGGCGCGGGCCTTCGGCTCGGCGCCGATGCTGGAAGCAGCCCTTGCCGACCTCGCCAATCCGCCGCGCAACAGCCAGCTGGCAGGCGCGGTGGCTGCGCTTGTCCTCGACGGCGATCTGGAAGCTCTTTCGGCCCATATCGCCGGCGGCATGGAACAGGCCGGGCTGTCGGCATCGGCCGGGCGTTCGCCGTCCGAAATCGCGCGGCGGCTGATCGAGAAGGCCGAGCTGCGCAGCGTGCGGCTGTCGAACGAGGCGTTTGCGGCGCTGAAGAGTTTTCTGGCGATCGACGTGCCGCTCGATAACGCCGCCCAGGCGCTCGAAAGCTTTGCAGCCGATGCCGGCCTTTCGCTGGGGGCTGCGCTGGAGAATTTTTCGGCACGCGCCGCGGCAATCGAAGCGCTCGGCCTGCCGGCGAAAACAATCCGCTACGACGCCGCCTTCGGCCGCCCGCTCGATTACTATACCGGCCTGGTTTTCGAGGTCGCGGCGAAGGGCGGCGACCGGCCGCGGGCCGGCGGCGGCAGCTACGACCGGCTGCTGACGCTGCTCGGCGCAAAAACACCGATCCCCGGCGTCGGCTTTTCCGTCTGGCTCGACCGCATCGAGGCACTGCGGGAGAAGGCGCCATGATCACGCTGGCGCTGCCGTCGAAAGGCCGGCTCAAGGAGCAGGCGCTGCAAGTGCTGGCCAAGGCCGGGCTCGCCGTCAGCCTGCCCGGCGACGAGCGCAAATACCGCGCCCGCATCGAAGGCATGGACGGCGTCGAAATAGCGTTCCTGTCCGCCTCAGAGATATCAAGCGAAATCGGCCAGGGCTCGGTCGATCTCGGCATCACCGGCGAGGATTTGTTGCGCGAAAACCTTGCCGATTGCGAGACGCGCGCCGAAATCATCGCCCGCCTCGGTTTCGGCAATGCCGATGTCGTCGTCGCCGTGCCCGACATCTGGCTCGACGTCGACACGATGGCCGACCTCGACGACGTCGCCGCCGATTTCCGCCAGCGCCATGGCCGGCGGCTCCGCATCGCCACCAAATACTGGCGCCTGACCCAGCAGTTCTTTTCGCAAAAGCACGGCATCCAGGTCTACCGCATCGTCGAGAGCCTCGGCGCCACCGAAGGCGCGCCGGCGGCCGGATTGGCCGATATCGTCGTCGACATCACCACGTCAGGCTCGACGCTGCGCGCCAACCATCTCAAGGTGCTGGCCGACGGCCTTATCCTGCGGTCGCAGGCTTGTCTCGTCGCTTCGAGAAAGCAGCGTTCGGCGGCCGACGAGGTGACTTTGCGCGATATTGCGGCCAGGATGGCATCGGTGGAGAGATAGCTTTCGCCGTCGGCGAAGCTGCTTATCTCCCGCCTTGAGGGGGAGATGTCGCCGAAGGCGACAGAGGGGGTCGGTACGTCTTGACGCGACTCTCCTAACGAACAGAACAGGCTGGAGCTCCACGCGAGACGACCCCCACTGGCCAGCCGGCCAAATACCCCACAAGGGGGAGATAAGCAGCTTGGCCGCTGGCGCCAGAAGCAATTTTATAAAAAGCGCAGCAACGTTGTTATTTCTTTGTTCCGGCAGCTATGCTACTAATCTCGCTATGGTGCCAATTGGCGCCGACGACCCGCCCGCCGAGGCGGGTTTTTTATTTTCGGCGCCATCCCTCACGTTCCAACCTCCCAACCGTACCATCGACGGGATTTCCACCGTCCTGCCGGGCTGATAGGCTCGGCCTGTCTGCGGAGGACACGGCGATGCCGATCAATCTCGACGAGTTGAAGAATGCAACCAACCTGCGCGGCAAGCGCAGTGGCGGCTCGTTCATTGCGCCGGTCGACGGCACGGCGCATGTCTCGGGCGAGCGCAGCGTGCCGCTGCTCAACCTGACGATCCCGGCGCTGTTTGCCGATACGGTCGGCAAATATGGCACGCTGGATGCCGCCGTCTTCGTCGATCAGGACAAGCGCTTTACCTGGGACGAACTGTCCGAGACCGTCGATGCCCTCGCCGCCGGCTTCCTGGCGCTCGGCCTCGAGAAAGGCGATCGCGTCGGCATCTGGTCGCCGAACCGCTGGGAATGGCTGGTGACGCAATTTGCCACCGCGCGCATCGGCCTGATCCTGGTCAACATCAACCCGGCCTACCGGCTGGTCGAACTGGAATATGCCTTGAACAAGGTCGGCTGCAAGGCGCTGGTCACCGCCGCCACATTCAAGAGTTCTGACTATCTCGGCATGATTGAGACGCTGGCGCCGGAGATCGCAAAGGCTGCGCCCGGCAAGCTCGACGCCAACAAGCTGCCGGCGTTGAAGATCGTCATCCGCATGGACGAGGAGAATTCTGCGGGCATGTTCAATTTCGCTGACGTGCTGGCGATGGCCGGGCGCGACGAGCATGACAAGCTCGACCGGATATCCGGAGGGCTGAAACCGGACGACGCCATCAACATCCAGTTCACCAGCGGCACAACAGGTGCGCCCAAAGGCGCGACGCTGACCCACAACAACATCGTCAACAACGGCAATTTCGTCACCTCGGCAATCAGGCTCACCGTTGACGACCTGCTGTGCATCCCGGTGCCGCTCTATCACTGCTTCGGCATGTCGATGGGCACGATGGGCTGCGTCACCAAGGGCGCGACCATGGTTTTCCCCAGCGAGGGCTTCGATGCTGGCGCCACGTTGAAGGCGGTAGCGACGGAAAGCTGCACCGCGCTTTACGGCGTGCCGACCATGTTCGTCGGCCTGCTCGACCATCCGGATTTCGCCTCCTTCGATCTCTCCAGCCTGCGCACCGGCATCATGGCCGGCTCGCCATGCCCGATCGAGGTGATGAAGAAGGTGGTGTCGCTGATGCACATGGCTGAGGTGACCATCGCCTATGGCATGACTGAGACCAGCCCGGTCTCGTTCCAGAGCAGCGTCGACGATCCCTTGGAAAAACGCGTCTCGACCGTCGGCCGCGTCCATCCTCATGTCGAGGTCAAGGCCATCGACGCCGATGGCGCCACCGTTGCGGTCGGCGCGCCGGGCGAGCTCTGCACGCGCGGCTATTCCGTGATGAAGGGCTATTGGGACGACGAGCAGAAGACCCGCGAGGCGATCGACGCCGACGGCTGGATGCACACCGGCGACCTCGCCACCATCGATACAGAGGGCTATTGCAACATCGTCGGCCGGGTGAAGGACATGGTTATCCGCGGCGGCGAGAACGTCTATCCGCGCGAGGTCGAGGAGTTCCTCTATCGCCACCCCAAGGTCAAGGAGGTGCAGGTGTTCGGCATTCCCGACTCGAAATATGGCGAGGAGCTTTGCGCCTGGATCGTGCTCAAGCCGGGCCAGATCACGACGGAGCAGGAGATCAAGGCGTTCTGCGCCGGCCAGATCGCCCATTTCAAGATCCCGCGCTACATCCGCTTCCGCACCGAGTTGCCGATGACGGTGACCGGCAAGCCGCAGAAATTCCTGATGCGCGAGGCCATGGTGGCGGAGCTTGGGCTGGTAACGCAGAAGACGGCTTGAGCGGGCAGCGCTTCAGGCTTTTCGCAGGGTTCGCAGAAGGGGCTTGCGAAACGGGGTTTGCAAAGGGGCTTGAATGAGTGGTTTCGCACGATCGGCGGTTTCCTATGGAATGCCGCTGGCCGCCCTGGCGATGGCTGTCGCGGTCAAGGCCAGCGGGGTCTCGGTAGACGAAGGGTCGCTGAGCACCAGGATATTTATCGGCGCGCTTTCGAGCGCGATCATGTTCACCACGATTTTCGTGGTGCTCGACCACGCCGAGGCGGTGGCTCGGCGTGTAGGCGAGCCGTACGGCACGTTGGTGCTGACCATTGCGGTGACGGCAATCGAAGTGTCGATCATCGTTTCCATAATGCTGCATGGAGCGAACAACCCGACGCTTGCACGCGAGTCCGTCTTCTCGACGGTGATGATCACCTCCACCGGCGTTGTCGGCATGTGTCTCACGCTTGGCGGCTGGCGTCATCGCAAGCAGGCAATCGTCCGCCAGGGGACCAGCGCCTATCTGGCGGTTCTGGTCGCGCTCAGCGTCATGACGCTTATTCTGCCGACCTACACGCGAACCACGGATCCTGGCACATTCTCGGCGGCTCAACTTGGCTTTGTCAGCGTCCTTTCAGTGCTGCTTTATGCCGGTTTTCTGTTCGCGCAGACTGTCCGCCACCGGGACGATTTCATCGACGGACAAGCGCACGGCATTTCGACGCGAACCGACGCTCACGAAAGCCTCGCCGCCAGCGCCGTGCTCCTGCTGATCGGGCTGATCGGCATTGTCATGCTGGCCGAGCAAGTCGCCGCAAGCGTCGAAGATGCGCTCATCGCCTACCAGGTGACCCAGGCCGACGCCATTGTCGGCGCAATGATCGCCGGGCTGGTCTTGATGCCGGAGGCCATTTCAGCGGTTCGTGCCGCACTCAACAACGAGCTGCAGCGCGGCTTGAATGTCGCGATGGGTTCGGCTTGCGCCACAATCGGTTTGACAATACCGGGAATCGCCGCCGCCAGCCTGCTGACCGGAAGAGGGCTGACCCTGGGGCTGCCGTCGACCGACACGGTGCTTTTGATTCTGGCGCTTTTCATATGCAATGTAAGCTTTAGCACGGAGAGAACGACGTTCTTGACCGGCTTGGTGCATCTGGTGGTGTTTTTTACTTATGTGTTTTTGATATTTGTGCCGTGAGGGCGTGGGGCGAGGTGAGCTTGCCCGCTCAATGTGCGGTCGAACACGCCGCTGTCATGCATGGATTAATGTAGCACAACGTCAGAAGAACAAGGCCGCCAGACGTTAGAAACAGCTAATGACAGGACCGAGCCAGAAGCCGTGCTAGAGATCGCTATCGATTGAATGTCGCCTACTGTTGCGAGGCCCCATTGACTCAACGATTATCGGATTTCGACATTGGCTTGCTGCTGACACTAGACGCGCTGTTGAAGCACCAGAACGTCACCCATGCGGCGTCGAGATTGAACATCACCCAATCCGCTTTGTCGGCCCGCCTGACCCGGCTGCGCCAGTTGCTGAACGATCCACTCTTCACCACGGCGGCGTCCGGACGGGGGATGACCCCCACGCCTCACGCCCTGGCGCTTGAGGCCGAACTCACGCGCCTGCTCGAGCGGTTGAGCGATTTTGTGAATACCGCCCATCTGTTCGACCCTGCGACAAGCAAACGTGTCTATCGCATTGCCGCAACGGACAATCCGGCGGCGATCCTGGCTCCGGACCTCATTCCGCGGTTCAAATCCCAAGCTCCCAACGCAAAGGTCGCTTTTACAGTGCCCAACAAGCCGAGGATCGTCGAGCACCTGGAGCAGGGCGACGTCGATCTCTTCATCGGGGCCGCGGAAGACGGCTCGGGTGGTCTGATCGGGCAAAAACTGTTCGAAGAGGAATTCGTCACGGCCCAGCGGCACGGCCATCCACGGGGCAAGGGACCAATTGCCTTGGACGAGTTCTGTGCCCTCGACCATCTGCTCATTTCGACGAGCGGCGGGCACTTTGCAGGGATGATCGATGACGCGCTTGCGGAGATTGGCCGCGAGCGCAACGTGACGGTCTCCATCCAGAGCTACGCCCTGGCCCCCCTCGTTCTGGCGAACAGCGATCTGATCTGCACTCTGCCCCGGCGTTTCCTGAGGCGCTTCGCTCAGGTCCTTGATCTGTTCGAAGCGCCCTTGGTACTTTCGCCGTTCGCCATGAACCTGTTCTGGCACCCGAGGATGCGCAGTGACCTTGCGCACATGTGGCTGCGCAAGCTGGTGATGCAAAGCGCTCGCAGCAGTCACGAAGAGTAGTGGCCGGACGCCGCGCACCCGTTCCGGCCACCCCATGTCGTGCAATCAGAATTTTTGAAGCAGGTAGTCGCCGACCTTGTCGGCAGCGGGGTCGAACAGTGTATCGAGTCGCGAGTTCAGCACGTAGATGTCATCGCCCACAATCGCGGCGGCCGTCGGCATCGACATGATGCTGGCTTCCTGCCGGACGACTGTTGCCGAGGCCCACCCGTCGGTGGAAACCAGTTCGACGGTACGACCCACGCCAAGGTTCTGCACGATGACGAGGTGCTGGTCATCGATCAGCTGAATGCCATCGGCACCCGTCAGGGGCTCGGGCAGTTTCACCAGTTCGACCTTGCCGGGATCGGCGATACTGACGCGAAACAGCTCACCCGTATTGTATTTGCCAACGAGCAGATAACCGTCCTTGTGCCAGGCGATGCCATTCAGGTTGAAGCCATCGCCATCCTTGAAGCGCGGGTCCTGCGCAAAGGTCGTCGCCTTGCCTGCCGTATCGATCCGGTAGATGATCGGGGCAAAGCTGTCGGTCACATAAGCGTTTCCATCGGCGTCGAGCGCGATATCATTGGCAAAATGCGTGCCTTCGCTAAGGTTGCCTAGATCGTAGTAGGCCCGAGGCTGGCCGGTCGTGGCATCGTATGTGGCCACCCCCGCAAGCTTGCCCTGGGTCGTCGCATTGGTGCGATCGCCGACGCCCGGATCGGAGTTCGTCACCCAGAGCGTATTGCGCTTGTCGTCGACTAGCAGGCCCGCCGTGGAAACCAATTTCGCGTCGTTGACGAACCCCGTGTACTTCCCAGCTTCGTCGACTTTCGCCACTAGGCCATGACGCACCGAGCCGACCATGAAGGTGTCCTGCTTGGCCGACCACGAGATGCTTTCCGGATAACTCTCATCGGAGGTGAACGAGATACCCTGAGCCGTGGAGCCGGCCATCGATGGCGATGCAGAACTGAAGAAAGCTATGGCGGCGACGCCAGCCAATAGAGAGCGAGAGATCATGATTGGGGTTCCTTTCGATCGGTTGATGTCACCGCTCTAGAACCCCGCGCGCGCCTTGAGAAATCGCCTTGCACGATGGGACCAATTAATCATCTTCATGAGTTTGGTACTTGCGAAAATCGAAAACCATCCCACCACCTGACCAGCCATGAACGGGCTCGATACCACCAATCCGTGAGATCGATTGGCGCGCTGTTGGGCAAACCAGCATGTTCCGGGCGCTTCAACATCAGCAGGTGGCAATTGGCCGGACTGGGTAGATGTTCAACGATGGGACGGAAAAACATGCTCAATCTGTATTTTCATGCCACGCCGAATTCGATGAAGGTGGCGGTCCTGCTGGAAGAACTGGAACTGCCCTTCGACGTCTCGCCGATCGATATCTTCAAAGGCGAACAGCACGAGCCCGAATTCAGGGTGATCAATCCTAACGGCAAGGTTCCGGCGATGGTCGACGGGGATGTGACTATCTTCGACTCCCATGCCATCCTCCTCTACCTCGCCGAGAAGCACGGAAAGTTTCTTCCCAGCGAGCTGAAGAGCAAGGCCGTCATGCTGTCATGGCTGCAGTTCGTGGCAACGGGCCTGTCGCCGTTTTCCGGCCAGGCGATCCACTTCCTTCACTACGCTCCGGAAGACATCGCCTATGCGAAAAATCGTTACGTGAAGGAAGTCGAGCGACACTATTCGGTTCTGGACCATCGCCTTGGGCAGGCTCGATATCTGGCAGGCGACGAATACACAATCGCAGACATGGCACTTTGGGGCTGGGCCGCCTCGGCCGGATATGTATTCGGCGAGAAAGGCCTTGGCGACTATCCCAATGTCATGCGCTTCATGGATGAAGTGACCAAGCGCCCCGCCGTTCAGCGCGCCTTGGATATGAAGGCGAAACATACCTTCAAGGCCGAACTCGACACCGAAACACGTCGCGCCATGTTCCCGCAAAACGAGACTGTTGCCGCCTGATATATGCAACCGGCAGGGTCTGCTGTCGGTGGATTTCGAGCGCCCCTGCTGGCCGGGCTCAGTGCGACGTCGGCGCTGGGTGCCTTTGTAATGCAGCGCAACGGCAGCCTGGGCGGCCCACCGATATTGGACGACGCTAATCAACTTCGATGGACCGACTTCGACCGTCGCACGAACGTCCGCTGTGGAGAAGCGACATGAAGGTCCACTTATGTGAAGGCTTCCGGACGCCGGCCCCGGCGCGCGGCACCGCCCACGGAAGGGCCGGCATCCGAAACCCTTCACAACACCAGACCGTCCGTTGGATGGTACGGCGCACCTCACCCCGCCAGCACCGCCGCCTCCAACCCGCGGATGATCTTCGCCAGCTCGACACATTCATCGCGCCGGACCTTGTTGCGGCGCCGCCATGGCGGCCGCATGGATCGCAGATCTTTACCCTCAGCGGAACCGACACGCCATGCAGCCGGTTAAATCGGTATGAAGCTTCCGACCACCAATGCAAGGCTGCGTCATGAGCATTCTGCAAAGCATGAAGAAAACTGTCGAGCAGGTCACCGGTATCGCTAGACCGGACAGGCGAGAGGTTCCCGATCTCCTGAGGCCGCGCAGACCGAATGCATTTCTGTTCAAGGATGATGGCCTGGTGCCCAACCATCCGTTCTGGCCGCTTGTCGTCTATCGCGGCGCTGTGAAGTTGCCCGAAGACTTCGATCCGGCGGCCGTCATGGAGGCGCTTTTCGAAGCGAATGGATGGGGGGATAGCTGGCGCAATGGCATCTACGATTACGTTCACTACCACTCGCGAATCCACGAGGTGCTCGGGGTTGCGCGCGGGACGGCCAAAGTCCGGTTCGGCGGCAACAAGGGACGGACGCTGTCGCTGAAGGCCGGCGACGTCGCGGTTCTTCCGGCCGGCACCGGGCACCAACGCATTTCCGCGTCCGACGATTTTTTAGTCGTCGGCGCCTATCCTCCATCCGGCACCTATGACGAATGTACGACTGCTGCGGAGCACGCCAAGGCGGTCGTAACGATACCCAGGGTTGGCCGTCCGCGGAAGGATCCTGTCTATGGAGGCAAAGGCCCGTTGCTCGCAGCCTGGAACAGAGATTGAAGCCGTTTCACTCGAAGGGGCTTGCGAGTTCGCTTCGGGGCTAAAACCAGGCCTTTTGCCAACATACCCTGCTCAAGCCGCCAGCACTGCCTCATCCAATCCCCGAATGATCTTCGCCAGTTCGACGCACTCGTCGTGGCGGACCTTGTTGCGCCGCCACGCCAGGCAGATCGTGCGTTGCGGCATCGGCTCCTGGAACGGCACGATCTTCAAATCGCGCATGGCGCTGGCCGGTCCTGCCGCCATTTCCGGGACGAGCGTGACGCCGAGCCCGTGCGCCACCATCTGCAGCAGCGTCGTCAGGCTGGTCGCGCCGTAGCTTGCCATCGCCACCGGCCGCACGCTGCCGCAGACGGCGAGCGCCTGTTCGCGCAGGCAATGACCTTCTTCCAGCAGCATCAGCCTTTCCAGCGCCGGGCTTTCCGGTGGCACTGGCGGCGAGGCGAAGGCGGGATCGCCGGCCGGCACGGCAAGGAAGAACCGGTCGGAGAAAAGCGGCTCTGTGACCAGGCCGGGATAGTTCAGCGGCAGTGCCGCGACGAAGGCGTCGAGCTTTCCCGAACTGGTGTCATCGACCAACGACGCGGTCACCGCCTCGCGCAATTCGAGCTGCAAGGCCGGGAAATGCCGTTTCAGCTCCGGCAGCACATGCGGCAGCAGATAGGGCGCCACCGTCGGGATGATGCCGAGCCGGAAGCGTCCCTCCATCGCCGGGCGGCCGCGCCGGGCCGTCGCCTCGACGTCGCGGATGTCGGCAAGAATGCGCTCGATGCGCGGCAGCAAGGCCTGCGCCTCGTCGGTCATGCGCGCCGATTTGCCGCCGCGCTCGAACAGCTGGCAATTGAGCCGCAGCTCCATCTCGGCGATCTGCGAGGACAGCGCCGGCTGGCTGACGCCGGCGAGCTTCGCCGCGCGGCCGAAATGCAGCGTCTGCGCCAGCGCTTCGAAATAATGCATCTGCCGGACGGTCAGGCCAATCATAAGGAAAACCTATCGCAACAAACAGGAAAGGCAATTTGTTTTTATCGGCAAGGCGGCCTAGTCTGGGACCATTCCAGAGTGGTGCGGCTCGAGGCCCGCCCGGAAATTCAGCAAATCGGAGGCAAAGATGGACGCGAAAACCGACGACAACAGCGCCGGCAAATGCCCGGTCGCACATGGATCGGCCGGCAGGACCAACCGTGACTGGTGGCCAAACCAGCTTGACCTTGCCGTTCTCCACCAGCAGTCGAGCCTCTCGGACCCGATGGGCGAGGACTTCGACTACGCCATGGAATTCAAGAGCCTCGATCTCTATGCGGTGATCAAGGACCTGCACCAGGTGATGACCGATTCGCAGGATTGGTGGCCGGCCGATTTCGGCCATTACGGCCCGCTCTTCATCCGCATGGCCTGGCACAGCGCCGGCACCTATCGCATCGGCGACGGCCGTGGCGGCGCCGGCGCCGGCCAGCAGCGTTTCGCGCCGCTCAACAGCTGGCCGGACAACGCCAATCTCGACAAGGCGCGTCGGCTGCTGTGGCCGATCAAGCAGAAATACGGCAGGAAAATCTCCTGGGCCGACCTGTTGATCCTCACCGGCAACGTCGCGCTGGAATCGATGGGCTTCAAGACCTTCGGCTTCGCAGGCGGCCGCGCCGATGTCTGGGAGCCAGAGCAGGACGTGGACTGGGGATCGGAAACCAAATGGCTCGGCGACGAGCGCTATTCCGGCGACCGCGAACTTCGGGGCCATCTCGGCGCCGTGCAGATGGGGCTGATCTACGTCAACCCGGAAGGGCCGAATGGCAAGCCCGATCCATTGGCCTCGGCACGCGACATCCGTGAAACCTTCGCCCGCATGGCCATGAACGACGAGGAGACCGTGGCGCTCATCGCCGGCGGTCACACTTTCGGCAAGACCCACGGCGCCGGTGATGCATCGCTGGTCGGAGCGGAGCCGGAAGGCGCCGGCATCGAGGCGCAGGGCCTCGGCTGGTCGAGCAAGCATGCCACCGGCATTGCCGGCGACGCCATTACCTCGGGCCTCGAGGTGACCTGGACCACGACCCCGACCAAGTGGAGCAACAACTTCTTCGATAATCTGTTCAACTACGAATGGGAGCTGACCAAGAGCCCGGCCGGCGCCCATCAGTGGACGCCGAAGGGCGGCGCCGGTGCAGGCTCCGTGCCGGACGCGCACGATCCGTCGAACCGCCGCGCGCCGGCGATGCTGACCACCGACCTCGCTTTGCGCGTCGATCCGGCCTATGAGAAGATCTCGCGGCGTTTCCATGAGAATCCGGATCACTTCGCCGACGCCTTCGCGCGCGCCTGGTTCAAGCTGACCCACCGCGACATGGGTCCGGTCGTCCGCTATCTCGGCCCGCTCGTTCCGAAGGAAGAGCTGATCTGGCAGGATCCCATCCCGGCCATCGATCACGAGCTGGTCAGCGAGCAGGATATCGCCTCGCTGAAGGCGAAGATCCTGGCCTCTGGCCTGTCCGTTTCCGAACTGGTCTCGACCGCCTGGGCCTCGGCCTCGACTTTCCGCGGCTCCGACAAGCGCGGCGGCGCCAACGGCGCCCGCATCCGCCTGGCGCCGCAGAAGGACTGGGACGTCAATCAGCCGACCGAACTGTCGAAGGTGCTTGCGCGGCTCGAAGCCATCCAGAGCGCGTTCAATGCCGGGCAGACAGGCGACAAGAAGGTCTCGCTTGCCGACCTGATCGTTCTCGGCGGCGTCGCCGCGGTCGAGAAGGCAGCGAAAGACGGCGGCCATGACGTGGAGGTGCCTTTCACGCCAGGCCGCATGGACGCCTCGCAGGAACAGACGGATGTCCAGTCCTTCGCCGCGCTCGAGCCGAAAGTCGATGGCTTCCGCAATTATGTCAGGGGCAACCAGCCGATGTCGATCGAAGCGATGCTGGTCGATCGGGCGCAGCTGCTGACCTTGACGGCGCCGGAGATGACGGTGCTCGTCGGCGGGTTGCGGGTGCTCGGCGCCAACGCCGGCAAGTCGAAGCACGGGGTGTTCACCGACAGGCCGGGCACGTTGACCAACGATTTCTTCGTCAACCTGCTCAGCATGAACACGGTCTGGGATCCGGCCGCCGGCTCCGATGAAATCTACGAAGCGCGCGACCGCAAGACCAAGGCGGTCAAGTGGACCGGCACCCGCGCCGACCTGATCTTCGGCTCGCACGCGCAGTTGCGTGCGCTTGCCGAGGTCTACGGGTCGGCGGATGCCGGGCAGAAGTTCGTTCGGGATTTCGTCGCGGCCTGGACCAATGTGATGAACGCCGATCGCTTCGATCTTGCCCAATCCTGAGGGCGGCAAGTGATGCTCTAACAAAAATAGGCGCGGGCCTCGGCCCGCGCCTTTTTGTATTGAAGCCTTCGAGAAGTCAGTCCTTCTCGAAGATACCGGCCTTGGCGACCACGCCGGCAATGGCGCCGCCGATCAGCGGCGCGACGATGAACAGCCACAGCTGGCCGATCGCCGCAGTTCCCGAAAACAGCGCCGGGCCGATCGAACGGGCCGGGTTGAGCGATGTGCCGGTCACCGGAATGATGGCGAAGTGCAGCGCTGCCAGCGTCAGGCCGATGACCAGCCCGGCGAACGCCGTCGTGTGCTTGGCGTTGGTGACGCCGAGGATCACCGTGACGAAGGTGAAGGTTCCGATCAGCTCCCACAGGAAGGCCGAGCTGACGCCCCATTTCGTCACGTCCCAGCCATTGGCGCCGAAGCCGCCAGTATGGCCGCCGACCTGTCCGGAGACGATGATCCACAGTGCCAGCGACGCGATGATGGCGCCGATGATCTGCGCGATCCAGTAAGGAATGACGTCCTTGGCCGGCATCCGCCCGGCAAGAAAGACGCCGAGCGTCACCGCCGGATTGAGATGCGCCCCCGAAATCGGGCCGATCGCATAGGCCGCCGCAATCAGGCCGATGCCGAACGCCAGACCGATACCTTCCTGGCCAAGCGGCAGCGCGCCGCCGAAGCCGCCCGTCACCACCGAAGCCGTGCCGATGAACACCAATAGAAACGTGCCTAGAACTTCCGCCAGATAAGTCTTCATTGCCCTCTCCTCGTATCGACCCGCGGCTCCGCCTTTTCTGCGACGCGAATCACCGCGCAAAGAGTATTCGCAACCGGAAAACTTGCAAAGCAGCGCAGTTGCGCAGCTGGCGTGCTTGTGCGCGCCGGGCATGTACATTAGATGTATATAATATGTACTGATCGAATTCTTTGATTTAGCCCAGGCCGACGCCCGCTTGGTCGGGGCGGCTCGCGATGCACGAATCCACATTCGCCACCCTCCGCATGGATCGTCTCGCCGTCGGGGAACAGAACTGTTTCAATCAGGACACGAAAAGCTCTAAGAGCAGGGCCGGATTTAATTTGCTGGGTAATGGAAGACGATAATGAGACTGGGCGGGCGGCTGGCGGCAGCCATCGAAGTGCTTGATGACATTGGCCGGCGTCACCGGCCGGTGGCCGATGTGCTGAAGGACTGGGGCCTGTCGCACCGCTTCGCCGGCGGCGGCGACCGCGCCGCGATCGGCAACATCGTCTATGACGCGCTGCGCCGCAAGCGCTCCGCCGGCTGGCTGCTCGGCGAGGACACGCCGCGCGCCATCGGCTTCGGCGCGCTGCTGCTCGAATGGGGCCAGACGGCGCAGTCGCTGAACGAGGCGCTCGAGGGCGACAAGTTCGCGCCGCCGCTGCTGAACGCCGACGAATTGAAAACGCTCGGCGGTCGCCGACTCGCCGACGCGCCGCCCGCGGTGCGGGCAGACGTCCCCGATTGGTGCATGCCGCTTTTCGAACGGGCGTTTGGCACAGCCTGGGTGGAAGAGGGTGCCGCTCTCGCGACACGCCCACCGCTCGACCTCAGGGTCAATACCCTGAAGGCCGATCGCCCAAAGGTATTGGCGGAATTGGCGGAGACCGGCGCCAAGGCTGCACGGATCGCGCCGCATGGCATCCGCATCCCGCCGATCGAAGGCGACGGCAGGCACCCGAACGTGCAGGCCGAACCGGCCTTTCAGAAAGGCTGGTTCGAGGTTCAGGACGAGGGCTCGCAGATAGCCGCCGAACTGGCCGGCGCCGAGCCTGGAATGCAGGTGCTCGACTTTTGCGCCGGCGCCGGCGGCAAGACGCTGGCGCTGTCCGCGGGGATGGACAATCGCGGCCAGATCTTCGCCCACGATGCCGAGAAGGCAAGGCTGGTGCCGATCTTCGACCGCATCCGCCGTTCGGAAAACCGCAATGTGCAGATCGTCACCAAGCCGGCGGAGCTGGCGCCGCTCGGCAAGCACATGGATATCGTCCTGATCGATGCGCCTTGCACCGGCAGCGGCACGTGGCGGCGCCGGCCGGATGCCAAATGGCGGCTGACGCAAAGGCAGCTCGACGCCCGCAAGGGCGAGCAGGAGACGATCCTCGATGCCGCCAAGGACTTCGTCAAACCCGGCGGCCTGCTGGTCTACATCACCTGTTCGGTGTTCGACGAGGAAAATGGCGACCAGGTTTCAGCGTTCCGCGACCGCCATCCCGGCTTTGTCCCGGTCGATCACCGCCAGCTCTGGGACGGTCGTTTTCCGGGCCACGAAGCGGCAGTGCGTATCGGCGCTGCGGGCGGCATTTCGCTGTCGCCGGCGCTGAGCGGCACCGACGGCTTTTACTTCTGCGCGCTGCGCCGGGCCGGCTGAACGTTTGCCATCGATACAGGGTTGAGCCAAATGCTGCAGTGCAGCATTTGCGATTGCCTGCCGCCCACCCCTCTGCGATAAATGCCGCTGCAATAAGATTTGTCGAGAAACGAAGGGCGACGGCCATGGCAGCAAAGATCGTTCCTGCTCCGGATTATGAGGACCGCGTCAGAACGTCCTTCGCGCGCCAGAATGCGATGACGACGATTGGCGCAGAACTGACGTTGGTGACGCCCGGCATCATCGAGATCGAAATGCCCTATTCGGCGGCACTGACCCAGCAGCACGGCTTTCTCCATGCCGGCGTCATTTCGACGGCTCTCGACTCGGCCTGCGGCTATGCGGCATTCTCGCTGATGCCGGAAAATTCCGGCGTGCTGACGATCGAGTTCAAGGTCAATCTGCTGGCGCCGGGCCGGGGCGAGCGCTTCCTGTTCCGCGGCTCTGTGACCAAGCCCGGCCGCACCATCATCGTCGCCGATGGCCAGGCCTATGCGTTCGCCACCGACGGCGAGGCCAAGCTGATCGCCACAATGACCGGAACGATGATGACGGTGCTCGGCCGCGACGGCATCGAGGGCTGAGGAACGGGCAGGGAGGATGGACCATCATGGCCGGTAAAACATCTGGTGAGCTCGCCCTGGTCTCCGGCAAGTCCGTTCTCTTCGTCATGGCTGCCGAGGCCGAATACGGACCGCATTTGCAGCGGCTGTTCACACCGCTGATGACCGGCGTCGGGCCGGTCGAGGCCGGCGTCGGACTCAGCGCCGAACTGTCCCGACTGAACGCCGAAAAGGCGCTGCCGGATCTCGTCGTGTCGCTCGGTTCGGCGGGCAGCCGCACGCTGGAGCAGACGGAAATCTACCAGGCCGTTTCAGTCGCCTATCGCGACATGGATGCCTCGCCCTTGGGGTTCGAGAAGGGCGCCACGCCGTTTCTCGACCTGCCGGTGAGCGTGCTGCTGCCGTTCAGGATACCGGGCATCGGGCAGGCGACGCTTTCGACCGGGGCGGGAATAGTCACCGGCGCCGCTTACGACGCGATCGCCGCGGATATGGTCGACATGGAGACCTTCGCCTGCCTGCGCGCCTGCCAATTGTTCGGCGTGCCGCTTATCGCCCTGCGCGGCATTTCCGACGGGGCAGCCGATCTCAGACATGTCGGCGACTGGACGGAATATCTGCACGTCATCGATGAAAAGCTTGCCGGGGCGGTGCAACTTTTGGAACGGGCGATCGCGTCTGATGCGCTGCAGTTTTGACCTGTTGCATGAAGATGCGGAATCGGAGTGAGAGAGACGCCTCACAACCCATTGCGCCGACTCGTTTCTTTCTCTAAACGCTCGCCATGAAAACAGCCAATCATCCCGACACCGTCCTGATTGTCGATTTCGGCAGCCAGTTCACGCAGCTGATCGCCAGGCGCATCCGCGAGGCCGGCGTCTTTTCCGAGATCGTGCCTTTCCAGTCGGCCGCGGCGGCGTTCAAGCGCATCAATCCGAAGGCGGTGATCCTGTCCGGCGGCCCGGCCTCGACCAGCGACATCGGCAGTCCGCGCGCGCCGCAGATCGTCTTCGACGCCGGCGTGCCGGTGCTCGGCATCTGCTACGGCCAGATGGCGATGTGCGTGCAGATGGGCGGCGTCGCCGAAAGCTCCGACCACCGCGAATTCGGCCGCGCCTTCGTCGAGATCGCCAAGGACAGCCCGTTGTTCGAGGGCCTGTGGGCGCCCGGTCAGCGCCATCAGGTGTGGATGAGCCATGGCGACCGCGTCATCTCCTTGCCCAAGGGGTTCGAGGTGCTCGGAAAATCGGAGGGCTCGCCCTTCGCCATTTTCGGCAATGTCGAGCGCAAAATGTACGGCATCATGTTCCACCCCGAAGTGGTGCATACGCCCGACGGCGCCAGGCTGCTCCGCAACTTCGTCCACAACATCGCCGGCATCGAAGGCGACTGGACGATGCGCGCTTACCGCGAGCACGCGATCGAGACGATCCGCAAACAGGTCGGCAAGGGCAAGGTCATCTGCGCGCTGTCGGGAGGCGTCGATTCCTCGGTCGCGGCTTTGCTGATCCACGAGGCGGTCGGCGACCAGCTCACCTGCATCCTCGTCGACCACGGGCTGATGCGCAAGGACGAGGCGGCGGGCGTGGTGGAGATGTTTCGCCAGCACTACAATCTGCCCCTCATCCTGGTCGACGCTTCAGACCGTTTTATCGGCGCACTTGAGGGCGAGTCGGACCCGGAAAAGAAGCGCAAGACCATCGGCCGGCTGTTCATCGAAGTGTTCGAGGAAGAGGCCAAGAAGCTTGGCGGCGCCGATTTCCTGGCGCAAGGCACGCTCTATCCCGACGTCATCGAAAGCGTCTCCTTCACCGGCGGCCCGTCGGTGACGATCAAGTCGCACCATAATGTCGGCGGCTTGCCCGAGCGTATGAACATGCAGCTGGTCGAGCCGCTGCGCGAATTGTTCAAGGACGAGGTGAGGGCGCTCGGCAAGGAGCTCGGCCTGCCCGACAGCTTCATCGGCCGGCATCCGTTCCCCGGTCCCGGTCTCGCCATCCGCTGCCCGGGCGGCATCACCCGCGAAAAGCTGGAGATCCTGCGCGAGGCCGACGCCATCTATCTCGACGAGATCCGCAAGGCCGGCCTCTACGACGCCATCTGGCAGGCCTTCGCCGTGCTGCTGCCGGTGCAGACCGTCGGCGTGATGGGCGACGGCCGTACCTACGAGTTCGTCTGCGCGCTGCGCGCCGTCACCTCGGTCGACGGCATGACAGCGGATTTCTACCACTACGACATGGCATTCCTGGGAGCAGCCGCCACCCGCATCATCAACGAAGTGCGCGGCATCAACCGCGTCGTCTACGACGTGACGAGCAAACCCCCAGGTACAATCGAGTGGGAGTGACGGGAGCGTAGTTTCGGATACTGCGGGAAACTGTGTCGTAGTGTAGGCGGTTCACACATCTCGATAGATACGTGTCCGCTTGTGAGACTTTGTGCTCGGTCAGCTTCAGAGCGACTCCCATAAGATAGCAGACATTCCTGCTTGGTCGGCATGATCGCGAAAGATGCGGGGCTGCATCCCTTGACCAATCTCATGCCATTCCCTATATAATTGAGCATCCACTCACTCAATATCGTTAGACGGAAATATGGCGCGTCCCCTCAGTGAAGAAAAGCGACAGGCACTGCTCGATGCAGCGGCCGAGTTCGTCGCCAACCTGGGCACAGGCGCGTCCACGGCCAAGATCGCAAAGGCTGCTGGCGTGTCTGAGGGAACGCTGTTCACTTACTTTCCAACCAAGGACGATCTGCTCAACCAGCTCTTTCTCGAGATCGAGGCCGACTTGGTAGAGATGATGCTGGCCCCATATCCGGCGGACGCCTCCCCCAAAGACCGACTATTTGTGGTCTGGAACCGTCTGATTGACTGGGGACTGGCTCACGCCACAGCGCGCAAGGCCCTTCGCCAGCTGAAGGTGTCAGATCGCGTGACGGCGGAAAGCCGGAACCGGTGCCACGCTATGCTGCGAGATGCGCGGACGATGGTGGAAGAGTGTCTCGCCGGCCATGCCGCGCCTGACAGGATCGCCTTCTACATCGATACCATTCTCTTCGACTTGGCTGACATCAGCATCAATGCGGTCACGGCCAGACCCCAGGAAAGTGACGCCATCCGCCAGGCCGGGTTCGACCTGTTCTGGAAGGGGTCTGCCGCCTGAGTTTTAACCGATAAATGAGCATGTAAGCACTCACACATAAGGATCGAAGATGTCGAATAGTAAGGGTTTCACCGAAGCCAACGTCCCCAAACAGACGGGAAAAAGCTTCATCGTCACCGGCGCCAACGCCGGCGTAGGATTCGAAATCGCGCGGGTGCTTGCCGCCAGGGGCGCGCGCGTCCTGCTTGGCTGCCGCGAGCAGACCAGGGCGCAGGATGCCATCGCGCGGATCAAGCGGATCACGCCGAACGCCGATCTCGTCTGGTTGCCGCTCGACCTCGGTGACCTCGACAGTGTTCGCACCGCAGCCGAGATCGCCGCGAAGGAGCCACGGATCGATGCGCTCATCAACAAGCCGGGATCATGAACCCGCCGCTGACGCGCACGAAGCAGGGGTTCGAATCGCAGTTCGGCGTCAATCATCTCGGCGTGTTCGCGCTCACCTCGCTGCTCCTGCCTAAACTTGCGGAGACCCCGGGAGCGCGGGTGGTCGTGACCTCCAGCGTCGCGCATCTGAAGGCCAAGATCGACTGGGACGACCTCAACGCCGACAAGAGCTACATCAAGAACGATCGCTACGGCGCCAGCAAGCTGGCCAGCGCGCTGTTCTTCTTCGAACTGGATCGTCGCCTGCGCGCGGCGAAGTCGCCCGTCACAGCAATCGGCGTCCACCCTGGAGTCGCCGCCACAAGTCTTGGCCGTCACATGGGGCTGATCCAGATCGTAGGCCCAATCGTCGGCCTGTTGCTCAATAGCGCCGACAAGGGCGCGTGGCCGGCACTTCTGGCTGCAACCGG
Source organism: Mesorhizobium sp. M0060 (assembly GCF_040323155.1). NCBI lineage: Bacteria > Pseudomonadati > Pseudomonadota > Alphaproteobacteria > Hyphomicrobiales > Phyllobacteriaceae > Mesorhizobium > Mesorhizobium sp. M0060. Next base: position 125,096 of record NZ_JAMYUP010000014.1, read on the forward strand.
CAAGGTGAAGCCCGGAGGCTATTACGGTCCCACCGGCTTTGGCGGAATCCGCGGTGTAGCCGGCGAAGCAAAGCGCGCGCCGCACGCCGAAGATCCCGCGCTCGCGAAGCGGCTCTGGGACGTCTCCATCGCCATGACCGGCATCGATCCAGGCTTGCCGGCCACCTTACTTCACGGCGACACGGTGCGTCAGGCCCTCGTGTAGGCTTGCTCTGGGGCGCGGATTGGACGAGCCTCGCCCGGGCGACGAAACCTTGCTACAAGCGACATGACGGTACTTTTCCGCTGGTAGTGGAGCGGCTCCCAGCCGCTAAAAATCGGTTCTCAGAGGCAATCGACTTCGATAGATACCGAAACCGTGCGAAAAATATTCAGTGAAAAATCTGTTTAAAATCAACAGCGTAGATTTTTGACGGCCCCATGTCGGCTTATCATCATCTAAACTGAGGAAATTTCGAGCGAAATCAGCTACTTATGGTCCGTCCGAACAATCGAGTGGGAATGAGGGGGAGTACCGTGGCGGCGCCCATACCCCGTCGGGCCCACCCCAACCTTCGCGACTTTGTGGCCTTCAAATATTCGGCCGCGCGCTGCTCGAAGAAGTTAGCGCGCGACCAGTTCTCGGCGTCGATCACACGACCGTAGATTCGATTACTGCTCCTTCTTGAACAAATCCTGGAAGATGAGCTGGCCCCAAGTGCGGCCGCGTGCGTGCACCAGCGCGCCACCCTCGTTGAGCTTTCCCAGCTTGACGGGTGCGAACCCGAGTTGTTTGGCCAGGCCGCCACGGGAGCGATCGCGTCCTCGTCGTCGCTCGACAGAAAGACGACCCGGTGGCCGCCCTCGACGATCGGATCGGCAGCCAGGGTGGCCGCAACCAGGTGATTGAAACCTTTCACGAATTTGGCGCCGGTGAACGCCTTCGCGACGAAGGCGGAGGACGGGAGACCGTCCAGCTCTTCAGGCACTGGAAACACGTTCGTCGCGTCGATGACTGTCTTGCCTTCCCAGCTCGGCAGAGCCTTCGCAACTTCGCGATGCTCTCCGAACGGGACTGCCAAGATGATTGTGTCGGCCTCGAGTGCATCCCGCAGCGACTTGGCGACGACCCTGGGTCCAATCGCCCGAGCCTGCGGCGCCAACGCCTCGGGCGGCCGGCGGCTCGCGACGGCCACGTCGATGTTTTTACGGGCGAAGGCGCGGGCGAGGGCGTGGCCTATCTTACCGAATCCTACAATTGCGTAGCTCATAATGCTTCTCCGATCCGTGTTGGTATTGATTTCCCCGGCCTTCAACGGCGCTGGGTTATTCGTTCCGCTGTGTGGCGACCTTTGCGTGGTCGTTCCACCATGGACACGCTAGTTCCCGCCGGTCAGCCGCTTCCCGCGATCCGGCGCGATTTCAGATGGCCGAGAAGCCGCCATCGACAGACAACTCCACCCCATTCACGAAGCTCGAATCGTCGGAAGCAAGAAACAGCGCGGCCGTCGCAATTTCCTCAGGACGCCCCATCTTTCCCCGCGGGATCAGGGATTCGAACATCTGCTTCGCCTCCTCGGTGAGAACTTGGTCCTGCATCGGTGTGGCGATCGGCCCCGGGTGCAGCACGTTCACCCGGATATTCCTGCCCTTCAGTTCGTTGAGCCACCCGCGTGCGAATGCGTGCAACGCCGCCTTGCTCGCCGCATACACGCTGTAACCAGGAAAACCTTTCACCGAAGCAACTGACCCGGTCATGAAGATCGATCCGCCATCGTTGAACAGCGGCAACGCCTTTTGCACCGTGAACAGTGTGCCGCGCGTATTCAGGCCGAAGGTCGCATCGAAATGCTGCTCGGTAATCTCGCCCAGTGGGACGGCTTCGCCCGTGCCGGCGCTCGCGTACAGGACGTCGATCTTGCCCTTTTCCCGCTTGACTGTATCGAACAGGCGGTCGAGGTCGTCGAGATTGGCCGCGTCGCCGCGCACGCCGGTCACGTTCCGGCCGATCAGCTTGATCGCCTCGTCCAGCGCCTCCTGTCTCCGGCCCGTGATGAAAACATAGGCGCCTTCTTCAACGAACCGCTTGGCGCTCGCCAGCGCCATGCCGCTCGATCCACCCGTGATGACTGCAACCTTACCCTCAAGCTTTCCCATGACTTCTCCTTTCGTGGTGTCGGGACAGCATCTGCCTCCGAGAACCTCGAAATGGGTCCGCCGGCGTCAGCTGTTGAGTGCGGAAGCGCGCACATCGGTGGTGCGAAATCGATCCGGCTGGACGACTGACGCCAGCCGCGACGATCGGCGTCCGCCGTTCGGAATTGGGCCGTGCTTGTCGGCATTGGCTATGATCACCGCCCGTGCTACCCCACATTCGAGAGGATGTTCGATGGTGTTGGACCCAGGCTGGCAAACTCCGCGGTGCCGGATTGCACCATGATCGACTGGGATGACGTTCGCTACTTTCTTGCCGTCGCGCGCGGAGGCTCGGTGCGGGCCGCCGCCGAGCGCCTCGGTGTGAACCACTCGACCGTGCTGCGACGTGTCGCCCAGCTCGAGGAACGCCTCGGCGTGCACATGTTCGAAAAGCTGCCTTCGGGCTACCGCCTGACGGCTGCGGGCGAGGAGGTCCTCGAGTTCGCGGACCAGATGGAAGTGTCGTCGCACCTGCTGGAGACGCGCGTCTTCGGGCGCGACCAGAGCGTGCGCGGGCTTCTGCGGGTGACGCTGGCACCGCCCCTCGCGACACACCTGCTCATGCCGGACTTCGCCGATTTCGCGCGTCTGCATCCGGACATCGAGATGGAAATCTTGTCGTCCGGCGAGCTGGCAAATCTGACCAACCGAGAGGCCGACGTCGCGATCCGCGTCGTCTACGACCGCAAAACCCTGCCGCTCAATCTTCACGGCCTGAAGGGACCGGAACTGTTCGGCGGCATCTACATGTCCTGCGATCGACTAGCCGCGTGGCGTGCGGGCGCGCCTGATCCCATCCGGTGGATCGTCATAAGCATTCATGGAATTCCGGAATGGGCCAGCGAGGGTGAGGTTCGTACCACGGGGGTTCCCTTCAGGACCACGGACGCTGAGGCGCAGATCGTTGCCGTACGGCAAGGGCTCGGGATGACGACACTGCCGTGCTTCGTTGGCGATGCCGACCCCCTACTGGTGAGGGTGCCGGGTACCGACCTGCACATGTACGGAACGGTTTGGCTCCTCACACAGGGGGAGACACGCAAGACGAAGCGCGTGCGGCTCTTCACTGAGTTCGTATCCCGCAGGCTCGCCGCGTACGCGCCGCTTCTCGCGGGGCTGTCCATATCGCGCGACTGATGCGCGGCAGGTCGCCGGCGACGCTTGCCGTAATCCGGTCGGAAGCCGAGCTGCGATCGCTTGAAGCGGTGTCGTTCAATCCGCGAATGGCGCGCCGTATCGCAATCGGCGCGAGGGCCACACTACTGGCGGGCGACGGACTTCACCATCGCTGACGGTCTTTTAGGGCAGCTGGAGACGCCGCTCTTGCGGAGGACTCCGAGGAAAATCGACCACTCGATATCGATAGTCTGTAAAACCGAGCAAATCGCGGATCGCCGAAGTTCTCCTTTGAATTCAAGAGCGAGAATTTCTGACGGATCCAGGATACGGTTCTTCGTCGTCAGCGGAAAGATTTGCCTCGATGGATCAATGCGTTATGATGCTTCAGAACGAGTGGGAGTGAGGGATAAACGGCGGCAATAGCGTAGTCTCGGCGGCGAATTTCACCCTCGGGCAATTGTCGGTCTAGTTGGTTCTCACTCCACTGAACTGGCGTTCTCCTTTTCCGCCTCGCACGTCCGATCTGCGCCCATTTTCAGGATGATGTAAAGTCGCTTCAAAGGGCGATAGTGCTCTGGCGTAGAATAGCGCGCACAAAGGCGGGTCTGCTAGCGCCAGTTCCCGGACGTACTCCAGCTTGTCTCAAATCGCTAATACCTATTTAGGAGTCCACAAACGCACCGGTAGCTGCCATTTATAGACATCCTGTCTCACTGGTGGAACATATGGACCTGCTCGCCTTAGCCGACTTCAATCTGGTTGCACGTCATGGTGGGTTCGGGCGAGCCGCGCGCGCCACAGGGCGCCCCAAGGCGACGCTCTCCCGGCGCGTTGCCGAACTGGAGAATAGCCTAGGCCTACGCTTGTTCGCGCGCGGAGCGCGTGCGCTGAAGCTCACTCAGGAGGGAAAGGCCCTGCATGAGCGAACCAGTCGCTTGCTGACGGAAGTGGAGGAGACGGCCGCAGCGATTGCGTCGGGAGACCGAGAACCGCGTGGAAATTTGCGGATCAGTGCGCCATTGCTCTTCTCTCAACTTGCGATGGGTAAGCTGGCGGCAGGCTTCTCGCTCAAATATCCCGACGTTATCCTTGAAGTCACGACCGAAGACCGCGCAGTCGACATGGTCGAAGAAGGGTATGACTTGGCCATTCGCGTCAATCCGCGTTCCGATGAAAGCTTGGTGGGACGGGTCTTCATGCGTGATCGGCTTGTGATCGTGGCGAGCCCGCAAGTGGCGAGACCGCAAGACGGAGACGCCGTTCCGGCTGTCGTTCATGGCTCGGACAGAGGACTTTCGTCGTGGAACATCAAACCGGACACGGGGCCGACGACGATCGCGTTCACCCCGGTGCTCAGCCTGTCGTCGCTCATCATGGTTCGCGATGCGGTCGTCATGGGTGCGGGTGCGGCACGGTTGCCGGTATCGCTCGTGAGTCATGATCTGACCGCCGGCACGTTGGTGCATTGGGCGGACGTGGATGCCCCAGATACTGCCTTGTGGACGCTCTACCCGTCGCGGCGCCTGTTGAACGCCCGCGTTTCCGCCTTTCTCGACCATCTGAGGGAAGCGTTTCCCAAAGGCACTCCCGACGAATTGGCAGCGTTTCATTCGGATTTGAAGCCGCCACAGTTACCTTACTGTCGGCCAACGCCGTCAGCCATGTCGCAGGGCCAGCTTGATCCAATGACGCAAGCGACGACCGCCCGATGATGGCTGCTACAGTCCGATGAACTACAGCAGCAACGCATCAGTCGCCAAGCCGCGGATAGTCCGTGTAGCCGGCCGCGCCACCGCCATAAAAGGTGGCCGGATTGGACTCGTTGAAGGGCGCGCCCAACCGCAGACGCTCGACGAAGTCGGGATTGGCCAAAGCCCAACGGCCGATCGAGGTCATGTCTGCCTGGCCCGAGACGATGTCCTGGTCCAGGGCTTCGCGCGTGCGCCCGAGCCGCAGCACCATCAGGGTCGTGGGCCACGCATGGCGGATGTCGGCGAGGAGCTCGTCGCCCCCGCCATACATCAGGTGGAGATAGGCCAGCTTCAGCGGTGCCAGCGCGGCGACCAGTTCGCGATAGAGCGCAGGACTCTCCGGACCTTCATCAAGCCCGCCCAAAGGCAGGCCTGGCGAAAGGCGGATAGCGGTGCGATTGGCGCCGATCTCATCGGCGACAGCCTGCGCCACTTCGACGGCGAACCGGATGCGGTTGGCGATTGGCCCGCCATAGGCGTCGGTCCGGTGATTGGCGTTCGGCGCAAAGAACTGATGGATGATATAGCCGTTGGCGCCGTGAATCTCGACGCCGTCGGCGCCGGCATCGATAGCCAGCCGCGCGGCCCGCCGGAAATCCTGCACCGTGGCGGCGACTTCCTCGGTCGTCAGCGCGCGCGGCTCGGGGATGGGCTGCATGCCGCTCGCAGTGAACATCTGCTCACCGGGCGCGACGGCCGACGGGGCGACGGGCTGACGGTGATGCGGCGTGTTGTCCGGGTGCGACATGCGGCCGACATGCATGAGCTGCAGGAAGATCTTCGCGCCTTTTGCATGAACCGCATCGGTGACCTTGCGCCAGCCAGCGACATGTTCGGGCGCGTGGATCCCCGGCGTCGCGAAATAGCCCTGGCCATCGGCCGAGGGTTGCACACCCTCGGTTATAGGCCCAGCGAGGCGCGCTGGGCGTAGTATTCAGCGGCGTGCTCGCCCGGTACGCCGTTGAACTCGGCACGGCTGCGGGTCATCGGGGCCAGGGCCAGGCGATGGGGTAGGTCCATCCGGCCCACGCCGACCGGATTCCAAATCGTCGTCATGATGAAATCCTTGAAGTTAGAAACGAGGTGATCAGCGGGTGAGGTCGGCGACGATCTTGCCCGGCGCGTGGCCGGTGCGATTGCGCTCGATTGCGGAAGCCAAATCATCGAAACCCACCACGTCGCCGATCGTCGATGTCAGAGTGCCCGCAGCGACCTGCTGGACGATCGCGGCCAGACGCGCGGTGTCGGGCTTGTTCGATAAAAAGACGCCGCGGCGGCCTGGCGGCGTACGCGATGCGAGGTCTGTAGCGGCGATGCTTACGAGAAGGCCATCGGGCGACAGGAGTGCCCAGGAGCGGTCCACGACCTCACCGCCGATGAGGTCGACGACGAAATCGATGTCGCGCGCAAGCAGCTCGAAGTTCTGCTGCCGATAGTCGATCACTTCGTCCGCGCCGAGGGCCAGGACATGCGGCAGGCTCATGGTCGAGGCCGTGGCATAGACGGTCGCTCCGGCCGCCTTGGCGAACTGGACGGCAAAGCCGCCCACGCCGCCGGCTGCGCCATGGATCAGCACCCGCCGTCCGGAGAGGTCGAAATCCGCGGCCTGAATGACATGCCAGGCTGTCATCGCCGCGACCGGAATGGCCGCCGCCTCCACGTCCGACAGGGCTGACGGAGTCAGGACGAGCTTCTCGGCGTTGATGACAAGATGGTCGGCGTAGGCTCCGACGCCACCGAGGGCAGCCATAACCCGATCCCCGGGCTTCACGCCTGTGACGCCGGGGCCGGTCCGAAGCACGACGCCGGCCATTTCGATGCCAAGCGTCGCGGGCAGGGTCAGCTTGAAGCGCTCGCGGAGGTAGCCTTCACGGATTTTCCAGTCGATGCCGTTTACCGCGGCGGCCTTGACCGACACCAAGACCTCGCCCGGACCCGGCTCGGGCGCGGATACGCTATCGACTGTCAGGGATTCGGGGCCGCCATAGGCTTGAAGACGTAAGGCTCGCCCGCGCGCAAGCGGTTCGGAATTGGAATCGGCCCGGTTGAGGTCAGCGGATTGTGTCATGTGGTTCTCCTTCTTGGCGGAAGGTAAGCGTTCGAAATCCGCGCCATAAGTCATCGAAATTAGACAGTCTGTCTCGCTGGAGAGACACTTGATGGACCTTCCGGGTGTCTCTAATTTCGTATTTGTCGCCTCGTCCGTCCGGTCTTTTCGGCCAGTCGGAAAAGCGGTCGACCTACGGCGACCTTGTCGCGGCGCATAATCGGGCCTGGGCGTGGGACTATTCGAACGAGGTGACCGCACACTTAAGCTCACGGACGGCGGCCGGCGCTCTTTACCCGAACCGAAGGTTGGCTCGGCGAACTGCGTGAGGTCGAGGTGAGCTGCACGGGCGACTGCAGATCAGTGCACCAGTGCTCTTCTCTCACTTGGCTATGGGAAGTCTCCTTCTCATAGATCGTGCTGTCGGCGAGCGGGACGATCAGTCGGCGTTCATGCCGCTTGATCTTGCCCGTTCGCATAGGTTTCGAGGTGCTGAGGATGGGGTGCTGACGGTACTTTGGCAGCGTTTGCGGTTCGGATGTCAGACCTGGAATGGCGCGCTGAGGGCCAATAGTAGTCGATAGATGGCTTGCGGAGATCGCCGAAAATTCCTCAACGAAATCAGGATTGTAATTTTCTGACGGGTCCCCCGCCGGTAGTATTTGGACCGGAAAATAATTTTGTGAATGAATTCAATTTGTTGACCTGCCCCCGAACAATCGAGTGGGAGCGAGGGTTAGCGTAGTCTGGAGTGCTCCCGCGTAGTTTTTCGTAGAAAAACAAAGATTTGCGGTTCATCTCGTTCACTATCGTTCCTGCATCATCAACATCAACTGAAACTATCGACTACCTAAGTCACACATTTTTTGGCCCTGCGGAAAACCGCGTTGTGACCGGCAGGTGTCACAGTTTTTCTACTCCGTTGTGCTAGCTTTTTTTCTGCGCCGAATAGTGTGCGACTGCGCGACGGCCATTTTCAACTCGGGTGTGATCTCCAACGGTGCATTCTCTGCCCCATGTTGGTTCTGTAGCCCCTGGACCTGGACGGTCGGAAATGGGAGTTCGATGCCCTGCTCCTTGAAGACCTGGCGGAGGCGTACATAGAATTTGCGTTTCATACCGAAGGCGCCTCCCGGCTTGGTTGTGGCCTTGACCCTCAATACGATGCCGTATTCGCCGAACTCCTGTACGCCCTGCATCTTGATCGGGTCGAGCACCCAGTGTTTGAACTCGGGATCTTCCGCCAGTTCGAGGCCGATCCGCTTGATCAGCTTGCGAGCGAAGTCGATATCGGTGTCATAACCAACGGTGATGTTGAATTTGTCGATAACCCAGTCACGGCTCTGGTTCTGGACTGCCCCGAGTTCACCGAAAGGTATCGTGAACAGCGGACCACGATGGTGGCGCAGCTTCACCGAGCGCAGCGAAAAGCTTTCCACAGTACCCTTGTAATTGCCCGATGAAATGTATTCGCCAACACGGAACGCATCATCGAGCAGAAAAAACACGCCTGAAATGACGTCCTTGACGATGGTTTGTGCCCCAAAGCCCACGGCGACGCCGACGACGCCAGCGCCGGCGATCAATGGGCCGATCTGGATACCCAGCGAGGCGAGCATCATAAGCACCGCCATCACGATGATCGATGCGAGCAGAATGTTCTGGAGGATCGGCAAGAGCGTGTGCAGCCGCGCCTGCTGCGGATCGAGGATCGGGACGTCCTCGTCGCTGATCACAGGGTGCGGTGTTTCGATGCCCAGCTTTCGTTCGATCAAAGCTTTGATGATCGACCAGCCGAAGTCGGCGGCGAGGGCAATGACCACGACATTGATCAAGCCGCGCAATATGAACGTCGTCGTCGTATCGCTGTCCCGCATGGATTGCATGTCCAGACCCCAGACACGTGCGAGAAGGTAAGCCGCCGCCAGGATGAAAATCATTCGGATTCCGCGATCGATGACAGCGATCGTCACCGCCGGGATCGTGGGCCGGCCGACATCTTCCGAACCTGGCCGCAGAACGAAATTAACCCCGCGCTGCGTCACCACGATTGCCAAAGGCAGGAAGAATGCGGCGAAGGTGAACCAGAAGTATATATAAAGGCCGGCGATACGCTGCAGGAACAGGACGACGAAATAAGCAGTCAATATCCATGTCGCTTCCGTGTGACCGATGTGGCGCGCACCGTCTCGCTGCGTTCTTGGCCGACGCCAAATGGCGAGCAGCAGGAGCAACAGCAGCACGAAATCGGCGCCCAGTGACAGGACCATCATTCCGTCCTGATCGATGCCGAGACCTGGCAAGAGGATAAACGCGGCGCCGAAGAAGGCGAAGACGCCGACGATCCGGGGTAGCCAATAGGACCAATGGTCAGCCGCTTCGTTGGTGATCGGCAAAGCACGAACCTCGACGGCGTTCTCGACGTTCATGAAGGAAGGGACGAGCATGGCCATGACGTACATGCGCACACCCCATGTAACGACTGCCGCCATCAGAAATGTCAGTACAATCTCGCGGAAAAGCATCGGCCAGTCGAACAACATGAACGCGCCGGCGCTGCCCAGTGCGAAAGAGACTATCAGCATGCTGGAATAAAGCAGGCGGCCACCAATTTTCTTGGCTCGCCCAACAGGCGTATCCTTCGGTTGCGCGATAATCCAAAGACGAAATGGACGGGTGAGCTTGAACGTTGCCCAAGTGAGTGCCAGGCCGGCAGCGATGAACATTGCAATCAGCACAAATACGCCGGCAGGCCCCTTGCTGGACATATCCTCCATCGTCTCTGCCCGAACGCGCGCGAACTGGCCTGGCAGCAAGGGCAAAGTTCGCACGATTCTTTCGATATGATGCCTGATCCCATCGAGCGTCGAGGATGCCATCGTATTCATCTGGCCTGGTGCGGCCACGGCGCCGGACGATGCGTCGGTCGGCGAAACCCCTCTCTCGGCGGGCGCTCCCGTTGACCCGGCGTCCTGATTTCGCTGTTCGGCCACCCAGGCCTTCACTGACGGATCGTCGAGAAGCTCGAACAGCTGTTTGACCCTTTCAGGCGGGACGGTCGCTGGCGCCTGCGCCTGCGCCTGACCAGCCAACAAAAGGGCGATCCCAAAGACGAGCGGCCTGGCAATCAGGGCAAACATCGCAGTCAGGTCTCCGAGACGCCGTGCCGGGCGCGCCAGGTTCGTGGCTCCCAATCGTCGAGTCATGAGTGGCATCGTGCTGTTAACCTTCCGGTCAGATCGGCGAGCAACGACATCTATGTCCGTTGTTGCCCTACCTTGAAGAAACCGATGTTGCGGTGCAAGACGTCATCGTTCCGAGCCAGACCGTTGCGCCGGGTACTTGGCGGTGTTTATTTAGCCGCGGGGGCAGGGCATTCCGACCTCGGCCCAGGCCTCCGGCCGTTCTATGAACTGGGCATCGACGTTAAATCTCAGGAACTGATTTCCTGAGTTGACCAGGACAGACCTTTGGCGGTCGCTCGGTGGTCAACTGCTTCGCGCACCGCTGCGGACATTCGAAACCATGATGTTGCTTGAGATGCAATGCGCTTCCGGGTCGGCACTGCCATGCGGCAAATCAGGCCGGGAGCCGCCACATTCGCACACGACCTGTACCACGCAATTCCGTTTCCTCGAGTGGGTCGCAAGCAAAATTTGGTCCAAGCAGTTGATGAGTTGCATCCGAAATACGGATTTCATCGGGCTCCGCGGACGTTTGGATACGTGCGGCGAGATTAACGGTGTCGCCCCATAGGTCATAGGCAAACCGCCTTTTGCCTATGACGCCCGCCACGATTGGTCCTGAGTGAATTCCAATTCTGAGTCTTATCGGTTCTCCTGCGAAGCGTTCGCGCTTAACCGCCTTCCGCAGTTCAAGTGCATAGTGCGCAAGGGCTTCCGCATGATCGGATCGCGCAGCGGGCAGGCCAGCGACCACCATCACACAATCGCCGATTGTCTTGATCTTTTCGCAGCCGTATCGCTCCGAGAGCAGATCCGCCGCCTTGAAGAAGTAATTTAAAATAGCGAGCGTCGTCACGGCTCCGACGCTCCGCGCTCTTTCCGTAAAACCGACGATGTCGGCAAAAAGCACACTCACCTCCGCGTGGTTGTCTGCAATTTGTTCGTGCGCTTTTAGCCGCTCCGCGATCGACGCCGGAAGAATGTTGAGGAGTAGGGCTTCGGCGCGCTGGTATTCACGCGACAATCCCTCTTGGCTCGCCCTCAACGCCTCGTTTGTCGATTGTAATTTCTCGTTGAGTTGACGCTCCCTCTCTTGCAGGAGCGTCATTTCATAAGCCTTCTGTTGAAGCCGCTGCCTATTGTCGCGTTCGGCAGTGGCGTCAAGAAAGAGCAGCCACACGCAGGCATTGTCAGCAAAAAGATGGAGGTCCGCGACACGCCCGCTGGGCAGTTCGACCATGGCCATATCATATGGAAGCTCCGGGCAGGGCAACAAACCTTCCATGAATTCAAGCTGCTCGGCAACAGGCTTACCTATGCGAACTGACGAGAGTCCGTAATGTTTAACGTTACCGCCCTTCGCAGCTATGCAAAGCTGGGCGTCGATTTTCAGATATGCGACCGAGCGCTCGTTGTAGAAGAAATCGTAAATCCAGCTTCTAACTTCTCTTGGCAAGACATGCATGGTTTATTTGCTGACCATCGAAGCAAGTTGACGAAACGCATCATCAACATGTTCACCCGAAAGCGCACTTGTTAGATAGATTTGCCATCCAAGTTGCCTCAGTTCGTCAATTTCACCATCTGATATTGCCCACCGATCGGCCAGATCGGATTTGTTGAACAGCAATACAAACGGCATAGCGCCGAATTCAGCCTCGGCCCGCTCGCGCAACGTGAGCGCCACGGCAAGAGTAGCAGCGCGTGTTCCATCGACGACAAGCACGAGCCCACTCGCACCTCGCACATAGCTGACGCGGAATGAGCCGATATCGTCTTCGCCGGCCAAATCCCACAAAATCAGATCCACGGTTTTGTCCGGGAATGCGACACTCTTCTTGTCGATTTTCACTCCCACCGTGGTCAAGTAGGTTTCTGAAAAGATGCTTTGCACAAACCTGCGAACCAGACTCGTCTTTCCGACAGCGAACCCGCCCAACATGCAGATCTTCTTTTGCAATATCCTGGGCTCCGCCTAGTGGAAGTTTACCGTAACCGAAACTCTGCGGTTGGCGGAGTTCCCGGTTCGGCTATTTTCAATCTCCGCTGGCTCAAAGGTGCCCGCGCCGCGAACCAAGAGCAACTCCGGATCGACGCCGCGCTTCTTGAGAAGCGCACGAACTGTTTCCGCGCGCGCGGCGCTGATCGACAACTTGGCCGTTTCACGGCCCGTCTCGTCCGAATGGCCGGTCAACATGAACTGTGCTGTTACGCCTGCCTTGCGGGCGTCCTTGGCCAATTCCTTCAACTGATTCGCCAATTTGTCGAGAACCGGCAGTTGCTCTGGTCCCGGTACAGCCTTGCCAGAATCGAAGAAAATGTTGACCGCTTGAATAGCCTCCCTCAAATGAGTGAGTTGCGGAGGGGTCAACTCACGCAGCTCGGAGAGTTCTAGAGAGAGTCCGTCCGCGGACAGCTGTTGGGCGGCGACCCGCGCCCGATCTATCCAGGCGGCAGGAGCTTCACCCTGGGCAACGATGCGATCCTTGATGATCGAAAGCCGTACTGAATCCGGCGGAGTCAGCGACGCCATCAGCCGCTTCACCACGAACTTCGGATCAAGGCTTTGATAGAATTGCCACTGTGAATGAACGCGAGCAGGATCGACCCCTGTTCCGGACAGCAGAGCCTTCGGGTCGGCGGCCTGCGGGTCTCTCAGGCCGGAAATATAGAAATGTCCGCCCCTCGCCGTTTGTTGGGCGACGATGATTCCCGCTTGGGCCTCCAGTCGCGACACATAAGTCTGCCAGTGCTCCGCCGCGCGTGCTTCGGGGCTCACATCACGAACCTTGGAGATGTCGAATTCCGGTCCGCCTGCCGAAAGCTGTCGGGCCGCTGCGCGTGCGCGATCTATCCAGGTGTCGGGAGCCTCACCCTCGGCAACGATGCGATCATTGACGATCGAAAGCCGAACCGATTTCGGCGGGGTCAGCGACACCATCAGCCGCTTCAGGACGAACTTCGGATCAAGACTCTGATAGAATTGCCACTGCGAATGAACGCGGGCGGGATCTACCTCCGTTCCGGACAGCAGAGCCTGCGGGTCGGCGGCAAGCGGGTCTCTCAGGCCGGAAATATAGAAATGTCCGCCCCTCGCCGTTTGTTGGGCGATGATGATTCCCGGTTGGGCCTCCAGTCGCGACACATAGGCCTGCCAGTGCTCCACCGCGCGTGTTTCGGGGCTCACATCACGAACCCTGGAGATATCGAATTCCGGTCCGCCTGCCGAAAGTTGTTGGGCCGCTGCGCGCGCCCGATCTATCCAGGTGTCGGGAGCCTCCCCCTCGGCAACGATGCGATCATTGACGATTGAAAGTCGTACTGAATCCGGCGGAACCAGCGACGCCGTTAGCCGCTTTAACACGAACTCCGGATCAAGACTCTGATAGAATTGCCAGCGTGAATGAACGCGGGCGGGATCGACCTGCGTTCCGGCCAACAGCGACTGCGGGTCGGCGGCAAGCGGGTCTCTCAGACCGGCAATATAGAATTGGCCATCGCGCACCTTTTGTTCGGCAACGATGATGCCCGGCTGGGTCCCCAGTCGCGACACATACGCCTGCCAGCGCTGCCCGGATTGCCAGGAAAGAAAGAACCAACCGCCTGCGGGAATCAAAACCAGCAGGACTGCAGCCACTACCAGCCACGGAAATCCCTGGTTTGATTCCTCCTGCTTCAGTTCAACGCAGGTCTGCAACTGCGTCTCTACGCCGGCCAACTGCGAACTGTCGCCGTCAAACTGCTCTAGAGCCTGTGAGCATTCATCATGGATGCGAAGCAATACATCGCGAATTATTTCATGTAATTCCTCTGGCGGATTTCCCCGGATCACCGCAACCAAGGTCGCAAACGGTCCAACTTCTGACCAGAGACGAAGTTCCCCAAAACGGATAGTGTCCAGACTGCTCTGTTCTTTCTCGTTAAATGAGTCTTTCACAAAATCCTGAATTGCACTAAGCATAGAAGAAATGAGTTGAGGATCTTCGCTAGTTGCATTATCGGCAGTTACATGCGCTATCAAAAGCCCGGAATTCCGATTGATGAGAAAGACATGTTCCACACGATAGACAAGAGAATGCTTAAGAACAACTTCCGAGAAACTTGCCCCCGTTCTCCAAGCTTCAAATCTCCACTTTAGCCCATGCCAGGTAAATATATGTCTTAAAGTTTCATTCAGCGATTGAAAGGTTTGGTCGATCTTTTCGCCGATCGACTTGCGAATAGCCGGCAGAAACACCGGGTACAATATATCCGTAAGCGTACGCGGGCTCTTCTGGATGGACCGTTGCACGGCCCTCTCGACAGCTGGCGCAAGGGCCTCTCCGAGTTGCGCATGAGGCGCACGTGCGGCTGCACTGGGGAGAACACCCCCAACTGCAGCCGCAAGCTGCTCAGGTTCGTCGAGCAGGTGCGTAATTCGTGAAAGCTCCGAAATTTCGCGGCCGACCAGCAACTGGCGCAGCGTTTCCATGCGAGGATCGACGGTTGGAACTCCGTCGAAACGCGCTCGATAGTCCGGATCAACGTTCCGGGCAATTTCGATCAATAGACTGGCCAGAGCCTCGCGATCAATCTCTGTATCGTTCGAAGCTGCTCTTTGAGGAAGGCTGATTGGGTCGACGGTCGACGTCAAGTTCCGATCAACTCACTTTCCAGGTACGCTCCGAGTTGCTCTTGCTGCCGGCGGGATCCTGATTTAGACATTTTGCAACCTCGACAAACAGGCCAGCCAAAAGATTTCGGTCGGTCTTGACATTGCCGAGATCGGAAAACATTTTCTCCATCAGCATCTGAATGCTTTCATTCTTTTGCTTGATTTCCTCACGCAGCAAATGATCGTTTCGATTTATCCGGTCCGCAACTTCCCGCTCAAGCTCGCTCAACTGATCCGACAACGCGCGCACCTGCTTTTCGAGCGCCTGATTTTGCTCGCGAAGATTCCGATCAATCTCCTTGTCGGCGTCGGCTCGCGCGTCTTTTTCGTTCCGCAATTGCGCCGCAAGCGAGTCGACCTGCTTCTTTGCATTTGACTCGTACATTTCAAGATTGCGCTTGGCCTCGGATTCGACATCCTTGAAGCGCTGCAAGACCCGTTCTTCAAGCTTGGAAAAGCGGCGGTCATAGTCCTGCATCTGGTTGCCGAACAGCAGATCACGTATCTTGTCGACACCTACAGCGTCGCCGGGGGTCCCGCTCTCGCGAGCCTGGCCCGCCATGAAGGTCAGCCCGCTTCCGTCTGCATTACTTATCAGATTTGCGTCCGCTTTATTTGCCGAAGAAGCGGTACTCGAAGATTCCTTGGCCATCCCATGCCCCTTCTTTTGAACATTGTCACAGAGCTAATTTAGCAACTGATAAACTTGCCAGTAAAATTGTCGACCCGCAAGCCGGAATCTTCTCGGCTTAAGTCGGTTCGTACGTCCCCATTCGGGTAGATTTCGACATGCGGCTCGATCCGGATCAGCTTGCGCTCGCGTCTTCGCCCGCGATCATCTTTTTGCAGATGAAATGCGAGAGCGGAGATGCCCTGGCGCATCGACCTCAGCTCCAAGCCGTCGGGCATGCGCGCTGCCATTCAGCCTGTGTTCAAGTCTTTTTTGCCCGCCTCTAATTCGCCCTTATCTTGACAGGGCAGTGCTGCCAGCCGATGCCGTCATCCGGTTTTGACATTTGCCAACTCTTGCCGAAGAAAACGAAAGCTCGATGATCCAGGATGCTACTGCAAGGCGGTGTGGTACCGATGCTCAATGCCGAGCAAACCGTCGGCGCAATGCTTGCCGGCATCCGCCGGCAGACCTACCAGATACTGGATATAGTGGTGATGGACGATGGGTCGACGGACTGATCGGCGTCGATTGTGACGGCCTACGCCGAGAAAGATCAACACATCTTGTTCTACCTCGAACCAGGCGCGGGTAAGACGGCGTGGCGCATGATCCCTTGGTTTCAATCGTGGTTCCTGCGCACAACGCGGAGGTAACGCTGGCGCGCTCACTCGATTGCCTTCTCGATCAGGAAATAGTGGATTGGGAGGCGATCATCGTCGACGACGCCTCCACGGACCGCACCCCTGCGATCATCGCCGGTTATGTAGAGCACGATGCCCGATTTCGGATGTTGAGCTCTTGCGCGTATAGCGCCGCCGGCGCGCGCAATAGCGGGATGTCGAAAGCGCGCGGCCACTGGCTCATGTTTCTGGATGCGGATGATTGGGTGGATGCCAGCTTCCTTGCGAAAATGCTGGCCGCACTTGAAGCCGCGCCCGATGCGGTCGCCGCCTATTGCGGTTCCCGGCGCGTGATGCCCGATGGCGAACTCACCCCGTCGAGCATCGCGACGGAGGTTGCGATCCAGCCCTTCGAAACATTCGCGCGCCGGTGCGCAATCCGCACTCACGCGCTGCTCGTCGACCGGAAGACAATTGTCGAGTTGGGCGGCTTCGATGTGTCGCTGCGCACCTGCGAGGACTGGGATCTGTGGCAGCGCCTCGCACGTCTAGGCAAACATTGGGTGATGGTCGACGAGCCGCTCGCTTTCTATCGGGTCAGCCCCGACTCGCTCACCCGCAATTCGACGCAGATGCTGGCAGATGCGGAAATTGTGATCGCCCGCGGCTTTTCTGCTGATCCCAGGGTCAAACACCCAGCATCGGCTCACGCCAATGGAGCGATCGAGGCGAACGGTCGCACCGCTTCCGAAGCACTCGCGTGGTTCGCGTTGTGGAACGCCGCGTCGGATTGCGGCTGCGGCTCGCGCTCGATCAACCCGCAGTCTCTGCGCGCGCTCCCGGCAGGACGTAAATGGGCGCGTGAGATCGCCAAGGTGGCCTTCGATGGCCTTATGGTAGGAAGCCTATCGGTGCCAGCGCAATTGGCTGCCAGGTGGGACAGGTTCGGCGGCTCCCTCACCGAGTTGATCATCGAACTCGGCAAGGTCTGGAATAATCCCGACGCGGCTCGCCGCGTGCAGTATCACTTTGAGCAAATGCTGCTCGATGTCGACGATCTTGCCGCGCCGCGCAGGCTGGCGCGGACACTTGGAATTCGTGTCGACGCGCGAAATCCGGCCTCGATCGAAGTGCCGGAAGGAATCGATCAAATCTATGCCCATCTGATGATGGATGGCCAGATCGAAGCTCTCGTGCAGTTCGGCGTACTCGGGAAAGTGACAAAGCGTCATTGGATTGAATTGATCCTGAATTTCGTGCCCCCTGAGCGGCTTATACGCAATCTCTCCGGCCATAAACGCATGGCGTCCCGCTTCTGGAAGAGTGCCGCGCGGCTTGCGGGGCGATCGCCTGTATATGCACCGCAAAAGGGCGCCGGTGCCGACAAATCAAACATGTTTGCAGCCGAGGCATTGCTGTCCATAGCGGGACGCCGGTCTGATCCGGACAGTCACTTCGGCAAACTCGCGCGATTGGCCGCGGAAGCGCGGCGGCTGGTTGGGTCGAGCGCCGAAGCGACAGAGCCTCTTGCAGCGCCGCGCCGTGCACCGGCCGCGGATGGGCACGACAATGATCGCACGTCGTACTGGAATCGCTATTTCGAGTCCGAGGATCCCTGGAACTACGGTTCGCCCTATGAGCAGGAAAAATATGAGCGGCAGCTCGAAATTCTGCCTGCCGGTCCCATCGGACGGGCGCTTGAGCTGGCCTGCGCGGAGGGCCACTTCACGCGGCAGCTGGCGCCGCGCGTGGGCCATTTGACCGCAACTGACATCTCCGCCGTAGCCGTCGGACGGGCGCGCGCGCGATGCAGCGATCAGCCGAATGTTGAGTTCGGCGTACTGGATTTTTCTGCGGACACGCTGCCGGGCGAGATGGATCTGATCGTCTGTTCGGAAGTGCTCTACTACCTGGACGATCTCACCGAGTTGCGGCGCATCGCCAAAAAAGTCATTGAGGCGTTGGCGCCTGGCGGCAGTTTCATCAGCGCACACGCATTCGTGCTAGGTGACAATGTTGAAAGGACGGGCTTCGACTGGAACACATTCGGTGCACAAGTGATCTCAGAGACGCTGGCAACGACCGAAGGCCTCGTCTTGGAGCAATCGATCCAGACCGAGCTCTATCGCATAGACCGCTTCCGCCGCCTGTCACCAGGCGACGTGGCGACGGAACCGATGATTGATCATGTGCCAATCCGCGCGCCCGTCGAAATCGGGGTCGCGCGAAATATCGTCTGGGGCGGGGCGCGGGCCTTGCGACGCGACGTCGCGCGTAGCGAGCGGCGGCAGCGTATCCCTGTCCTCATGTATCACAGCGTCTCCGATGAAGGTCCGGCCGCGCTCGCCCGTTTTCGGCTCACGCCCGCCGCATTCGCCAGCCAGATGGCATGGCTGCGCGCCAATGGCTTTCACGCGATTAGGTCCGAGCAGCTGGAAGGGTTCATCGCCAACCGTCACCCTTTCGTTGGCCGCCCAGTGCTCATCACCTTCGATGACGGCTTCCAGAACTTTGCCGACCATGCCTGGCCGACCTTGCGCGCGAACGATCTGACCGCGGAAGTGTTCCTGGTGACGGACCTGGTGGGTGAAAGTGCACAGTGGGACGCCGACAGCGGTCCGCCAACGCAGCTTATGGACGCCAGGACGGTGCGACGCCTCGCCGCCGAAGGTGCGTTCTTCGGAAGCCATCTGGCGACGCATCGCGCGATCGATGGTCTGTCGAGCTCTGACTTGGCCGCCGAGCTCCTGCGCTCTCGTATGTTCATCGAACGGTGGACCGATCGGCCAACCACGGCGTTCGCGGCACCCTTCTCTGTCACCGACCGACGGCTTGGCAGGCTGGCCAAGGAGTGCGGCTATCGAATCGGCTTCGGCGGCAGACACGGGCCGGCGGACCTCGATTGCGATCCCATCGACCTTCCGCGCATCGAGATTCGCGGGGATCGCTCGCTCGATTACTTTGTTGCCCGTGTCGAGGCCGTGCTCGAATGAACGGTGAACTTGTCAGTGTCACAATGCGCAAGATACAATCGACGAGACGCTCCGCAGTGTGCGCGCTCAGTCCTATCGTGCGCTCAAGATTATTGTTGTTGCGATGGCTCACGCAACCAGACTGCCGCGGTTCCAGGGCGCGTCGCTCCCGCGATTACCCCATGTGGACGGCCCCGCTCCCGTTGACGGCATTCTGACGGTTGGAAGGGCGCTGTCGCAGCGACCCCACGATACAGGAGCCATCCACAGAGGACCTCGCTAGTCCAGAGGCGGCAGAAAGCATCGCCAGAACCGTACATTCTGGCTCGTCGAGGCCAATGTCTAGATTTGTAAACAAACTGGTTTTTTGTTCTCGCCCCGTTTACCTCGTTCGCAAGTCTATTGGGCCACTTGGGAGACGGCTGACATCAGCTCCTGCGGGTTTGGCGCTCCAAACATGTATCGCCCACCCTCTGGAACCTCCGTGAAGCTCCAGCGGACGATCCCCTGCCGGTCCAGCAGGAACTGACCTATCAGTTGTCCGTGTCCCGTTGCCATCATCTGCTCGTCGGCTTCGGTCAGTTCGTAATGGTCCCTCTTGTCGAGGATTTCGCTGGCCGCAAGAGGATCCATAGGACCGGGCAACTCGCTTGGTATGTCGACCCGCATATCCTTTACCGCTGCCATCGAGACCTTGTACGGCCAATTCGTCTCGTTTTCGGTGAATTCGAGATTGGGCAGTCCAAAAGCACGATGCGAAGCACGTTCAGGGTCGGAGGCCGCAAGCAGATTCGGCATCGGGTGGTAACGGAAATAGAGACGCGCCCGTTCGATCGGCGTGTTGACCACCGTCAGGCTCTCTACGCCCTTTTCGCGCAGCTCCGGATCGAGCCGCGCCTGGGCGGCGATATGGCGCCGGCAAAACGCACAATGCAGTCCTCGGAACAGGCCGACCAGCACCGGTTTTTGACCGCGAAAGT